>NZ_CP085224.1:500000-800000 GCF_044803115.1 Caenispirillum salinarum | reverse complement strand
CGCGGCACGCCGGCCATGACGAACACGTTCCCCAGCCGGAAGCCCGGCGCGTGGCTGACCGGGTTGTCCACCAGGTCCGCCCCTTCCGGGATGCGCGCCATGCGCAGGCGGGCGTCGTTGATGGTCTCCGACCCGTAGTGGTGGCGCAGGCGGCGCTCGGCCTCGGCGTTCAGTTCCACCTTCCGCCCGAAGGCCTCTGCAACGCAGTCGGTGGTGATGTCGTCGTGCGTCGGGCCGATGCCGCCGGTGGTGAAGACATAGTCGTTGGCCGCGCGCAGGGCGTTGACGGCGTCGATGATGGCCGCCTTGTCGTCGGCCACCATGCGCACCTCCTTCAGCCGCACGCCGCGGGCCCCGAGCGTCTTGGCGAAGGCCTGGACGTTGGCGTCGCGCGTGCGGCCCGACAGAACCTCGTTGCCGATCACCAGCAGCGCGGCAGTGACCACGGCGCCGTCTCGGCCGGTGGACGGATCGGCGGGCGCGGTGGGGCTGGCGGAGGTGGCGTCGGTCATGGAAACTCCTGGCGTGCGGACGATGGGGGTAACGCGATCCTTCGGCGGCGGCGGCGGGGCTGCTATGGTCGGGCGATTCGCAGGAAGGACACACCGCCCGCCATGCGCCGCGCCGCCGTCGTCGTGCTCGCCACTCTACAGGTCTTCTGTGCCGCCGTCATGCCGCCGCGCGCGGCCGCCGCCGTGCCCGAGCCCACGGCATCGAGCCGGACCGCCGGGGAGCTGGTCGCGCCGGACGCACGGCTGGCCGAGGCCCAGGCGCTGATGGCGGAACTGGGCTTGTGGGACGGCGCCAGCGATGGCCGCGCCTCCGCCGTCTTCGGACAGGCGGTCCGGCGTGCGCGCGGAATCCTCGGCCTGCCGCCCGAAACACTGACGCCCGTCGACGACGACCTTCTGTCGGCCCTGCGCAGCCGGGCGGAGGCCCGGCGCACGGCGCGCCAGCTTGAGGACGCCCGCGCCCGCGAGGAAGCCGCCGCCCATGCCGCCGTCGCCGCCTCTCCGCTTCTGAGTGCCGCCCTGCGTCCCCGGCCGGAGGACGACGTGACGGAGGCAGGCCCGAAGGCCGACGCCGCCCTGGACTCCTGCCAAGCCTCCCCCTCGACCACCTGCCTTCTGGACGCGGCCCGGCGCGCGGTGCGGGCGGTGATGGATGCGGAACTGCGCAACTGGGGCCTCAGCCGCATCGCCCGGGCCCGGGTGGCGCGCTCGGGCAGGCTGGACGACGCCTGGCCGGCCCTGCGGCTGGCCGATGATCCGCGCACCGTCTTCACCACCCTGTCGGCCGTTGCCGAGGAAGCCGCCGCGGCTGGCCGGACGGACCTGGCGCACGCGGCGGTCGCGGCGCTGGAGAGCTACCCGCCCGTGGCCGCCCGCGCCGCCGCCGAGGCCGCGCGCCTTCTCGCCGCCACGGACCCGTCCGCCGCCAGCGCGCTGGCGGCACACGCCGAAACCCTGCTGCCCGCCGTGCCGGGACAGGACGATCGCCGGGCGGTGCTGGCAGCCCTGGCCCTGGCGGCGCATTCACAGGGCGATGCTGCCCGGGCCGGGGCGCTTCTGGGCCGGGCGCCGGGTCCGCCGGAAGCCCTGGTCTCCGCCTGGGCCACCGTGGGCGGCGCCGCGGCCGTGGCGCCGTTGCTGCGCGCGCTCCCTGCCGAAGCCGTACCCGCGGCACGGCGGGCGGTGGCGGTTGAACTGGCGGCGGCACATGCGGCAGAGGGCGACGCCGACGCGGCGGTCGCGGCGACGCAAGCCATCGACGAGGCACGCTACCGGGCCGTCGCCCTGGCCGGCGCCGCGGCTGTCCTGCACCGGCCGGACCTGCTGGAACGCGCCCAAGCCATGGCGAAGGACATTCCCCTGCCCTTCGCCCGCGCCTTCGCCTTGACCCATGTGGCCGAGGCGTGGCTGGCGCTCGACCGGCCGGCGCAGGCGCTGGCGGCGGCCCGGCGCGTCGAGACCGACACCCTGGCCGTGGCGGTGCTCGACCGCATCACCCGACATCCCGCCGCCGATGGTGCCGTCCGGGCAGAGGCTGCGCGCGCCGCACAGGCACGCCTGGAAGCCATGATCGATCGCGTGGCGCGGGTGCGCGTCTGGGCGGACCGCGCCCAGGCCCTTGTCGGAGCCGACCCCGCCGCCGGCGCCGGCGCCGGCGCCGCGGCACGCGCTGCGGTGGACGGCGCGCTCGCCATCCGCAACCGCTGGAGCGCCGCCCGCGCCCTGCTGCACGCGGCCGGGGCGGTGGCGGCCCTGGACGCGGCGGGGGTGGACGTGGCACCCGCCGATGCCGATGTGGAAGGAGACAGCGGGCGCTGACAAGCTGCGCCGACGCCTGTATCGTCCCACCATCCTTTCATTTTTCCAACCGAGGACCGCATGAAGCTGCCCGTCGTGGAAGTCGCCGCCGAGGCCTATCATTTCCTGTGGCGGCAGCGGCGGACGCTGGTCGACCGCGCATCGCTGCCGCTTGCCGTGGTGCTGATCGTGGGCATCATCGAGTATCTGACCGGCGCGCCCTCGGGCGGCGGCGACCTGCCGGCCCCGACCCCGCCGCCGGGCGCCGAGGGCGGCGGCACCGGACCGGACGCCAACGGCAACGGCAACGGCAACGGCGGCGATCCCGCGGGGCCGGGCGGCCCCGCCCTTCTTTTGTCACTGGCCTACTTCGCCATGTCGCTGCCGTTTCTGGTGGGCTGGTACCGGCTCGTCGTGCTCGGCCCCGGCGCCGTCGCCGGCCGCTTCCCCCTGGCCTTCACGCGGCTGGAGGGCCGGTTCCTGCTGTGGATGGTGGTCATCGGCCTGGTGCTGGTGGTGCCGCTGGTCATCTCGGGCGCCATCGCGGTGCCGTTCGCCACCGGAGAGATCTCGGGCACGCAGGTTTCCCCCGTGCCCATGCTTCTGGCCGTGGGCATGTTCATCCTGCTGATCCTGGCGTCCTTGCGGCTGAGCTTCGTCTTTCCCGCCATCGCCGCCGAGGAGCCCGTCAGCTTCGCCCGCGCCTGGGAGATCACCAAGGGCAACAGCCTGCGCCTCCTGGGCCTGATGGCGCTGGTGCACGTTCCGGTGCTTGTGTTCGGCGCCATCATCGAGGCCTTCGCCGTGGGCCTGGGCCTGCCGTTCAGCCTCGTGCTGTTCGTCGACCTTGCCATTTCCTTCACGATCATGGCGCTCGGCGCTACGGCCTTCGGGGAAGCCTACGTCCGACTGAGGTAACGAAAGACCCATTTTTCCCGCACCTTATGGGTCTACACGCGCGGATACCCACCCCTTGGGCATATAGGCCGTCGATAGCCATGAAATCTTTGGCGGGATTGATATGATGCAATGTCCAAGAACGACAGGGGGCGCTTGCGGACAGAAGACGACAAACGTCTCGCCGGGCGCATGGGCTTTGTGGGGGATTTCATGGCATTTCTCGACTTTTCCGAGCATCTGAAGGTCGGCTTCGCACTCATCGACGACGACCACAAGATCCTGATCGACCAGATCAACATGCTGGCCGACTCGCTGGCGCACGGCGATGACCAGGATGCGATCGGCAGCGTGCTCAACGTGCTGGTGGACTACACCGAGTTCCACTTCGGCCGCGAACAGCAGCTCATGGAGCAGACCGGCTACGAGCAGTCGCCCGGCCACCTGCGCGAGCATGCCGTCCTGGTCAAGCAGGTCAGCGAGATGAGCCGCCGCTATCAGGCCGGCGAGGCCACGGCCAAGGACCTGATGAATTTCCTGAAGGTATGGATCACCCAGCACATCCTGAAGTCCGACAAGGCGCTGGCCCAGCACCTGCTGGCGCACAACGGCTCCACCGAGCTGGTGCAGCAGGCGACCGGCCGGGGCGAGATCCAGTGGTCCAAGCTGTCGGTGCTGATCGTCGATGACCAGTTCAACTTCCGGTCGCTGCTGCGCAGCCTGCTGAACACTCTGGGCGTCACCCATATCCACGAGGCCAAGTCGGGGCACGAGGCCCTGGACATGATGGCCAACTTTCCGGTGGACGTGGTGCTGGTGGACGACGGCATGAAGCCGATGGACGGCATCTCCTTCACCAAGGCGGTGCGCTCGGGCAAGCACGGTGTCAATCCGAAGACGCTGGTGATCCTCATGCCGTCCAACGAGATCACCAAGGATTACCTGCTGCGCGCCACCCAGTCCGGCGTGCACGATCTGGTGGTCAAGCCGCTGGCGGCCAAGACCGTCCGCGGACGCATCGAGCGCCACCTGCGCCAGCCGCTGCCGTTCCGCCAGATGGGCGACATGCTCATACCCGTGCGCCAGCCGCCGGCCAAGGCCCAGGCCGCCCGCGCCTGACGGGCAGACCGCAAGGCAGGGCGCCGCAGAAGGGGGCGGGCGCCCGATCCTCCGTCCGGGTGACCACCGGATGGACCGCCGCATGGGACCGAACCGCACGCCGATCCAGCCGTTGACCGGGCACGTCCCGTTGCAACCTCCGGACGGTGGTCATGAAACCTGCGCTCAAGGTCGTGGGCGTCGCGGCCCTGGTGCTCGTCACCGGGGTGGCGGTGGCGCTGGCCTTCCCTGCCTTCTGGCTTGAACCTCTTCTGGAAAACCGCCTGAGCGCGCGCCTGGACCGTCAGGTCCAGATCGACGGCTCGGTGGACCTGTCCGTCTTCGATCCACCGGCGATCATGGCCGAGGATGTGGCCGTCGCAAACCCCGCCTGGGCGCAGGAACCGTGGCTGCTGCAGGCGCAGACCCTGCGCGTGACCTTCAGCGCCGATGCGCTGTGGTCGTTCTCGCTCAAGCCCGTCGCAATCGGCCTCGACCAGCCGCGCCTGTTTCTCGCGCGCAACGGGGACGGTGGCACAACCTGGGACGTGGCCGGCCTGGGCGGCGGCCAGAGCCAGGGGAGCGGGGACAGCGGCCGGGACCTGGACCGCCTGACGGTCGACGACGGCCGATTCCGCTATCGCGATCCCGGCCAGGACACGGACCTGACCGGCACGCTCTCGACCACGGCCGACGGCACGGCCTACGACGCCAGCGGCACCTACAAGGAACGGGAGACAGAAGCCTCCGGCACCGGCGGCGATCTGCTGGTCCTGCTGCGCGGGCGCGCACCCTGGCCGCTGGAGGCCGAGGTCACGGCGGGCGGCCATGACGTCAGCCTCCAGGGCACCGCAACCGGCCTGCCGGCACCGACGGGGCTGGACCTCACCATCGCCGGCGCCGGTCCGAGCCTGGCGGGGCTGGGCGAACTGGTTGGCGGCGGCCTGCCCACCTCGCCGCCCTACGACCTGGCCGGACGGCTGACGCTGACCGACGGCCGCTGGCAGTTCTCCGATGCCTCCGGCACCATCGGCGAGAGCGCGGTCGCGGGCTTGGTGGCCGTCGAGCCGGCGGCAGATGGCGGGCCGACCCGGCTGACCGTCGATTTGTCCTCCGGGCACATGGAGGTCGCCGACATCGCCGCCGTGCTGGGCGAACCGGGGGTGTCGGAGGGCCCGGCGCAGATCCCCGCCGAGGCCTTGCGCGCCTACCGCGCCGACGTGACGCTCAAGGCCGATGAACTGGTGGTGGCGGGCCGCGCCCTGCCGGATGCGCGCATCCAGGCGAGGCTCGAGAACGGCCGGCTGACCGTCGATCCGCTGATGGCCGGCGTGGGTGACGGACGGATGCAGGGCCGCGCCGAACTGGCCGCCGGATCACCGCCCACGGTCGCGGTGTCGCTGGAACTGAACCGCCTGGAGTTGAATCCGCTGGCCGGGGTGGAGGCCGTGCGCGGTGTCTTCGGCGGTACCGTGGACCTGGAATCATCAGGGGCGACGGTGGAGGCCATGCGGGGCAACCTCTCCGGCCGCGTGGCGCTGCTTCTGTCCGACGGCCGCCTGACGCGCCAGTGGCTGGAGATGGCGCAGATCGGCCTTTCCGACCTGACGGGGCTCTTCATTCCGCAGGAGGATGACGCCACCGCCATCCGCTGCGCCGCCGCCGGCTTCGACGTGTCGAACGGCGTCGCCGAGGCCACCGCGCTTTACGCCGACACCGAGGCCGCCGTTGTGCGCGGCGACGGGGCCATCGACCTGCGGGACCTGACCCTGGATCTGGCCTTCACCATGGACCCGAAGGGCGCCGTTACCCTCGCCTATGACGGTCCCGTGCATGTGACCGGGCCGATCAGCGATCCGAGCATCGAGGCCGGCGGCGTGGCGAGCACCGTTCTGCAGGGGCTGGGCGCGGTGGCGCTGGGAACGGTTCTGACGCCCGTGGCCGCGGTGGCGCCCTTCATCGACACCAGCGTCGGCGCGGAAGGCGGGTGCCGCCAAGCCCTGGACGAAACGGTGGCCGAACAGGAAGACGGGACCGCCGAAGACGCAAACGATCGCAAGGACGAAGGCGGCTAGCGGTCGCTGAAGGCCGTGTCGCGGCTGCGGCGCAGCGCCAGCACCGCCTGGGTGCGGCTGCCCACGTTCAGGGCCTTGAGGATGCCCGTGACGTGGCTCTTGACCGTCGACAGGTTCAGCCCCATCCGCTCGCCGATTTCCTGGTTGGAGAGGCCTTCGGCCAGCAGGCGCAGCACGTCCTGCTGACGCTTCGTCAGCCCCGCCGGCAGCGTGTCCAGCGCCCCTTCCATGAAGCGCCCGGCCGACGTGTGCAGGGGGACGGGCCGGCCGTCGCCGTTGCCGCGCTCCAGCCCGCCCAGGACCGGCGGCAGATAGGTGCCGCCCGCCAGGACCAGGCTGATGATATTGGCCAGCAGCTTCTGGTCGGTGGACTTCGGCACGAAGGCCTTCACGCCCTGCGCCAGAACCGCGCGCATTTCGTCGGGCTGGTCCAGCATGGAGAACACCAGCACCGGCGTCCGCCCGGCCATCTGCACGATCTCGCGCACGTCCTCCAGGCTGCGGATGCCCGGCATCTTCAGGTCCAGGATCAAGAGGTCGGGCGACGTCGCGCCCTGCTCCGCCACGGCAGCAAGGATGGACCGGAGGTTGTCGCCACTGGCTGCCTCTACGACCTCGGCCTTCGGAGTCGCCTCGGCCAGAAGGTGCCGCAGACCGGTCCGAACGATGGAATGATCGTCCGCGATGACGATGCGCATGACTGGAAACCCCACGTACTGCCCCCAGTACCGCCGCGATGGGGGAATGCGGCGGGACTGCTCATTTAAGCCCGACCCCCTAATACCATTGCATAGGGCGCGGCGCGACTATTTTTCGCACGAAAGTGGTAGAACGCCGACCGAAAAATTGGCTCTTGGCGGCGGCGGCCATCCGCGCTTACCTCTCTGCGTCACGATCCGGCCCGTTTCGTGCCAAAGCGAGAGGACGACCATGTCGAGCACGCCCCGGTTCCTTGTGGTGGAAGGCAACGTCAAGGAGGCCAGCGAGGCCCTTGAGAAGGCCGGCGCCACGCCTTTCGGCCCGCTGTACGCCCGCACGCTGCAGACCCTGCACCCGGGGGCGGTGTGCGACATCGTGCGCCCGGCCGACCCCGACGGCACCCTGCCCTCGGGCGCGCAACTGCGGGATTATGACGGCGTCGCCTGGACCGGCTCGGCCCTCAACGCCTACAACACCGACCCACCGGTGATGCGCCAGGTGGAGCTGGCGCGCGAGGTCTACGACAGCGGCGTACCCTTCTTCGGCTCGTGCTGGGCGCTGCAGGTGGCGGTGGTGGCCGCCGGCGGCGTGGTGCGCAAGCATCCCGCCGGCCGCGAACTGGGCATCGCCCGCAAGATCCGCCTGACCGAGGCCGGAAGGGCGCACCCCATGTTCGCCGGCAAGGGGCCGGTGTTCGAGGCCGTGTGCATCCACCAGGACGAGGTGGAGACCCTGCCGGTGGATTCGACGCTGCTGGCATCCAACGATCACAGCCATGTCCAGGCCGCCGAAATCCGCCACGGCCGGGGCAGCTTCTGGGGCATCCAGTACCACCCGGAATACGACCTGCACGAGATCGGCCACATCTGCCTGCGCTATGCGGAACCCCTGACCGAGCAAGGCTGGTTCGCAAGCGTCGCCGCCTGCGAGGAGTTCGTCGCCAAGCTTGATGCGCTGAACGCCGACCCGGCGGGCCGCAGGGACCTGCGCTGGCAGCTGGGAATCGACGCCGACGTGCTGGACGAAGCCGTGCGCCTGCGCGAGATCAAGAACTGGATCGACTACCGGGTCCTGCCGGAAATCGTGCGGCGGCGCTGACCGGCGCCCCGCCTACCCCGCCGCCCGCAGGCTGCGGGTCTGGGGAAAACGAAGGGTCACGGCGGTGCCGCGCTTGGGCCGCGCACGCAGCATGAGGCGGCCGCCGTGCGCCTCGATCAGCCCGCGCGTCAACGCCAGTCCGAGGCCCGGATGGTCGGGGTCCACGGCCGGACCGGCGGCCTTGTAGAACGGCTCGGTCAGGCGCATGGGGTCGTTGCGCGGCAGGCCCGCGCCGACGTCGGTGACGGTGACGGTCAGGCAGCCGGCGGCGTCCTCCGCCGCCTCCAGGGTCACCCGGCTGTCCTCGGGTGCGGCGTCCAGGGCGTTGTCGAGCAGATGGTCGATCATCTGGCGCACCCGGCCGGCATCGGCGCGCAGCGGCGGCAGGTCGCCCGGCGCCCACGGGAATATTTCCACACGGCGCCCCTCGGCCCGCTCTCCCCATTCCTCTGCAATGTCGTCGCACAGGGCGGCGAGGTCGATGGTGTCCTCGCGCAGCGGCAAGTCGCCGCCGTCCATCAGCGACAGTTCCACCACATCATCCACCAGCGCCCGCAGGCGCCGGCCTGACCCGCCGATTTCGGCGGCGTAGTCCTCGTAGCGGGCATTGCCCAGCGGTCCGAACACCGCCTGCGACAGCATGTCCGACAGACCAATGATGGTGTTGAGGGGTGCGCGAAGCTCATCGGACAGGCGTTGCAGAAGCTCCGCCCGTTCCGCGCCCAGGCGCGCGATGTCGCGCTCGGCCTCCTTCGCCATGCTGCCCTTGAGGACCTCGCCGGTGATGCTGGTGTGCACCACAAGCGCCATGCGCCGGCCCTCCGCCTTTACGTGACGGCAGGAAACGCGGTACCATCGCACCTCCCACGGTGCATGGCAGGAGTAGACATGGCGGAATTCCTCGCGGTCGCCGTCCAGCACCGACTTCACGCCGCGCCCGATGGCGCGGATGGCGGCATCGGATGACGCGCCGCAGATGGCGACGTAGTTGGTGCCCAGGCCGAAATCGGCATCCAGGCTGCCGTTCTCTTCACCGAAGCGGCGCCATTCGTCGCTGACGGCGACGATCACGCCCTCCTGGTCGACGAGGCATCCGCTCATGGGGAGAGCATCAACCACGGCGGCGGTCAGATCGGGCATATCCAAGACGTGTCCCTCCGTGTCTCGTGGGACCATGCTGGCACAGTCGCGCGGCGCGGGAAACCGTGTCGCGCCGTCCGGGACGGATCGTTTCCCGCTGCCTGGAAAACGCGCAAGGGTGGGAGTGCGTGCGTCGGCCGTTGCTGTCGGACGCGGAAGCGCCTATGTTGCGGCCATCCTTTCAGCAACATGAAGTCTCCATGAGCGACCTGTCCCACATCCGCAACTTCGCGATCATCGCCCACATCGACCACGGCAAGTCCACGCTCGCCGATCGCCTGATCCAGGTGTGCGGCGGCCTGACTGAACGCGAGATGAAGGAGCAGGTCCTGGACTCCATGGACCTGGAGCGCGAGCGCGGCATCACCATCAAGGCGCAGACCGTGCGCCTTGACTACACGGCCAAGGACGGCAAGACCTATCAGTTGAACCTGATGGACACGCCGGGCCACGTGGACTTCGCCTACGAGGTCAGCCGCTCGCTGGCGGCCTGCGAGGGTTCGCTGCTGGTGGTCGACGCCTCCCAGGGCGTGGAGGCCCAGACGCTGGCGAACGTCTACCAGTCCATCGAGATGGACCACGAGATCATCCCGGTGCTCAACAAGATCGACCTGCCGGCCGCCGAGCCCGACCGGGTGAAGGAGCAGATCGAGGACGTGGTGGGCATCGACGCCACCGACGCCGTGGAAATCTCCGCCAAGACCGGCCTCAACATCGAAGCCGTGCTGGAAGCCATCGTCACCCGCCTGCCGCCGCCGGAGGGCGACACCACCGTGCCGCTGAAGGCCATGCTGGTGGACAGCTGGTACGACCCGTACCTGGGCGTCATCATCCTGGTGCGCGTCAAGGAAGGCACGCTGAAGAAGGGCGCGAAGATCCGCATGATGCAGACGGGCGCCACGCACCCCGTCGACCGCGTCGGCGTCTTCAGTCCCAAGATGAAGGACACCGGCGTCCTGTCGGCCGGCGAGATGGGCTACATCACCGCCGGCATCAAGTCGGTGGCGGACTGCAACGTCGGCGACACGATCACCGAGGACGGCCGCCCCGCCGACAAGGCGCTGCCGGGCTTCAAGCCCTCCATCCCCGTGGTGTTCTGCGGCCTGTTCCCGGTCGATGCCAGCGACTTCGAGCACCTGCGCGACAGTCTGTCGAAGCTGCGGCTGAACGATGCCAGTTTCGAGTACACGCCCGAATCGTCGGCGGCGCTCGGCTTCGGCTTCCGCTGCGGCTTCCTGGGCCTGCTGCACATGGAGATCATCCAGGAGCGGCTGGACCGCGAGTTCGACCTGGACCTCATCACCACCGCGCCCTCGGTGGTCTACAAGATGCACATGACCGACGGGTCGATGATCGAGCTGCACAACCCGGCCGACATGCCCGACGTCATGAAGATCGACTACATCGAGGAACCGTGGGTCAAGTCCACCATCATGGTCCCCGACGAGTTCCTGGGCCCCATCCTGCAGCTGTGCACGGAGCGGCGCGGCATCCAGCTTGACCTGACCTATGCGGGCAACCGCGCCATGGCCGTCTACAAGCTGCCGCTCAACGAGATCGTGTTCGACTTCTACGACCGCCTGAAGAGCATCTCCAAGGGCTACGCCAGCTTCGACTACGAGATTGACGAGTACAGCGAGAGCGACCTGGTCAAGGTCGGCATTCTGGTGAACGCCGAGCCGGTGGACGCGCTGGCCTTCATCGCCCACCGCAGCCAGGCGGAGTTCCGCGGCCGCGCCATTTGCGGCCGCCTGAAGGACCTGATTCCGCGCCACCTGTTCAAGGTGCCCATCCAGGCCGCCATCGGCGGCAAGGTCATCGCGCGCGAGACCATTCCGGCCATGCGCAAGGACGTGACCGCCAAGTGCTACGGCGGCGACGTCAGCCGCAAGCGCAAGCTGCTGGACAAGCAGAAGGAGGGCAAGAAGCGGATGCGCCAGTTCGGCAAGGTGGAAATCCCGCAGACCGCCTTCATCAACGCGCTGAAAATGGAACAGAACTGACGGCGCTGAACGCTCGTTCAGCAACATGACGCGGGGGAGTCCACGGGCTCCCCCGCCCGCGTTTCGGACCCCTTCCCATGATCGAAATCCTTCTCAACGCCCTGGTGGTGTTCTTCGTCGTCATCGACCCGATCGGTCTGGTGCCCATCTTCATCGGGCTGACCATGAAGTTCGACGGCAAGACCAAGCGCCGCATCGCCATTCGCGGATGCCTGATCGCCTTTGCCATCATCGTCTTCTTCGCCTACTTCGGCGAACTGGTGCTGAACGCGCTGTCCATCGAGATGCCGGCCTTCCGCATCGCCGGCGGCGCGCTTTTGTTCTGGATCGCCTTCGAGATGCTGTTCGAAAAGCGCACCGAGCGGAAGGCCAAGCGCGCCGACGAGGCCAGCCACGAGCTTGAGGAGGACAGCGACAAGGAAGAGGAAATCCGCCACATCGCCGTTTTCCCGCTGGCGATCCCGCTGATGGCGGGGCCCGGTGCGATCACGACGATCATGCTGATGATGGACCGCTACGGCGAGTCCGTGGAGGGGCAGTTGACGGTCATTTCCGCCTCTGCCCTGGTGCTGACGGGTTCGGCGGTTCTGTTCATGGCGTCGGGCTGGGTGCAGAAGGCGCTGGGGCAGACGCTGATCCTGACGGTCAGCCGCGTGCTCGGCATCGTGCTGGCGGCGCTGGCGACCCAGACCGTGATCTCGGGCATCACCGCGATCTATCCGGCGGGGTGAGCAGAATTCAGACGGCGGCGGCGATTTCGGTGCGGCTGAAGTCGTCGCCCTTGAAGAGCAACGGCCGCCCGGTGATCCTCGCGAGCGCGTAGGAAAAGCAGCCGCCCATGTTCAGCCGCGCGGAATGCTGGCCCTTGCGGAACCGCACGAACGCCTCGCGCGCGGCCAGGGCCTGGGCGTGATCGACGGGAATGATTGCGATCCCGACTTTCCCCACGAATGCATCAAGGTCCTCAAGCCCGCCTTCCTGTTTTCGCGCCCAAAGAACCATGGACGCTTTCAGGAATGTGACCGCAGACATTGCGCAACTCGGCGCCTCAAAAAGTGCGGCCTCGAACGACTCCCACTCGGGCTCCTTGAAGAGGTACGCAAAAAGCGCCGAACCATCCACGATCATCAGGAAGGCAGCCCATGCTCGTCGTATCCGATGATCTCGTCCGGCTCCTGGTGTCGAAATCCGGACGCGCCGCACAGCGATCAGCAATTTCCCGCATGGCCGCCAAGCGCCGGGCCCTTTCCTCCGGCCCGCGCTGTCGGGGCTGCGTCTCCATCGCCAGCCGCAGGGCCGTCTTCATGGCCTCTTCCACCGGCTGGCCGATGGTGCTGGCGTATTCCTCCGCCATCCTCAGCAGTTAAGGGGTTTTCGAACCGGCCCATCTCTCACTTCCAACGAATCGCGCGTCGCCATCACCATTGTACACCAGCCGCACGCGGTTGCATCATGCGCCCGCCGCCTCACATTGGGGCGGACGGTTGTCTTCCGCCAGCCCATCCGCTTTCAGCCCGAGGAGGTCCGTGTGCCCGAGCAAGCGCCCCTGTCCGATGCCGCCCTCGACCAGGTCTTCGGCAACGGCCGCACCTTCAAGGCCTGGCGCGACGCGCCGGTGCCCGAGGATCTGCTGCACCGCCTCTACGACCTGTGGAAGCTGGGCCCGACCAGCGCCAATTGCTCGCCGGCGCGGGTGATCTTCGTGAAAAGCGCCGCGGCCAAGGAGCGCCTCAAGCCCTGCCTGTCGCCGGGCAACCTGGAGGCGGTGATGGCCGCGCCGGTGACCGCCATCGTCGGCTACGACACCCAGTTCTACGAGTGGCTGCCCGAGTTGTTCCCGCAGACCGACGCGCGCGCCTGGTTTGCCGGCAACCCGCCGCTGATCGAGGAGACGGCGTTCCGCAATTCCAGCATGCAGGCGGGATACATGATCCTCGCCGCCCGCGCGCTGGGCCTCGACTGCGGCCCCATGAGCGGTTTCGACCGCGCCCGCACCGACGCCGAATTTTTCCCCGACGGACGGGTGAAGTCCAACATGCTGGTCAGCATCGGCTACGGCGACCGGGGGTCCCTGGGCCCGCGCGGCCCGCGCCTGGCCTTTGACGAAGCCTGCGTCATCGAGTAATCACGCGATCATGCTGCTGACAGAGATCACCGAGGACCGCTTCGGCGTCGAGCTGGACCTGGTCTACGCCACCGACCGCAACTTCACGGGACGTCCGGTCTACCGCCGCGCCGCCTGCCACCTTGTGCCCGAGGCCGCCGACAAGCTGGCCGAGGCGAGCCGTTTGGCCGCCGCCATCGGCCTGCGCCTGCGCGTGCTGGACGCCTTCCGCCCGGCCGAGGCCCAGTGGGTGCTTTGGAACCACACGCCCAACGCCGACTTCCTGGCCGACCCGCGGCGGGGATCGCCGCACAGCATGGGCGCGGCCGTCGACCTCACCCTCGTCGACGCGGCCACGGGCAAGGCGCTGGAGATGGGCACCGGCTTCGATGAGATGGTGAAGGCCTCCTACCACGGCTCCACCGAGGTGTCGCAGGAGGCGCAGCGCAACCGCTTCACCCTGCTGGGGATCATGTCGGCCGCCGGGTTCGACTTCTACAGGGTCGAATGGTGGCATTACCAGTTGTTCAACGCGCGCGCCCGCTACCCCGTCCTGACGGACGCGGCGGCCGGCAGCGCCATGATGTGAGGCGGCGCCGGACGTGCTGATCCTCGCTCTCGACACCGCCATGGCCGCCTGCTCCGCCGCCGTCTGGCGCGACGGCGCGACCCTGGCCGCCCGCCGCCAGCCCATGGCGCGCGGCCAAGCGGAGGCCCTGGTGCCGCTGATGCAGGCGGTGATGGCGGAGGCCGGCATTGCCGATTATGCCGATCTCGACCGCATCGCCGTCACCCAGGGGCCCGGCAGCTTCACGGGCCTGCGGGTCGGCCTGGCGACGGCCCGCGCCGTGGCTGTGGCGGCGGACCGGCCGGTGATTGGCATCACCACCACCGAGGCCCTGGCCGCCGCCGTACCGGCGGAACTGAGGGGCAACCGGCCCGTCCTGGCGGTGATCGACAGCAAGCGGGCCGACCTGTTCCTGCAGTGGTTCGGACCCGACATTTCGCCGCTGGGCCCGCCCGAGTCCGCCGAGCCGGAGGCCCTGCGGGCACGGCTGACGGAGCAGCCGGCGGTGGTGGTGGGCGACGCAGTCGCCATGCTGGGCGACCTGCCGGCGGGCTGCATCGACGCCGGTCCCGACCTCACCCTGCCCGACCCCGCGGTGGTCGCCGGGCTGGCGGCCGCCAAAGCGCTTCCTGAAGCGCCGCCGGGCGCGCTGTACATCCGCCCGCCCGACGCCACGCTGCCGGTCAACGGCGGGCGGCTGCGGCCATGATGGCCGAAGCCTTCGAACTGGTCGCCGTGGGTCCGGCGCACGCGCGCGTCCTGTCCATGCTGCACCAGGGCGCTTTCGGCCGGGACGCGGGCTGGAACGAGGGGGCCTTTGCGCGCCTGCTGGAGACGCCCGGCACCTTCGGCTGGGTGGCGCAGGTCGCAGGGGCTGAGGGGCCGCAGCCGGTGGCCCTGGTGGTCGCGCGCGCGGTGGCCGACGAGGCGGAGATCCTGACCATCGGCACCCTGCCCAGCGTCCGGCGCAAGGGATTGGCGCGCGGCCTCGTGCGGGCTGCGGCTGCCGAGGCCGCCACCTGCGGCGCCGGACGGCTGTTCCTGGAAGTGGCCGTGGACAACCCCCCCGGCGTGGCGCTCTACCACGCGCTCGGCTTCGAGGAAGTCGGCCGGCGCAAGCGCTATTACGCGCGCCCCGACGGCACCCGCGCCGACGCCATCGTCATGGCCCGCGCCGTCGCCTGAGCCAGCCCCCGCGGGCCTGGCCGGGCGGCCCGGTCAGGCCCTTGCCTTCCGCACCCTCAGAACGTGCGCGCCGCCCGCCGGATCGGCCGGATCCGGGTCCAGCGACAGGATTTCGTGTCCCAGATCGACCAAGGACCGAGGGACGTTCTCCAAGGGCTCGTCTCCCCGCAGACGAATTTCCAAGACCTCGCCCGGCGCGATTCGTTCCACGGCAAGCTTCGCCTTCACGAATGTGAGCGGGCAGACTTCTTGGGTTATATCGAGGGTCCGATCTGATTTACTGGTCGCGCCAATACCCAATCTCTTATCCTTCTTTCAAGAACCATTGCCAAGCTCGCGAGGTTCAATTATATGTGGTCCACCGTTCGAATATGAGGTACTGACCGCAAATGAGCGAAGCAATAACCGATAAGGAACTGCTGGAGCTGACCACCGATATCGTGGCTGCGCACCTGGGTAACAATACCGTCGCGGTAAACGATATCCCGCAGTTGATCGTCGACGTCCACCGCGCACTAAACAACGTGGGCAGCGCGCCTGTTCCGCAGGAACGGCCGCAGCCTGCCGTGCCGGTGAAGAAGTCGGTGACTCCCGACTACATCATCTGCCTCGAGGACGGCAAGAAGCTCAAGATGCTCAAGCGCCACCTCAAGACCGCCTACAACATGACGCCGGAAGAATACCGCGAGCGCTGGGGCCTGCCCGCCGACTATCCGATGGTCGCGCCGAACTACGCCAAGCACCGCTCGTCCCTGGCGAAGAAGATCGGCCTGGGCACCAAGGCGCGCCGCAAGGGCGCCGAGTAATACGCCGCCAAGCCGACCCGCCGGGCGCCGTTCGTTGTCCGGCGGGTCGTCGGCACCATGCGCCGATGGGGCATTGCACGCCCGGGAGGCCGTTCTGCCCCGCCCCGGGCTTGGTGTCGGCCATCAACGATGCGCCCGGACGGGGCCGCTCCGGGGGTCGGAAACGCCCGGCATCCTCTTCGAACAGCAGCCTTGAAGGCGTCGTCGCCGGTGCGGGCGGACGACGCCTTTCCTTTTGCCCGTCGGGCGACTAGTATCGCGTGGCGTTCGCGACACGCCACCAACCAGCCAGATCAGGGAAAGACCAGCCGCCCATGACGTCTCGGATCGAGCAGCGGTGCCTCGAAAAGGGCATGAAGATGACCGAGCAGCGCCGGGTGATCGCCCGCGTGCTGTCGGAAGCGGACGACCACCCCGACGTGGAGGAGGTCTACCGCCGCGCCACCGAGGTCGACCCCAAAATCTCCATCGCCACGGTCTACCGGACCGTGCGCCTTCTTGAGGAAGCGGAGATCCTGGAGCGCCACGACTTCGGCGATGGCCGCGCCCGTTACGAGGAAGCGTCGGAGGACCACCACGACCACCTCATCGACATCAACACGGGCTCGGTCATCGAATTCCATTCGGAAGAGATCGAGGCCCTGCAGAAGGAGATCGCGCGGCGCTACGGCTACCGGCTGGTGGGCCATCGGCTGGAACTCTATGGCGTTCCGCTCGCCGAGGATGATAAGACAGGGAACCGCTGACGCGCCCAGCGCGTGCGCGCGTCGTCATCCGACAGAGCTCGACCGGGATATTTCATGACCTCCTTTGCCCCCCTGACCGCCGGCGACCACGAAATCCGCGTCGCCACCGACGAGGCCGAGGTCAAGGCTTCGCAGGCGCTTCGCTACCGGGTGTTCTACGAGGAATTGGGTGCCAGGCCGACGCCGGAAATGGCGGAGGTGAAGCGCGACTTCGACGAGTTCGACGACTACTGCGACCACCTGCTCGTCATCGACCGCACGCGCGGGACGGGACCGGAAGGCATCATCGGCACCTACCGTCTGACCCGGCAGGAACAGGCGGAGAAGGCCGGCCGGTTCTACACCTCGGACGAATACGACATCGCGCCGCTGCTCAAGAATGGTGGCAACCTCATGGAACTGGGCCGGTCCTGCGTCGATGCGGCGTACCGCTCAAAGTCGACCATGCAGCTTCTGTGGCGCGGCATCGCGGCCTATGTGTTCCACCACAACATCGACCTGATGTTCGGCTGCGCCTCGCTTCACGGCACCGATCCCAAGGACCTGGCGGTGCCGCTGTCCTACCTGCACCACAACCACATGGCGCCCGAGGACCTGCGGCCCAAGGCCCTGCCCGAGCGCTATGCGCCCATGGACCTGATGCCCGCCGACCAGATCGACGCCCGCCGGGCGCTCGCCAGCCTGCCGCCGCTGTTCAAGGGCTACCTGCGGCTGGGCGGCTTCGTCGGCGATGGCGCGGTGGTGGACCACCAGTTCAACACCACCGACGTCTGCATCATGGTGAAGACGGATCTGGTGAGCGAGAAGTATTACCGCCACTACGACCGTACCGCCCGCGAACAGGACTGACGGGCGCTTCAGGGCGGCGGAGCAAAAAGGCGGAGGACGGTCATCATGTCGCATGTCATCGCCGCGATCCGGCTTCTGTTCTTCGTCCTGTGGACGCTTCTCGTCATTCCGCCCTATGTGCTGGTCATGGCGGTGGGCGGCCCCTATCGCGCCATGGCACGGTTCTACTGGAGCACCGTCTGCCGCATCACCAACACGGATGTCGTCGTGCGCGGCGCGCGGACCGAGAAGCGCCCGCTGGTGATTGTCGCCAACCACACCAGCTATATGGACATCGTGGTGCTGGGCAGTGTCGTGAACGGCGCCTTCGTCGCGAAATCGGAGGTCGCGAACTGGCCGGGCTTCGGCGTTATCGCCAAGCTGGGCCGCACCGTCTTCGTCGACCGCAAGCGATCCGCGGCACTGAAGCAGCGCAACGAGATCGTCCGCCGCCTGGTGACGGTGCGCGAGCCGCTGATTCTGTTCCCCGAGGGCACCTCGAACGACGGCAACCGCGTGCTGCCGTTCAAGACCACCCTGTTCAACGTGGCGGAAAAGCCGGTTGAGGGCGAAGAGGTCTGGGTTCAGCCGGTGTCCATCGCCTACACCCGCGTGGACGGCCTTCCCATGGGCTACGGTTGGCGGCCGCTGTACGCCTGGTATGGCGACATGGACCTGGCAAGCCACCTGTGGGCGCTTCTGGGCTTCGGCCGCGTCACCGTGGAGGTGGAGTTCCACGAACCGGTCACCGCCGCCCCCTTCGCCCACCGCCGCGACCTGTCGCGCTGGTGCGAGGAGACGGTGCGCAACGGCGTTTCCCGCGCCCTGCATGGCCGCGACGACCCGCCGCCCCCGCCGCTGCCGGGGCGGGAGCCGGTCACGGACACGGCGGCGCTGCCCGGACAACCGGCCGAACCGGCTGCCGCGGCGGTCGACGCCGCCCGCTCCCCCGACGCCGTAACTTGACTTATGCGGCCCCGGTGCTAACTCTCAGAGGATCAGTTCATCACCTCGGGCGCGCAGCCGCGCCCACGCGGGCGGGATCATCTTGCAGGGAAGCCGGAACGGTTCAGACATACCCTTGAAAAAACATCTCTATATCAAGACCTACGGGTGCCAGATGAACGTCTACGACTCCGGTCGCATGGCGGACGTCCTGGCTCCCATCGGCTATGCTCCGGCGCAGGCGCCCGACGGCGCCGACATGGTGATCCTCAATACCTGCCACATCCGCGAGAAGGCGTCGGAGAAAGTGTTCTCCGAGCTGGGCCGCCTGCGCCTGCTGCGCGAAGAGCGCAAGGCGGAAGGCAAGGGCGACCTGCTCATCGCCGTCGCCGGCTGTGTCGCCCAGGCCGAGGGCGAGGAAATCCTGGCCCGCGCGCCCTACGTGGACATCGTGCTGGGCCCGCAGGCCTACCACAAGCTGCCGGAGATGGTCGCCCAGGCCGAGCGCGCCGCCGCAGCCCGTGCCAACGGTGACGACAAGGCCGCCGGTCCCGGCCGGGGCGTGCTGAACACCGACTTCCCGGAAGAGGCCAAGTTCGACTTCCTGCCCGCTCCGCGCGCCGAGGGGCCGAGCGCCTTCCTTTCCATTCAGGAAGGCTGCGACAAGTTCTGCACCTTCTGCGTCGTGCCCTACACCCGCGGTGCCGAATACTCCCGGCCGGTTGAGGCCGTGGTGGCGGAAGCGCGCGGGCTGGTCGAGGCCGGCGTGCGCGAGATCACGCTTCTGGGTCAGAACGTCAACGCCTACCACGGCGTCGGCGCGGACGGCGCGGAAGCGGGCCTCGGCCACCTGTGCCGGGCACTTGCGAAAATTCCGGGGCTGGAGCGCATCCGCTACACCACCTCGCACCCGCGCGACGTGGACGACGCGCTGATCGCCGCCCACCGCGACCTGCCGCAGATGATGCCGTTCATCCACCTGCCGGTGCAGTCGGGGTCCGACCGCATCCTGCGCGCCATGAACCGGGGCCACACCCGCGACCGCTATCGCGAGATCGTGGCGGGGCTGAAGGGGTCGCGCGACGACCTTGCGCTGTCGTCGGACTTCATCGTCGGCTTCCCCGGCGAGACCGACAAGGACTTCCGCGACACCATGGCGCTGGTCGACGAAATCGGCTTCATCCAGGCCTACAGCTTCAAGTACAGCCCGCGTCCCGGAACGCCGGCCTCGGCCATGCCCAACCAGGTGCCCGAGGACGAGAAGGACGCCCGGCTGGCGGAGCTTCAGGCACTGCTGCAACGCCAGCAGATCGCCTTCAACCAGGACTGTGTCGGGCGCGAGATGGACGTGCTGCTCGACCGCGTGGGCAAGCTTCCGGGTCAGTTGCTCGGCCGCAGCCCATACATGCAGCCGGTGCACGTGACCGCGCCGGCCGACCTGCGGAACACCATCGCGCGCCTGCGCATCGTCTCGGCCGGGCCCAACAGCCTGGGCGGCGAGCTTGTGGCCGCGGCGGACCCGCCTCACTCCAGCGAAAGGGCGTGCGCGTGACCCAGACGGCGACCCACGGCGAGAGCACGGAAATCACCTGCCAGTTCGACGACAACGGTCTGCTCCAGGTGCTCTTCGGGCCGGCCAACGCCAATCTGGACCGCATCGAGGAACGCCTGGGCGTGTCTTTGAATGCCATCGGCAACACGGTGGTCATCACCGGGCCGGAAACCGAGGCCAAGGAGGCCGAGGCGGCGCTCGACACGCTCTACCGCCGGGCCAAGCAGAACCACGACATCACCTTCGGCGAGATCGACGCCGTGGTGCGCATGAAGGGCGCCCACGTCACCGGCGAGTCCGGCGGCGAGGACCTGACCATCCGGACCCGCAAGCGCCACGTCATTCCGCGCAGCGGCACGCAGGCGTCCTACGTGCGGTCCATGCGCGACCACGAGTTGGTCTTCGGCATGGGCCCCGCCGGCACGGGCAAGACCTACATGGCGGTCGCCCAGGCCGTGTCCATGAAGGTGGCCGGCAAGGTGGACCGGCTGATCCTGTCTCGTCCCGCCGTGGAAGCCGGCGAGCGCCTGGGCTTTCTGCCCGGCGACATGCGCGAGAAGATCGACCCCTACCTGCGCCCGCTCTATGACGCGCTGTACGACATGATGCCGGGCGACCAGGTGGTGAAGGAACTGGAGGCCGGCACAATCGAGGTGGCGCCGCTGGCCTTCATGCGCGGGCGGACGCTGTCCAACGCCTTCATCATCCTGGACGAGGCGCAGAACACCACGCCGACCCAAATGAAGATGTTCCTCACGCGCCTGGGCGAAAACTCCCGCATGGTCATCACCGGCGACCTGAGCCAGGTGGACCTGCCGCTGGGTGCCAAGTCCGGCCTGAAGGACGCGCTGGAGGTGCTGGAGGAGCAGCCGGGCATCGGCACGGTGCACTTCAGCCACCGCGACGTGGTGCGCCATGATCTGGTCACGCGGATCGTGCATGCCTACGACCAGCGCGACCGGGTCGGCCCGGCGCAACCGCAGAACCACGGACGCCCGCGCCGCTGACGCCGCTTCAGACCAAGGACACGCCCCCAGCCATGTCCGGCGACCCTGCCCCTAGTGGAAAGCCCACCGCCTCCCGCCTCACCGTCGAGGTGATGGTCGAGGAGTCGCGGTGGGCCGATACCATCCCCGACGCGCCCGCCATCGCAGAGCGGGCGGCGCGTGCCGCCTATGCCCGCGCCGCCGCCGACAGCTTCGACCCCGCACCGCCGGACGCCGCCGAGCTTACCGTCGTGCTGGCCGACGATGCGGCGGTGCGCGCGCTCAACCGCGACTACCGCGGCAAGGACAAGCCGACCAACGTGCTGTCATTCGCCACGCTGGACGACGAGACGGCGCCGCCCCCGCCGCCCGGTGAACCTCTGTTCCTGGGCGATGTTATCCTGGCGCTGGAAACCTGCACGGTGGAGGCGTCGGAGGCCGGCAAGCCCGTCGGCGACCACCTGTTCCATCTGGTGGTGCACGGCGTCCTGCACTGCCTGGGCTTCGACCACGAGGCGGACGCCGAGGCCGAGGAGATGGAGGCGCTGGAAACGGCGATCCTGCGCGACCACGGCCTCCCCGACCCCTACGCGCCCGACCCTCACCCGGACGATCAACAGGAGGAGGCGGCGGCCCCGCCTCCGGAACGAGAGAGATGAACGACCAAAGCTCCAGTAGCCAGCCCCGCACCGTCGGGGCGGAGACAGACAATGGCCTGATGCAGGGCTTGCGGCAGTGGATCAGAGGCCTGCGCAAGCGCAACGGCGATCATTCCGTGCGCGAGGCGCTGGAGGAACTGATCGAGGAGCGCGAGTCCGACGATCTGCCCATTGACGAGCACGAACACGTGCTGCTGGGCAACATCTTCAAGCTGCGCGACATGACGGCCTACGACGTCATGATCCCGCGCGCCGACATCATCGCGGTGGAGATGAACACGCCTCTGCCCGAGGTGACGGAGCTGATGGCCCGCGTCGGCCACTCGCGCCTGCCCATCTACCGCGAGACGCTGGACGACGTGCTGGGCATGGTCCACATCAAGGACCTGGTGGCCGTCGTCAATAAGGGCCGGCCGGTCAAGCTGGAGCACCTGCTGCGCCGCGTGCTGTTCGTCTCGCCGTCGATCCGGGTGCTGGACCTGCTTCTGGAAATGCGGCTCAAGCGCACGCACATGGCGCTGGTGGTGGACGAATACGGCGGCATCGACGGCCTGCTGACCATCGAGGACGTGGTGGAGCAGATCGTCGGCGAGATCGAGGACGAGCACGACACCGAGGTCGAGCCGGAAATGATCGACCACGGCGACGGCACGGTCATCGCCGACGCCCGCGTGCCGCTGGAAGACTTCGAGGAGCGCTACGCCCCCATCACGACGGAGGAAGAGCGCGAGGAGATCGACACGCTCGGCGGCCTGGTGTTCCGCATCCTCGGCCGCATTCCGGCGCGCGGGGAACTGGTGCGCCACCCGGAAAGCGGGCTGGAGTTCGAGATCATCGACGCCGATCCCCGCCGCATCCGCCGCCTGCGCCTGCGCAACGTGCCCGAGCCCAGCAGCCGCCCCGAAACGGGCGAGGACTGACCGGCGCAGGCCGTCCCGTCCCGCTGCATTTTCCTTCGCCCCGCCGACCGGAGAGTCCCTGCGTGCGCCTGTTCGACCGCCTCGACCGCCTCAAGGACCGCACCGCCGCGCTGACCGGCTGGACGCGCGCGGGGCTCGCCGTGCTTTTGGGCATGCTGACGACGCTGGCCCTGCCGCCGGTCCACGCCATGCCGGTGCTGCTGGTCACCCTGCCCCTTCTGGTGTGGCTGATCGACGGCACCAAGAGCTGGCGCGGAGCGCTGGGCATCGGCTGGCTGTTCGGGCTGGGGCACTTCGCCACCGGCTTCTACTGGATCGCCAACGCCCTGCTCATCGATGCCGAGCGCTTCGGCTGGATGATCCCCTTCGCCGTCGGCGGTCTGGGCGGGCTGATGGCGATCTTTCCGGCCGCCGCCGCCGCGCTTGCCCGCCTGGCCGGCACCAGCGGCCCGGCGCGGGTGCTGACGCTGGCCGCCGCCTGGGGCGCGCTGGAGTGGGTGCGCGGCTGGTTCCTCACCGGCTTTCCCTGGAACCCGCTGGCGAGCGCCTGGATGCCGGTCGACGCCGTGCTTCAGACGACCGCCTTCGTCGGCACCTACGGTCTGAGCCTGCTCACCATGCTGGCCTTCGCCGCCCTCGCGCTGGTCGGAGACCGGCCGGACCCGGATCGCCGCCCCGGTCTGGCGACGATCGCCGCCGCGTGGGGCGTGCTGGCGGTGGCCGCCGGGCTGGGAGCGGTGCGGCTTGCCACCGCCGATGTCGCGCCGGCGGACGGCCCGCGCCTGCGCATCGTGCAGCCCCACATCCCCCAGATCGACAAGTGGAAGCAGGACAAGCGCGACGACAACCTGCTGCGTCATGTGGAGTTGTCGCAGCAGGACGGCTTTGCCGAGCTTGACGCCGTCATCTGGCCCGAGACGGCCGCCCCCTTCGCGGTCAACCTGGACCACGAACGCCGGCGCCTGGCCGCCCATGCGGCGCCGCCGGGCGGGGTGCTGCTGACCGGCGCGCCGCGCATGACGCCCCGCGGCGACGCGCCCTTCCAGGTGTGGAACAGCCTGGTGGCGCTGAAGCCTGACGGCACCATCCTGGACACCTACGACAAGATGCACCTGGTGCCGTTTGGCGAATATGTCCCCCTGCGCGACGTGTTGCCGCTGGAAAAGGTCACCCCCGGCTCCACCGACTTCAGCTTCGGCACCGGACCGCGGCTCATGACCCTGCCCGGCCTGCCGCCGGCCGGGCCGCTGATCTGCTACGAGGTGATCTTCCCGGGACAGATCGTGCTGGACGCGGCCAACCGTCCCGGCTGGCTGCTGAACGTCACCAACGACGGCTGGTACGGCATCTCCGCCGGTCCCTTCCAGCACTGGGCGACGTCGCGCCTGCGGGCGGTGGAGGAAGGCCTGCCGCTGGTGCGCGCCGCCAACACGGGAATCTCCGGCGTCGTCGATGCCTACGGCCGCGTGATCGCCGTGCAGCCGCTGGGCACCGCCGGCGTGGTCGACGCCGTGCTGCCGCCGGCACTTGCCCCCACCCTTTATGCACGCGGCGGCAACTTCATACCTTTGGCCGGTGCAGCAGCCCTTGCGGCCTGCGCCTTCTGGTTGCGGATGCGTCGACGGCAATTCTGCGACGCTGCGTGAACCGCGCCGGTTTCAGCGACGTTTCCCCCACACGTCTGACGACGGAGATACGCGACGGTCGGGCTTGTTCCCGGCGGACAACATGGTCCCAAAGGCATAGCAGGGTTGGAACCCGCCCCCCTCGCCGAAGCGTCGCGCCCGTCGTGCCACTGTCGGATTCCTTGGGGTTGAGGCCATGAATTCACTCCCGCACGCTTCCTCCGTCGACGAGTCGGCGCGCCGGTCCTCCCGCGGCCGCATGCCGTCGGGCAAGCCGAACCCGGTGGACGTGCACGTCGGCAGCCGGGTCCGGCTGCGGCGCACGCTGCTGGGGCTCAGCCAGGAAAAGCTGGGCGAGGCCATCGGCCTGACCTTCCAGCAGGTCCAGAAGTACGAGCGCGGCGCCAACCGCATCGGCGCCAGCCGCCTGTGGGACCTGTCCCGCGTGCTGGACGTGCCGGTGTCGTTCTTCTTCGAGGAGATGGACGACAGTGTCGCCAGCCGCAGCCCGCGCAACGTCATGCGCGGCGCCGAAGAGGAGACCGAGGCCGAGGCCGACCCCATGACCAAGCGCGAGACGCTGGAGCTGGTGCGGTCGTACTACCGCATCATCGATCCCTCCATCCGCAAGCGCATCTACGACCTGACCAAGACGCTGGCCCAGAGCGCCGCCGGCAACGAAGGGCGCGACGGCGAGCCCGAGCCTGAGCAATAAAGTTTCTGAACGATCCGAAGGATTTAACTCCTTTACTTGCGTTCTTCTCCCGGACCGGCACCTTGCCGCCTGTCGCACACCGCGGAGCACTTCGGCATAAGGCGCGATTGCGCTTGCGTTCGCGCCCTTTTTTCGTTACGTCCTGCCTCCTAACCTCCGGAGGCTGACGGCTTGTCTCCGGAACAATCGCCCCACCCCGTTCCCCGGGGGCGCAGGGGCTTGTTAATGGAGGGATGCCGCAGTGTCTCAAGCTGATTACCTGTTTACCAGCGAGTCCGTTTCCGAGGGCCACCCGGACAAGGTGTGCGACCGCATCTCCGACGCCATCGTCGACACCTATCTGGCCGCCGACCCCGAAGCGCGCGTCGCTGTGGAGACACTGGCGACCACCAATCGTGTCGTCCTGGCCGGCGAGGTGCGCGGCCCCGGCTCCATCACCCATGACATGCTGATCGAGAAGGCCCGCGAGGCCATCCGCGAGATCGGCTACGAGCAGGAAGGCTTCCACTGGCAGACCGCGGAAGTCGCCTGCCACGTGCACAGCCAGTCCGCCGACATCGCCGTCGGCGTCGACGCCGCCGGCAACAAGGATGAAGGCGCCGGCGACCAGGGCATCATGTTCGGCTACGCCTGCGACGAGACCGACGAGCTGATGCCGGCCCCCATCGCCCTGTCGCACCGCATCCTGAAGGCCATGGCCGCCGCGCGCCACGCCAAGACGGTGCCCTTCGGCCCCGACGCCAAGAGCCAGGTGACCCTGCGATACGTGAACGGCAAGCCCGTGGGCGCGACGTCGGTCGTCGTCTCCACCCAGCACGACGAGCACGTCACCACGGAAGAAGTGCGCGAGACCGTGCGCCCCTTCGTGGTCGACGCCCTGCCCGAGGGCTGGATGTGCCCCGAGGAAGAGCTGTACGTCAACCCGACCGGCCGATTCGTCATCGGCGGCCCGGACGGTGACTGCGGCCTGACGGGCCGCAAGATCATCGTCGACACCTACGGGGGTGCTGCCCCGCACGGCGGCGGCGCGTTCTCCGGCAAGGACCCGACGAAGGTCGACCGCTCCGCCGCCTATGCCGCGCGCTACCTGGCGAAGAACGTCGTCGGCGCGGGCCTGGCCAAGAAGTGCCTGATCCAGCTGTCCTATGCCATCGGCGTCGCCAAGCCGCTGTCGGTCTACGTCGACTGCTTCGGCACCGCCGAGGTGGACCAGGTGAAGCTGGCCGCCGTGCTGCAGGAGCTGATGAACCTCAGCCCGCGCGGCATCCGCACCCACCTGCAGCTGAACCGCCCCATCTACGCCCGCACCGCCGCCTACGGCCACTTCGGCCGCCAGGCCGAGGCCGACGGCGGCTTCTCGTGGGAGAAGCTGGACCTGGTGGACGAGCTGAAGACCGCCTTCGGCGCCACCGCCACGGCGTAAGTTGAGCCTGAACGGGACGCGGCGCCAAGATCGGCCGCGTCCCGCACAGACAGGACCGAATGCACATGGTTGATCCGCGCCACGCGACGCGGACGAAGAAAGGGGCGCCGGCGGATGAAGCCGGCGCCCTGTTTCGTCCCGACGACCCCAAGTTCTACGGCCGCCGCAAGGGCAAGCGCCTGAAGTCCACCCGCGCGCGCCTCATCGACGAGCTGCTGCCGAAGCTCCACATCCCCGAACCGGCCGAGGGCGAGACCCTGGACCTGGCCGCCCTGTTCGGCGAGGAGAAGCGCGCCTATCAGCTGGAGGTCGGCTTCGGCAACGGCGAGCATCTGGTGGCCCAGGCGGAGGCGCACCCCGACGTCGGCTTCATCGGCGCCGAGCCCTTCATCAACGGCGTCGGCGCGCTGTTGATGCAGATCGAGGAAAAGGGGCTGACCAACATCCGCGTCTTCACCGACGACGTGCGCCTTCTGCTGCCGGCGATCCCGCCCCGCAGCCTGGAGCGCGTATGGGTGCTGTTCCCCGATCCCTGGCCCAAGCCCCGCCACGCCCGCCGCCGCTTCGTCAACGTCGCGGTGCTGGACGTGCTGGCGGAGTTGATGCGCGACGGCGCGGAACTGCGCGTGGCGTCCGACGACAAGGTGTACGTGCGCTGGAGCCTCATCCAGGCCACCAACCACCCCCTGTTCCGCTGGACCGCCACCCGCCCCGAGGACTGGCGCGAACGCTGGGCGGACGGCTTCCCGACCCGCTACGAAGCCAAGCAGATCCGGGGCGCGCCCCACTACATGACGTTCCGGCGGGTTGGGCGGGGCGAGTAAGCAGGCGCCCCGACGCGGCCGGGGCCTTAGGGAAGGACAACACTCTTGGACGCCACGACCTGCCCCCAGTGCCAGTCGGACCTCGCCTATCACGACGGGTCCCTGTGGAACTGCCCCGAGTGCGCCCATGAGTGGGCGGACGGCGCCGCCGCCGCCGCGCCGGAAGAGGACGCGGCCGTGCGCGACTCCAACGGCAACGCGCTGGCCGACGGCGACGCGGTGACCGTCATAAAGGACCTGAAGGTGAAGGGGTCGTCCGCGGTGGTAAAGAGCGGCACCAAGGTCAAGAACATCCGCCTGGCGGACGCCACCGACGGCCACAACATCGCCTGCAAGATCGACGGCATCGGCGCCATGAACCTGAAGTCGGAGTTCGTGAAGAAGGCGTGAGCGGGCTTCGCTTCGAGCGGCCCAAGCGACTGTTCGGGTTCGATGGAACGGCGGACGAGGACCCCGGCTCACACACGGGCTTGGTGTCCCTGAGGGGCGTCGGTCTCTCGTCCGCCACCGCAACCGGTATCATACCGGATTCGGCACATGCTAAGTTACAAGGGGTGGGCTCTCTATTCGAAGAGTGGACTTGTCCGACCGACTCCCTACACTGGTCGGCGCACCAGTTTAACGGGACGCGGCGCGTGGCAATCCGAGACTTTCTCCCCTCCCGGCCGACGGAATACGACAAGCCCCACACTTCTCCGTTCCCAGGCACAAAAGCAGCCTTTTCCACACCCATCCCATTCATCCACCTCCCCTTCCGCCCGCGTTCATATCCATGAACAACAGCGACCGCAAACGGAGGACCGCGTGCGGATTATTCAGGAATTCAAGACCTTCGCCATCAAGGGCAACGTGGTGGACCTGGCCGTGGCGGTGGTCATCGGCACCGCGTTCGGGGCGATTACCACGTCCCTGGTGCGCGACATCATCATGCCGCCGCTCGGCTACCTCACCGGCGGGATGGATTTCTCCGAGCTTTACATCAACCTCTCCAACCAGTCCTACGCCTCGCTTGCCGAGGCGACGGCGGCCGGGGCGCCGACCATCAACTATGGCGTCTTCATCAACACCATCATCACCTTCCTCATCGTCTCCTGGGCGCTGTTCCTGCTGGTGCGCGGCATGAACCGGCTCAAGCGCAGGGCGGAGGAGGTGCCGGCCAAGGCGCCCGAGCCGCCGCCGCGCCCGCATTCCGAGGTTCTGCTGGAGGAAATCCGCGACCTGCTCAAGGAACAGCGCGACCGGCAGCCCTAACACCCGCCTCCCGCGTTCTCATGTGTGATACCGGGCGACACAAGAAGTCGCACACTTGTCGCCCGGCAAGGCCGACTGGCCGCCGCGCCTTATGGCGCGTGAGGCTGCGTGCCGACTGAACGCAGCATCGATGATTTCAATCATCGATGCATATAAAGCACCCCCTTCACACCCACCGCAGGAGGCCCCGCCATGTCCGCCGACGCCGCCGCCAGCCAGCCGGTCCGCATCGAATCCGACAGCATGGGCGAGCTGGAGGTGCCCGCCGACCGCTATTGGGGCGCGCAGACGCAGCGGTCTTTGCAGAACTTCCGCATCTCCACCGAGACCATGCCCGAAGCCCTCGTCCGCGCCTTCGGGCTTCAGAAGCAGGCGGCGGCGCGGGCCAATCATGCGCTGGAGAACCTGCCCGACGACATCTTCCCCGCCGTCGACCAGGCCGCCGGCGAGGTGGCGGCGGGGAAACTCTCCGACCACTTTCCGCTCAAGGTCTGGCAGACGGGCTCGGGCACCCAGACCAACATGAACGCCAACGAGGTCATCGCCAACCGGGCCATCGAAATCCTCGGCGGCGAGATGGGGACAAAGGCGCCCGTCCACCCCAACGACCACGTCAACCGGGGCCAGTCCACCAACGACAGCTTCCCCACCGTCATGCACATCGCGGCGGCGCGCGAGGTCACGCACCACCTCATCCCGGCGCTGGAATCCCTGCGCAATGCCCTGGCGGCGCGGGTGAAGGCCTTCGACTCCATCGTGAAGATCGGCCGCACCCACCTTCAGGACGCCACGCCGCTGACGCTGGGGCAGGAGTTCAGCGCCTATCAGCGGCAGGTGGAACTGGCGATCGAGCGCCTGGGCGCGACCATGCCCCGCCTGCTGGACGTCGCCCAGGGCGGCACCGCCGTCGGCACCGGGCTCAACACCGTGCCGGGCTTCCGGGAGCGGTTCTGTCAGGAGTTGTCGGACCTGACCGGCCTGCCCTTCACCCCCGCCCCCAACACCTTCGAGGCCATGGCCGCCCATGACGCGCTGGTGGAGCTTTCGGGGATGCTCAACACCATCGCGGCGTCGCTCAGCAAGATTGCCAACGACATCCGCCTGCTCGGCTCCGGCCCGCGCTGCGGGTTGGGCGAGTTGATGCTGCCGGAGAACGAGCCCGGCTCCTCCATCATGCCCGGCAAGGTGAACCCGACCCAGGCGGAGGCGCTGACCATGCTGTGCTGCCAGGTCATGGGCAACCATGTGGCCGTCACAATGGCAGGGTCGCAGGGGCACATGGAGCTGAATGCCTACAAGCCGGTGATCGCCTACGCGACGCTCCAGAGCATCCGCCTGCTGGCCGACGGGGCGCGCAGCTTCACCGACAACTGCGTGGTGGGCATCCAGGCCGACGAGGAACGCATCGCCGACCTGTTGCACAAGTCGCTCATGCTGGTGACGGCACTCAACCCGCACATCGGCTACGACAAGGCGGCGGCGGTTGCCAAGCACGCCCACAAGACCCGCAAGACCCTGAAGGAAGCGGCGGCGGAGTTGGGGCACGTCAGCCCGGAAGACTTCGACCGCCTGGTCAAGCCGTCGGAGATGGTCGGGCGGTGATTCCGGGCGACGCATGAAAACAGCCAGTTGTCGCCCGGCAAGGCCGACGGGCCGCCGCGCCTTATGGCGCGTGAGCCTGCGTGGCGCTTGAAAGCACCGTCGGCGATGTCAATCGCCGACGCGCATAAGCCACCTTGACTTCAGGCAACACAAGGCCGGATTACGTTCAGTTGAAGGGAAACTCATTGTAGCGCAAACGTTCGTGCGACCTATATTCAGGTTCCCAAGAATTGGTGCTTGACGGGCTGCGGTGCGACCGGGGCATAGTGCGCGCCTCTTCTTTTCTGTCAGCGAACTGTAATCCTGGGAGGCCTGACGGGCATGAACGCCATCCCCAGCCACACCGCGCCCCTCGACCCCCGCCACCAGGCGGCGTTTGAAAGGGTGCGGCACGTGATCTCGCCGGCCGAATGGGCCCTGATGACGCCCCTCATCGACGAGATCGCCGCGCTCAAGCGCGAGAAGAACGCCGTCGTGCTGGCCCACAACTACATGAGCCCGGCCATCTTCCACGGCGTCTCCGACATCGTGGGCGACAGCCTGGCCCTGGCCGCGCGGGCGGTGGATACCGACGCCGATGTGATCGTCATGGCCGGCGTGCACTTCATGGCGGAAACGGCGAAGCTGCTGAACCCGTCCAAGACGGTGCTCATGCCCGACATGAGCGCCGGCTGCTCGCTGGCCGAGTCGATCACCGGCGCCGACGTGCGCGCCATGAAGGCCAAACACCCCGGCGTGCCGGTGGTCGCCTACGTGAACACCTCGGCCGACGTGAAGGCGGAGGTGGACATCTGCTGCACCTCGGGCAATGCCGTGAAGGTGGTGGAAAGCCTTGGCGTGCCGGAAGTCATCTTCCTGCCCGACGAATACCTGGCCGACTACGTGGCGGGGCAGACCGATGTCCGCATCATCCCCTGGCGCGGCCACTGCGAGGTGCACGAGCAGTTCACCGCCCAGGACATCACCGACTTCCGCGACGCGACCCCCGGCCTGACCGTCATCGCCCACCCCGAATGCCCGCCGGACGTGCTGGGCGCGGCGGACTTCGTGGGCTCCACGGCGCAGATGCAGGACTTCGTGCGCGAGAAGAAGCCCGAGAGCGTCTTCATGGTCACCGAATGTTCCATGGCCGACAACGTGAAGGCCGAGGCGCCGGAGACCGCCTTCGTGCAGCCCTGCAACCTGTGCCCGCACATGAAGAAGATCACGCTGGAAAACATCCGCGACGCCCTGGTCTCGCTGGAGCCGCGCGTGGAAATCCCCGCCGACATGGCGGAACGCGCCCGCGCCTCGGTGGAGCGCATGCTGGCGGTGGGGCGCTGACTTGATGCGCGACCCGGCGCCGGTCATCGTCGTCGGCTCGGGCGCGGCGGGGCTGGCCTGCGCGCTGGCCCTCGCGCCCCGGCCGGTGGCGCTGGTGACGAAGGCCGATGGATTGGGCGGCGGCTCCAGCCCCTGGGCGCAGGGCGGCATCGCCGTGGCGCTGGGGCCGGATGACAGCCCGACCGCCCACGCCGCCGACACGCTGGCGGCGGGCGCCGGCACCGTCGATCCCGCCGTGGCCGCGCTGCTGACGGAAGCGGGCGTGGCCGAGGTCCGCCGCCTGCTGGACCTCGGCCTGCCGCTCGACCGCGATGCATCGGGCGCTCCGGCGCTGGGGCGGGAAGCGGCGCACTCTGCCCATCGGGTCGTCCATGCGGGCGGCGATGCCACCGGACGCCTGCTGGTGGAGACCCTGGCGAAACTGGTGGCGGCATCGTCCTCCATCACCCTCCACGACCGCACCATCGCCCTGAACTTCGCCGTGCGCGACGGCGGCGTGATCGGCCTGCACGCGCTGGGGCCGGATGGCGAGGCCCTGACGCTTGCCGGACCGGTGGTGCTGGCGACGGGGGGCGTGGGCGGACTGTTCGCCCACTCCACCACGCCCCCCGACGCCACCGCCGACGGCCTCGCCATGGCCGCCCGCGCAGGCGCCCGGCTGGCGGACCTGGAGATGGTGCAGTTCCACCCGACCGCGCTTGCCGTTGAGGGGGGCGACCGCCTGCCCCTGCTGACGGAAGCCCTGCGCGGTGCCGGGGCGGTGCTGGTCGATGCCGCCGGAACGCCCTTCATGGCCGGCGAGCACCCGCAGGCCGACCTGGCGCCGCGCGACGTGGTGGCGCGTGCCATCGGCCGGCGCGTGGCGGCGGGAAAGCCGGTGTTCCTCGACCTGCGCCCGGCGCTGGCCGCGCGGGGGGCGGACGCCTTCCCCCAGGTCATGGCGCTGCTGGCGGAGCACGGGTTCGATCCGTTCACGGCGCCAGTGCCCGTCACCCCCGCGGCGCACTACCACATGGGCGGCGTGCTGACGGATGCCGACGGGCGCACCAGCCTGCCGGGCCTCTGGGCCTGCGGCGAGGCGGCGTGTACCGGCGTCCACGGCGCCAACCGGCTGGCCTCCAACTCCCTGCTGGAAGCCCTGGTCTTCGGCCGGCGCGTGGGGGAGGACATTCCGCCGACCGCCGCCGACCCCGTCTCCACCCTGCCCCCGACACCCGCGCCCGACGCCGAGGCAAGCCGCGCCGTCCTGGCCGCGGTGCGCCGCATCATGAGCGCCCGCATGGGCCTCGCCCGCGACGCCGCCGGCCTCTGCGCCGCGCTGTCGGACCTGGAAGACCTGGACGCCCCGCGCCTGTCGCCCGGCGCCGCCAACGCCCTCCTGGCCGCCCGCCTGCTGACGGCCGCCGCCCTGGAACGCACGGAAAGCCGGGGCGCCCACATGCGGCTCGACCACCCGCAGCCGGTGGACGCCTGGGCGCGGCGGCATGTTGTGACGGCGCGGGAACTGCTGGAGTTCGCAAGGGCGGCGGCGTGAGCGGGCTCTGCGCTGGCGCGCAAACGATGTTTTGCGAGGAGCGCGGCTCCTCGCGCTCCCGGTGAGGGGAACGTGCCCGGAGCAGAAAAAGTGGAGGTCCGGAGGCTTCCGCCTCCGGCGGGGTGCGGGGCTGGCCCCGCGCGCGCCAGCGCTCAGGTATCGGCACCGAATGCATTACAGGAGAAGACCACGTGACCCGCGCGCTTTATGATTTCCAGCTCGACCCGCTTCTGCTCACCGCCCTGCGGGAGGACCTGGGCCAGGCCGGCGACCTGACCACCGACGCGACCGTTCGGCCCGAGGACCGCGCGCGCGGCCGGTTCAACTTCCGGGCGGCGGGCCGCGTGGCGGGCATGGACATCGTCCGCCGCACCTTCGCCCTGCTGGACGAGCGGGTGAGCGTGACGGCGCACCATGAGGACTGCGCCGACGTCGCCGCCGGCACCTGCGTCGCCACGGTGGAAGGCCCGGCGCGCGCCGTGCTGACCGGCGAGCGGGTGGCGCTGAACCTGCTGGCGCGGCTGTCGGCCATCGCCACCGTCACGGCGCAGGCCGTGGCGCTCGCGGCGCCGCACGGCTGCCACATCGCCTGCACGCGCAAGACGACGCCCGGCCTCCGGGGGCTGGAGAAGTACGCGGTCGCCGTCGGCGGCGGCACCAACCACCGCTTCGGCCTGAACGACGGCGTACTCATCAAGGACAACCACATCGTCGTCGCCGGCGGGGTGGAGGCAGCACTCACCCGCGCGCGGCAGACGCTCGGCCACATGGTGAAGATCGAGGTTGAGGTGGACACGCTGGACCAACTCGACGCCGTGCTGGCGCTGGGCATGGCGGACGCAGTGCTGCTCGACAACATGGGGCCGGACGTGCTGCGCGAGGCCGTGGCGCGGGTCGATGGGCGCCTGACGACGGAAGCTTCGGGCGGGATCACGCTGGCGAACCTGCCCGACGTGGCGGCGACGGGGGTGAACCTCGTGTCGCTGGGTTTCCTCACCCACTCCGTCCCCGCGCTCGACATCGGCCTGGACTTCGAGGTGCTGTGACCACCGCGTGAGACCCGCGGGCGGCTTTTCGCGTTGTGGTCCTTAAGACCGGGCGACGCATGAAAAATGGATATCCCGTCGCCCGGCAAGGCCGGCCGGCCGCCGCGCCTTATGGCGCGTGAGGCTGCGTGCCGCCTGAACGCAGCGTTGATGATTTCAATCATCGACGCCTATAAGACCCAAAACTGCGGGAGCCGCCGCCATGGCCGACAGCACCACCACCACCGACGCACGCACGCGCCCGCTCCTGCCCTTCCTGGCGCCGCTGGAACGTGCCTTCGACCCGTTCGCATGGCCGCTGGTGCGCTTTGCGGCGGGCGTCATGCTGATTCCGCACGGCTGGGGGAAGCTGATCGGCGGCGGCCTTTCGGGCACCATCGAGGCCTTCGGCAACATGGGCTTCACTCCCGCCGGGCCGCTCGCGACCTATATCGGCGTGCTGGAGCTGGTGGGCGGCCTGTGCATCGCCATCGGGTTCCTGACGCGCTTCTGGGCGGCGCAGGTGGTGGGCTTCATGGCGGTGGCAGCCTTCGTGGTCCACTGGTCGAACGGCTTCAACTGGACCGACGGCGGCTATGAGTATCCGCTGTTCTGGGGCCTGGTGGCGCTGGCCATCACCTTCCGCGGCGCCGGCCGCATGAGCGTCGACGCCGCCATCGGGCGCGAGTTGTAGGGTGTCTTGCGATCCCCTCCGCCGCGCCTCATACTCAAGCGTGCGAGGGGGATGGAGAGAGACATGCCGCAGACCAAGGTTGAAGGATACGTCGACGAAGCGACGAAAGCTGTGCTGGCGGAAATGAGCCGGGCCGGCGGACGCTCCGTCGAGGATATCGTCAGCGAGGCCGTAGCGGACTATGCCGCGTGGCACGCCGAGAAGATGCGCCGGATTCAACGCGGCCTTAAGGATATTGACGAGGGGCGCCTGGTATCCGAAGAAGAGATGGACGCCTTCTTCGATGACTGGATCAAGAACGGGTAAGCCCGTTGCGCATTACCTGGACGATCCAGGCTCAGTCCCACCTCCGCTCCATCCGTGAATACATCGGCCTTGATAATCCGAAAGCTGCCCAAAAAGTTGCTCGGAGAATTAGAGACGCCGCAAAGCTGCTGAAGGACCATCCCCGCCTCGGGCGGCCGGTTATAGGCGACGTGCGCGAACTTGTCGTTCGGACGGCGCCCTACATCATTGAGTACAAGTATCGTGCGGGGTCAGACGTCGTTTTCATCGTCTCCGTCATCCACACCGCCCGCGACCGGCCGCCCCGCCCCTGACGCCTACAGCCCCTCCCGCACCCGCATCAGCGCCTTGCCCAGTTCGTTGCGGCCCTGGCCCCTGGTGACGCCCCAGAAGGTGTCGCCGAAGACGTTGCGGTTGACGATTTCCGCCGTGCCCGTCGCCTTCAGCCGCCGCGCCAGCGCGGGGATGGCGAACTTCTCGCGCAGCAGGGCCTCCATCACCGACACCTTCGCGGCCTCCCAGTCCGGGCGCAGCGCGACGGCCATGCCGCGCATCTTGGCCTCGTCGGGGCCGCAGGTCTCGAAGGCCGCGCGCGCCGCGAGGTCGAGCGTCTTGGCGGCCTGGAAGGCGTTCTCCACGGTGATGTAGAGCGCGCCGTCCAGCTCCACCGGGCACGGGAAGAAGTTCGACAGCCAGAAGAAGTCCCCGGCGAAATCGTCGATCACCGCCGGCGCGGCGCCCGCCTCGGCCCCGGCGCTCACCCCAGGCGCTCCAGCAGGGCGTCGAGCGTGCGGGTCAGGCGGTCCAGGTCGGCCGGTTCCGACAGGCGATGATCGCCGGTCTTGATGAAGGTGATCTCCACGTCGTCGCTGGCGACCCTCTCCTGGATCTTCAAGGACCACTCCCACGGCACGCTGTCGTCCTTCATGCCGTGGAGCAGGCGCACCGGGCAGCGGATGTCCATGGGCCCGCGCAGCAGCAGGTGGTTGCGGCCGTCGTCCAGCAGCTTCTTGGAGATGATGTAGGGCTGGTCGGAATACTCCGACGGTTCCTCGATCCGCCCGCGATCCTCCAGCTGCCGCATCTGCTCGGGCGTGAAGGACGGCAGCATGAGGTCTTCGGTGAAGTCGGGCGCCGGCGCAATGCCCAGCAGCCCCGCCACCCGGTCGGGGCGCGCGATGGCGCCCAGCAGCATCAGCCAGCCGCCCATGGACGACCCCACCAGAACCTGCGGCCCCTCGGCCACCTCGTCGAGGATCGCCAGCAGGTCTTCCCGCCAGCGGCCGATGGTGCCGTCGGGGAAGCGGCCGGAGCTTTTGCCGTGGCCGTAGGTGTCGAAACGGATGAAGCCGCGTCCGGTCTTGCGACAGTGCTCTTCCAGGTGTAGAGCCTTGCCTCCCTCCATGTCGGACATCAGTCCGTGAATGAAGACCACCCCCGGCCTGCCAACGTTCTCCGGGCCGGCGTCCAGTTTGTGGTAGGCGATGGACGTGCCATCCGGGCGTGGTAGACTGCGCGGCGATTGGGCGGCGGACGTGTCGACGGACATGGGGACTGCGCGCTCCTTTCAGATAAAGACGATAGACGGACCGGTTTCCATTGAGCCCCGACAGTAGCACTCTCCGCGCCCGGCACCAACGCGCCGGGGCGACGGACGCGCCGACCATCCTGCAAGTCCTGCCGCGCCTGGAAACGGGCGGCGTCGAACGCGGCACCATCGAAATCGCGGAAGGCATCATCGCCGCCGGCGGCCGCGCCATCGTCGCCAGCGAGGGCGGCCGCATGGTGCGAGAGCTGGACCGCATGGGCGTCGAGCACATCACCCTGCCGCTGGCGTCGAAGAACCCGCTGGTCATGCACAAGAACGTGGACCGGCTGAAGGCTCTCATCCGCGAGAAGAACGTGAAGATCGTTCACGCCCGCTCGCGCGCCCCGGCCTGGAGCGCCCGCGCCGCCGCCCGGGCGCTGGGCGTGCCCTTCGTCACCACCTTCCACGGCACCTACAACCTGGGCAAGGGGCTGGAGCGGCCGCTCAAGCGCATCTACAATGCCGTCATGGCCGACGGCGACGCGGTGATCGCCATTTCCGACTTCATCCGCGACCATATCGCCATCACCTACGGCGTCTCCGGCGAGCGGGTCACCGTCATCCCCCGCGCGGTGGACGTGGCCCGCTTCGATCCCGACCGGGTGAGCCAGGAGCGCATGATCCAGCTGGTTCAGCGCTGGCGCCTGCCCGACGGCGTGCCGGTGATCCTGATGCCCGGCCGGCTGACCCGCTGGAAGGGGCAGGAACTGCTCATCCGCGCCCTCGCCCGCATGAAGACGCGCCCCGTGCGATGCCTGCTGGTGGGCTCCGACCAGGGCCGCACCGCCTACCGCGAGGGGCTGGACGACCTGATCGCCCGCCTGGAGTTGCGCGACACCGTCCACCTGGTCGGCGAGTGCGACGACATGCCGGCGGCCTACAAGCTGTCGGACGTCGTGGTGTCGGCCTCCACCGACCCCGAGGCCTTCGGCCGCGTGGTCGCCGAAGCCGGCGCCATGGGCCGTCCCGTGGTCGCCCCCAACCACGGGGCGGCACCGGAAATCGTCAAGCCCGGCGGTGAAACCGGCTGGCTGTTCTGGCCCGAGAGCGCGGACGACCTGGCCCGCGCCCTCGACGACGCCCTGGCCCTGGACGAGAGCGGGCGCGCCGCCCTCAAGGATCGGGCCATGACGCGGGTGCGGGAAAATTTCTCGAAGGATCGGATGGTCGACGCCACAATGGACGTCTACCGGCGGATGCTCGGGCTGGATGCGCCTTGACAATGCGTGTACGGTGCTGTCGGCGCGATAGGGCCGCAACTGCACATCTTGCGGAGTTTTCCGGGCATGAAGCTCTCTGACACCGACATCTGGCGTTACCTGGACGAGGGAAAGATCCAGATAGACCCGCTGCCGACGCAGTCCCAGGTCGGCACCATGTCGGTGGACCTGCAGTTGGGCAACTGGTTCCGCAGCTTCCGCCCCGGCAAGGCGTCCTTCGTGGATCTGGCCCCGCCCGAGGGCGAGCCGACGGCCAACCTGGAAGAGCTGATGACCACCACCGAGGTCCAGGACAACGAGCCGTTCTACCTGCACCCCGGCGACTTCGCCCTGGGCATCACCATCCAGAAGGTCACCCTGCCGCACGACCTGGCCGGCCGCCTGGACGGCCGCAGCAGCCTCGCCCGCCTGGGGCTGATGGTGCATGCGACCGCGCACACCATCGATCCCGGCTGGAGCGGGCGCATCACGCTGGAGTTCTTCAACTGTGGCAAGCTGCCGCTCGCCATGCGGCCCGGCATGCGCATCTGCGCCATTTCATTCGAGACGCTGATGTCGCCGGTCTCCAAGGCCTATGCGGAGCGCGAGCAGAGCAAGTACAAGGAACAGCTCATGCCCCTGCCCAGCCGCATCGGGCAAGAGCGGGACAAGGAGTAGAGCGTTTCTTGATCCTACCGGATCAAAATACGCGACACAGGGTCGCGACCTGCGCCCCCGCACCGGTCAGGCGCGTGAGCCTTAGCGGCGCTTGAACGTCGTTCGGGCGCGACAGCGCCCGAACGGAAAATAGCTGGACGCCGCCTGGCGGTTACGCCACGCCGGTGGAGCCGAACCCGCCGACGCCGCGCACCGACGTCTCGAAGGCGTCCACTTCCTCCAGCACGATCCGCTGCACGCGGCCGATCACCATCTGCGCGATGCGGTCGCCGGGATTGATGGTGACGGGCTGGGCGTCGGGCAGGTTGCGGTTCCACGCCGCGACCATGACCTCGCCCTGGTAATCGGCGTCGATCACCCCCACCAGGTTGCCCGGCACCAGACCGGTCTTCGCACCCAGGCCGGAACGGGCGTAGATGAAGCCCGCATAGTCCGGATCGTCGATGTGCAGGGCGATGCCCGTCGGCACCATCACCGTCTGGCCCGGCGCCACGCTGACCGGCTCCTCCACGCAGGCGCGCAGGTCCAGACCGGCGGCCTTGTCGGAGCCGTAGGACGGCAGGCCAAGCTCCCGAATCCGATCGTTCAGAACCTTCATCTGCACGGTCATGGGCACGGTCATCGGGCGGCGTCCTTGGGGATGAGGGTGAGGAATTCGAAGCCGTCGCGCGGGTCGCGCTCGGTGACGGTCCAGGCGCTTTCATCAAAGGCGGGAAAGAAGGTGTCGCCCTCGGGCCGGGCGAAGATGTTGGTCAGGTACAGGCGGTCGGCGCGCGGCAGGGCCTCGCGGAAGATCGCCTCGCCGCCGATGGCAAACACATCCTCGTAGCCGCGTTCCCGGCAGGCATCAAGTGCAGCGTCGAAGCCGTCGACGACCACCAGACCGTCGTGCTCGCCGGGCTCCATGCTGCGCGAGACCACCACGTTCAGCCGCTTGGGCAGCGGCCGGCCGATGCTTTCATAAGTGCGCCGGCCCATGATGACGGCCCCGCCCGAGGTGACGCGCTTGAAGTGGCGCAGGTCTTCGGGGATGTCCCAGGGCATGCCGCCCTCGTGCCCGATGACGCCGTTTTCGGCGCGCGCGACGATGATCCCGATGCGCATCACACGGCCACCGGGGCCTTGATGGCCGGCAGAGGCGTGTAGTCCAGCACCTCGAAGTCCTCGAAAGAGAAATCGTCGATGGAAGCGGCGTCCGTCCGCGCAATGCGCAGGCGCGGCGACGGCGGCAAGTCGTCCTCGCGCGCCAACTGCTGGCGCGCCTGCTCCAGGTGGTTGTCGTAGAGGTGCACGTCGCCGCCGGTCCAGACGAAGTCGCCCGGTTCGTGATCCGTCACCGCCGCCATCATGTGCGTCAGCAGGGCATAGCTCGCGATGTTGAAGGGCACGCCCAGGAACATGTCGCAGGAGCGCTGGTAGAGCTGGCAGTCCAGCATCCGCCGGCCGTCGGCGCCTTCGCGGCTGTTGAACTGGAAGAAGGCGTGGCAGGGCGCCAGCGCCATGTCCGGCAGGTCGGCCGGGTTCCAGGCGCTGACGATGATGCGGCGCGAGGTGGGGTCCTCGCGCAGCAGGCGCACGGCTTCGGCGATCTGATCGATGGTGCCGCCGTCCCGCGCCGGCCATGCCCGCCACTGGGCGCCGTAGACGGGGCCCAGGTCGCCGTTCTCATCGGCCCACTCGTCCCAGATGTGGACGCCGTTTTCCAGCAGGTAGCCGATGTTGGTGCCGCCCTTGAGGAACCACAGCAGTTCATGGGCGACACCCCGCCAGAACACGCGCTTGGACGTCAGCAGCGGGAAGGCCTGCGTCAGGTCGAACCGCATCTGGGCGCCGAAGACGGAATAGGTGGCGATGCCGGTGCGGTTCTCGCGGCGCTGCCCGTGCTCCAGGACCTCGCGGAGGAGCCGCAGGTAGGTCCGGTCATGAACATTGTCCATGCTCTGGCGTCTCGCTTCTCTGGCGGAAAAATGCCGGCGCAGACTGCCCTAAAACGCACCCTCCCGTCCAGGGATTCAGATCACCCCTCTCGGGTCCCCTGGCTGCCGCCGAGGCCCGGCTTGGGGTTTTCCTGGGCGTCCTTGTCGGTGGAGCTTCGGAAGCCCTCCTCGCCGGCGCCGGTGTCGCGGCCGGGCCAGCCTTCCTCCGACGGCGACGGTCCGGGGCGGGTCGCCTTGCCGGCAGTGGATTCCTCCACCGAGCCCGGCTGGTTCTCCGGTGCCTGGGGCGCCGCGCCCGCCCCCTGACCGGCGGGATCGCGGCGGTTGGGACCGGGCGCCTTGCGGTTTGGGTCCTCGTGCGGGGCGCTTTCCTCCGTCTGGACGGGGTTGTTCTCACGGTTGTTCGGCTCGTCGGCCATGGCGGGGCCTCCTTCGTTGCGGTGCCCCGGTAACGCGAGCGACGGCCGCGCCGTTCGGCGGGTGGCGAGGGCTCTCCCCAGGCAGGAACCGCAAAGCACCAGGCCCCGGCATTGCCGCCAGGGCCTTGGGAAACAGGGTGGGCGCACAGGGATGCAAACCTTGGACCCTCTGATCAAAGCCGCGACGCCGCGACGATCCGGCTCACTTCCTTGACCAGCCTAGGCAGAAGCTCGTTTACGCCGCGCAGATTCAATTTTTTCGCGAGGCGCCCCCTGTGAACCTCCACCGTGCGGGGGCTGATGCTCAGGTTCTTTGCCGCCATTTTCGTGGAGAGGCCCGACAGCAGGCAGGCCAGTACGTCACTCTCGCGCGGGGTCAGTTCGTGGCCCCTGGTCAGTTCCCGCACGACGTGCTGCACAGGTTCCACCAGGACCGAACGCCTGAAAGACGCGCGGTCGAGGGCGGCCTTCAATTCGCGTATGTCGAGAGGCTTTGGCAGAAAATCGGACGCGCCGAGCCGCATGAACGACAGGATTTGGCTGAGATCGTCTGCGCAGCCCGCCAGAATGATGTCGGCCTCGAACCGCGCCTGACGGCTTCGGCGCATCAGTTCGGTGACATGGCCGATATCCGTTTCCGCGTCGATCAGCAAGCACATGATCTCCATTTCGTTCAGGACGGCGGTTGGGTTCTCCGGTTCGACAACGGTGGGGCGCTGAAGTGCCAGCGCTGCCGACTCCACGGCCTCGTTCAACGCGGGGTCCTTCGAGAACACCAAGACAGGCGCTTGCATGTTTCATCTCTCTGCCGGCATGAGACGAATAACGTTACAATTCAGATTTCGGTAAGTATTTTACTTTTGAAACAAACTCTCTGATCGCCTTAATATTCACATCAACGCGCAACAAGGCGGACACGGCTGAAAATTTTTCGCAGCCACTGCCCAACTCTCCTGGAACTCCCAGGAGCGCGAATTCCCCCATGAGCCATGGCTCCAGGGGCATGCATTCCGAGCCTGCTGAATGGGCCGAGACTGCGCCGAGGAACAGGCGCCCAGCGACCTAGGCGTTACGTAATACCACGTAATTGCTTTCTCGTGAGATGCATCTAAGTTGGTTAACTTAGGGTGCTATTTCTCGTCAGCCTACCCAACCTTTCCTCCATGCAGCCGGATCGAAGGAGCAGGCATGAAGCAGGCCACCTCACCCGTGCTATTGCCGGACCAGGGCGATCCGCGCGCTTTGGAGGACCATGCCGTTGAACCTCCTCCACTCAGCGAACAGCCGGGCATCACAGATTTCGCCACGCGCACCGTTGTCGGCGTAACGGCTCTGGTGACGGTCCTGGCTGTTCTGATGACGGCGACGATCATCCTCATCGACCGCCAGAGAGTTCTGGAAGACACGGCCGAGAACAGCGTGCGCGTGGCCGACCTGCTGGCCGAACATACGCTGACGACCCTCCGCAACATCGGCGGCCTGCTCGGTCAGGTCGAGACCATCGCCGTCGAGTCGGACCTGCTCTCGGGCCCGTTGTCAGGGAACGACCGCATCCGTGTTCTCCTTAGACTCCGGGACCTCGTTCCGGCGCATCCGGCAGCCGAAGCGGTCTATGTGCTTGATCGCCGCGGCCGGTTGGTGGCGGCGTCACAAATCGAGGACGGTATCGGCATCGGCCTGTCGGACCGGCCCTACTTTCAGGAGGCCATGGCCGCGGAACCAGGGGCCGTCAGCATGGCCCGCACGGTGGTCGCCCGGGCCGCCCCCACCGAGCACGAACGGGTATCACTGGTCACCCGCCCCATCGCGGATGCCGGCGGAACTGTCTTGGGGGTGGCCGTCGCGGTGCTCTCCAACGACCTTTATCTCAACATGGTCGAGGCGGTTCCGCCGGGCCGCGATGGCGCGATCGGCCTGTACATGCGCGACGGCACTTTCCTCATGGGCGTGCCGTCCATGCCGATGAACCGGATCGGTACGGAGACGGCCCTCGCCGTGGCGGCCGGACCCGGAACAGGGGCGCGCGCGGTGGACGTGCGGCTGAGCGACGACGTGGAGCGTATCGGGGCAGTGGCCCCCGTGCCCGAGTTTCCGCTTCTCGTATTCGTCGGAGAGTCCACCGCCGCCCTCCTGGCGGCGGAATGGCGGCCGCGTGCCCTCGCGGCCGCCGCTCTCGCCGCGTTTCTCCTGCTGGCGCTTGTGACGGCCGCCGGCGCCACCGCGCTTGGCAACAGGCGTCGGGTGATGGAGATCGCCAAGCGGCACGCGGCCGACCATGCCCTGGCAGAGCGCGAGGGCATGATGGACATGATCATGGACACGCTTGCCGACGGCGTCCTCGTGCTCGACGCCGCGGGCAGGGTGGTGCGCTCGAACCGCTGCGCCGGCGAGATGTTCGGCCGCGCTTCGGACGGCCTCCGCGGCCTCCCGGTAAGCAACCTCATCCGCGAGGCGGACGGTCCGAACCTGGACGACCGCCTCGCGAGCATCCGGCGCGTCGGCGCGTCGGTGTCCCATGCGCTGACGGCCCTCAACAGGCCGCGCGGCGTGCGGCCCGACGGTACGGACTTTTCGGCGGACCTGTCGGTGGGCATCTGGGATCAGGACGGCGAGAGCCTGTGCACGGTGGCGGTGCGCGACCGCACCGACAGCGAGCGCGCCGAGGAATACGTCCGCCGCACCGGCAAGATGGATGCCGTCGGGCGGATGGCGGGCGGCGTGGCGCACGACTTCAACAACCTGCTCGGCATCATCCTCGGGAACCTGGACCTATTGGCTGGCGATGTCGGGGAGACTAGGGCGCGCCGCCTGGGCGCGGCCCGCCGCGCCGCCACGCGCGCCGCCGGGTTGACGAAGAAGCTGCTGACGTTCTCCCGCGCCCATCCCCTGGCGGCCGTGACGGTGGACGTCAACAGGGAGGTTTCCGAGTCGCAAGCGCTGTTGACGCAGGCGGTCACGGGCCATTGGAACCTGGACGTGCAGCTTTGCGATACCGCCCTGCCGGTCAAGGTCGATCCGGGCGAACTGGAGGACGCCCTGCTGAACCTGGTGCTCAACGCCCGAGACGCCATGCCCGACGGCGGACGGATCATCATCGAGACTGGCCGCAGGTGGCTCGATCCGGATTTCGCGACCGCGCAGAACCTGTGCGGCGGAGCCTATGTCGTCATCACCGTCAGCGATAACGGCATTGGCATGGCGCCCGAGGCCAAGGACCGCATCTTCGAACCGTTCTTCACCACCAAGGCAAACGGCACGGGGCTCGGCCTGGCCGCCGTGTACGGCTTCGTGCGCCGGTCCGGCGGCACCATCCGCGTCTATACCGAACCCGGATACGGCACGACCATGCGCATCCTCCTGCCTCAGGTCTCGGACGGCGCGATTCCGGCACCGTCCGAGGACCTCTCTGCGGATGACCTGACAGGGAACGGGGAAGTCATTCTGATCGTCGAGGACGAAGTCGACCTGCGGGACCTGGCGGACATCTGGTTGACTCGCCGCGGCTACGTGACGCTGAACGCCGCCTCGGCCGAGGAGGCGCTTGCGATCCTGGAAAACCCGAGAACACGGGTGGACCTGCTGTTCACCGACATCGTGCTGCCCGGTGGACGGAACGGCGACGAACTGTCGCTCCTGGCCGTGGCGCTGCGCCCCGAGTTGAAGGTCGTCCTGACCTCCGGGTTCACCTGGGCGGCCTGGAGCACCCAGCGCCCCGCGGGGCCACAGCCGTTCCCCATGCTGCCCAAACCCTACGGTCACCGGGATCTTCAGGCGGCGGTCCATGACGTGATGCATAACGGAGACGACGCATGTCCGCGCACTTCCTGACTGTTCTGAACCCGTCGCCCGAGTTGGCGGACTACTTGGCGGACGAAGCCCGCGCCCTTGGTTTGCAGGCCGACGGGCCGCATCAGCCGGGGACGGCCAGCCGGATGATGGGGGCGCGGGCAGCGGGAGGGAGGACGGCATGACCACCATTCTCTGCATCGAGGACGAGCCCGACATGCGCGACCTGATCGTGGCGCGCCTGGAAAGCACCGGCTATCACGCGCTGGAGGCAGAAACGGCGGCCGAGGGCCTGCGGCTGATCGGACGGGCACGGCCGGATCTGACACTCTGCGACGTCCGCCTGCCCGACATGGACGGTTACGCACTGCTGATGGAACTTCGATTCCATCATCCGACAGCCGCGCTGATGCCGTTCCTCTTCCTGACCGGCCTGGACGACCACCAAAACCGGCTGAAGGGCCTGGCGCTCGGTGCCGGCGACTACATCACCAAGCCCGTCGACTTCGAATTGCTCCTGGCTGCCATCCAAAGCCACCTGAACATGGTCGATCGCATCCGGGAGCGCCACGACCAGGAAATGGTGCGCCTATACCGGTCTTGGCCACAGGCGGGAAGCAGGGTGAACCGCCGAGGTTGAGCCCCCGCCGCCTCGACGGTGATGTCCGACGACGACACGGCTGTCCCCGCCGGGCCGCGAATGGTGCCGGCCCGTTCCGACGCCGGCTCTGTGCGGCGGCTGATACCGGACGACACATGAAATCGTACGTCACAGTCCTGTGGCGCTAATCCGCCAGATCGGAGTAAGTGCCTCCGTGCAGTGCCCGGGCCTGTGTTGCACGGGCTCCCCGGATCAGACCACGACTTTCCCGATAGCCAGCCCCGATGCAATGATCGTTGCAAGATCGTGACGTCTGTAGGGCTTTTGCAGCATGGGGAACGGCTGATCGCCGGCGGGCCGCTCGCGGCTCCATGCCGTCCACGTGAACCCGGACGCCATCACCACGCGCAGGCCGGTATGTATCTCGAGGGCTTGACGCGCGAGCTGGTCCCCGTTCGTGCCGCCGGGCAGGACAATGTCCGTGAACAGCAAATCGATTTTGCCGGTTTGATCTCGCAGAATGTCGAGGGCTTCCGCAGCGGTGGCCGCCGTGATGGTGCGATAGCCCAGTTCCTGCAACCAGAGTTCGGCCACATCGCGCAGGTCGGGCTCGTCATCGACGACAAGAACGGTTTCCCCGTGGCCGCGGGGCAGAGCATCGTCCTCGCCTTCAAGAACACCGTCCACTCCCTCCTCAACAGCGGCCTCGGGGAGGATGATCTTGACCGTCGTCCCGACCCCGGCTTCCGAGTAAACGCGGATCGTGCCGAGGGAGCGACGAACGAAACCGTAGACGGAGGCAAGGCCCAGCCCGGTTCCGCTTTCCTTTGTCGTGTAGAACGGTTCGAATATCCGATCGCGTTCTTTGGGCGCCAGGCCGATGCCATGGTCGCTGACGCTCACGACCATGTAGGGTCCGGGCTCGACTCCCAGCGTGTTCGCAAGGCCGGTGCCGACCGTCAGCGCCGCAGACTCCACCATGATCGGCCCACCATCGGGAGAGGCGTCCCTCGCGTTCAGAACAAGGTTGAGGATGGCATCCTCGAATTCGCCCGGGTCGACCGATACGCGGGCCGGCGACTTGCTCAGGTGCAACTCGAGCGCCCAATGTCCTTGCAGAGGCTGCTGCAGGAGGGGCTCGATCTCTCGGACCCGGGCGTTCAGGTCGACGGTTTCGGCCGTTAGCGGTTGCGTGCGGGAGAACGTCAGGAGTTTTCGCGTAAGATCCGCCGCACGGGACGCCGCACGGTTGCAGGCGGCCAGTCGCGGTTTTTGCCGATCACTCGCATCGAGGCCTGCGATCTCAAGGTTGCCGAGGATGATTCCGAGGAGATTGTTGAAGTCGTGGGCGACTCCCCCGGCCAGGCGGCCGATGGCGTCCATCTTTCCCGACTGCCGCAGCAGCCTTTCAGCCCGATCGTGATCGGTGCGGTCACGCACGATGACGCTGAAACCGGGTGCGCCGCCATCTTCGAAAACCGCGATCGCCAAATCGGCCGGGAACCCGCCACCCTGTCTGCGAAAGCCTTCTACCTTCATGACGTGCAGCACGCCGGTCCCGGTCGCAGCGGCCTGCTTCAGGCGGTCGGGGAGGGAAAGGCCTTCGGGAAGCGCGACGAGGCGGCCCAGATCCGCATTGATGAGGCGGCTCCGTGTCGCGTCGAATACCCGCCCCGCGGCAGAGTTCGCGTTGACCACGATGCCCCGCGCATCAACCGTCAGCACCGCTTCGGCGAGCGAATCCAGGATGCGCCGCGTATGCTGTTCCCGCTGCTTCGCGGCCGTGTTGGCTGCAACACGCGCCAGCCTCTCCATAACATTATCACGGCTGCTTTCGACCGCGAAGCGCGTCGTGAGCAGGAGGGCGACAAGCAGAAACCCGACGATGAACACGGTGACGAATACCCGCGGCCGGAACTTCGCTGCGAGTATCGCATCCTTGCTCACCCCGGAGAACACCACCAGAGGCTGGCTTGGGACCCGTGCCACGGCCCCGACCCGCTCCACACCGTCCTCGAGACGAAGCGTCACCGGCTGCGCTGCTGTCAGCCCCGATGCGACATCGGCGATTGCGCGTTCAACGTGAAAGACGTCGGATTGCGGATCCGGAATGCCGCCGACGAATGAGCCGTCGGTGAGATACATGCCGATGGCGGCGTCGCTGAACGAGGAAATGGCGCCCTTCATGTTTCCGAGAAGGTCATCGGAAAGCCGCACGGCCATTACGGCCACGCCGTTACCTTCGGAATCACGAATGACCCGGCTGACGACGGAAATTCGCTTGCCGCGGATCGACGCCGCCCGCGCAATCACCGAGTGCGCCACGAAGATTTCGCCGGGCGGAAGGTCGAGAACTCTCTGAAAGTAGTGGCGATCGGAAAGGTCCATCCCGATCACGGCGGACCCTTCCGATGAGGCGATGCCCCGGCCGTTCTCGTCAAGGACCCAGAGGCCGGTGACCCCGGGGTGGTCGGCGACCACGCCGGCATAGAACCGGACCACCTCATTTCGAACTTGCGGAGAAACCGCGTCGAGATCGTTCAGAAGCGGCAGCGTCTGCCCCTGTTGAACAAACCGCTCGACGGTATCGAACATGCCGTCGATGCTCGCGTAGACCGCCTCCGCATGCTTGGCCAGCAGGTCGGTCTTCTCCACGGCCTGTCGCGCGGCATCGTCCAGAATTCGCTGCCGCTCGAACCAGAGAAAGGCGCCGGCGGTCAGGATCGTGGTGACCGCCACCGCCAGGACGAGCGTTACGACGCCCCGCAGGGACAGGCCATGGGAGCCGTAGCCGATCACCGGCCTTTCCTGCCCAACTTCCGTCATGCGCGGCCGGCCTCCGACGCGAGCGCCTCCAGATCCGACAGCAGCCGCCGGACGCTGACGGGCTTGGCATACGCCCGGTCAAATCCTTCCACGCCATGCCGCTCGGCCTGGCGCTGGTCGATGCTTGCCGAAACCACCCACAGCGGTGCTGACGGCTGTGCGGGATGGCTCCGGACGGCCGCGGCGAGTTCTTGACCGCTCCGGACCGGAAGATCCAGATCGAAGATCGCGACCAGCGGCCGTTCCCGAGCAATGACGTTCTCGATGTCTTGGCCGTCGACGGACGAGATGACGTCGAACCCGAACTCCGGGAGGATCTCGGAGTAGAGCTTCAAGCAGTTCCGGTCGTCCTCGACAATCACCACTTTCCGGTTGGTGACGCTGTTCATGGCGTTCATCCCACAAGATTCGAACAAAGGGTCTGCGACGGCCGGGCTGCGACCGCCGCAGGGCTCTCTTACGCAGCCCGGATGCGGGCGATGAAGGCGTCGACTTCCGTCCGCAGTGTTTCGCCCTGGCGGGAGAGTTCGCCCGAGGCATCCAGAACCTCCCCGGCGGCGCGGCGGGTTTCCCCCGCGGCCCGGTTGACGCCGACGATGTTGCTGGAGACTTCCCGTGTTCCTGCCGGGGCCAAGCCGGAGGAGGCGGCGACGCCGTCACGCAGGGCCGAGGTCGTTTCTCTGCCGTTGTACAGTTTCGGGAGTGTGGCCGCTGCGTCGCTCATCATGGCATGGCCGGTGAGGAACTGCTCGACGGCGCCGACCGTCGTGGCGTTCGAGGCAATCAGTTGCAGGTCTTCGCGGATGTTCTTGACGTAGGCGGCGATAGCCGCCGCGCGGGTTTCGCGCAGAGTGACGAGTTTCTCCTCCAACGCGGCGCACAGGCTCGTCGAGGATTGCACATAGGCGATGGTGGCAGTCACGACGACCACCACGGCCGCCAGGGCGGTGACGATCGCCGGCAGTTTCGCCGCGATCGGCACGCTTGACAGTTTCCTCATCCGTCCCAGCCTCCTCATGCACATGGTTCATTGTTTGCTCTGAGTGCAATCCGCGGTGTGCGGCTCCTTTTCGCCGCCGTTCTTGACGGCTGCGGCACACGAGGGGCAGATGCCATGCGTCACCTCGTGCATCGTATGGTGTTCGATGTATCGGTCGACGCGATGCCAGAAGCCCTCGTCGTCGCGGATGTTCCGGCACCAGGCGCACACCGGTACGAGACGCCGCAGTTCGGCGAGTTCGTCCAGCACGTCGGCCATTTCCAGCGAAACCTTGCGGAATTCGAGCAGCGTCATCACCTGGCGGGCCAGCATGACGAGCGCCGCTCGCTGAGCTGCCGTCAGGGTGCGGGGCCTGTAGTCGATCACGCACAAGGTTCCGAGCATGTGTCCGTCGCGGGTCCGAAGCAGGGCACCGGCATAGAAGCGGATGTGCGGCACGCCCGTGACGAGCGGATTGCCGCGGAACCGATCGTCCAAGGCGGCGTCCTCGACCACCATCACGTCGTCCTGACGGACGGCGTGATCGCAGAAGGCGACCTCCCGCGGCGTCTCGCTTGCATCGAGGCCCACCCGCGCCTTGAACCACTGCCGCCATTCGTCGACCAGCGACACCAGGGCGGTCGGGGCCTCGCAGGACCATGCCGCCAGCTCCGTCAGGTTGTCGAAGATGGGCTCGGGCGCGCTGTCCAGCGCCCTGAAGGCCCGCAGTGCGGCTAGGCGTTCCTGTTCCAGGCGTGCGTTCATGGCCGTCCTCCCATCGGTCGGGCGGTTGCCGCCAGCGCCTTGGCTGCCTCGATCCACGGCGTCAGCGCGTTCATCAGGTCGCGGTCGGGGCACGGGAAGAAGATGGCGTCGTCGATGTCGGGCATCCGGGACGGATCGGGCAGGCGCCCCAGTTCCGGCGGCGCGATCTGGATGCAGCCGGTTCCGGGGCTGCGCGAACGCAGTTCGCGGGCCAGTATCGCGCCGATCATGTCGTCGGTCTGATAGGACAGGAAGGCCACGACAGGTTGACGCTTCTCGGCCACCCGCAGGATATGCGCCCCGCTCGTCGACCCGAGAAACGACAGTCCCGCGCGCTCCACGACGCCCCTCAACCGCCGCACGGACACCGAATCGGAACATGCGCCGACGACCAGGGGGCCCGCCGCGGCCGGCAGTTCTTCGCGGGGGATCGGAATGCCAGCGGTCCCCGGCGCGGGTTTCGCGCCCTTCGGGGCATCGGCCTTTTCACCGAGGGCGCGGTACAGACGCACGAGTTCCCGCTCGTGCCGTTCGCGGATGCGCTCGACCATATTGAGGTGGGTGTGGATCACGGCCAGAAGCAGCTCGAAGTCGACCGGTTTGGTGATGTAGTCCCCGGCTCCCAGCGCCAATCCTTTGAGGCGGTCCTCGCGGGCGTCCATGCCTGTAAGGAAAATGAACGGCATCAGGGCCGCCTTGGGATGGTGGAATCGCAGTTCCATCAACAGCCCATAGCCGTCCATGTCCGGCAGGCGGATATCGCAGAGCGTCAGGTCGGGCCGTGACCGGTTTATGAGACGAAGGCCTTCCGCCGCGGTTCCGGCTTCGAGGGTGTGGTAGCCCGCGCTTTCCAGCCGCGTGACGATCAGTTCGCGCATGTCGGGCTCGTCTTCGATGCAGAGAATGGTCGTCATGCCGTGGCTCCCGAACGAGGGTGGAGCGTGCGGGTGCGGTTCCAGGTCCGACACCAGTCGACGAAATCCGCCGCGGGCATCGGACGGGCGATAAGGTAGCCCTGCACCATGTCGCAGCCGGCCTCGCGCACCGCCAGCCATTCCTCGTCGCGCTCCACGCCTTCGGCGACCACGGTCATGTCGAGGCGCCGCCCGAGGTCGGCCATCCCGTCGAGCATCCGGCGGCGGCTGCCGCTTTCGTCCACACCTGCAATGAAGGAGCGGTCGATCTTCAATTCGTTGAACGGCAGGGCCGCCAATTGCTGAAGAGACGAGTAACCGGTGCCGAAGTCGTCGATGGCGAGGTGGACGCCCCGGAGCCGCAGTCGGGACAACACGTCGAGCGCTTCCGCAAGATGTCCGACGGCGCCCGTCTCGGTAACCTCGAGGGTCAGAACCGAAGGATCGTGCCGGTCCCGCAAGAGAGACAGGATTTCGTCGGCAAGCGCGAAGCTGCGCAGAGCCGGTGCGGAGGCATTGACGGACATCCGGCATCCGATGCCGTGCCGCGACAGAACGTCCACCGTTTCCAGGCTCTGTCGGATCAGGGCCAGGATCAGATCCGATTCCAGGCCCGCCTCCAGGACGAGCGGTACCAGCCTGTCCGGCGTAACCATCCCATGGTCCGGATGCGGCCACCGTACCAGGGCTTCGGCTCCAGTCAGGCGCAGGGTCCGGAGGTTCACCTGTGGCTGGAAGTACGGGACGATCTCGCCTTCGGCGAGGGCACGACGGAGGTCCTTCAGTTCGGGGGCCCATCGGCATCCGTTGCCGCAGGGGCGGGCGGCCGGCCGGGTCGCCTGCAGAATGCGCTTCAGGTCCTCGAAGCCGAAGGGCTTCGGCAAGGTTCCGATGACGGTGAGGCCCCGTTCCGTGGCGATCCGCCTGGCGGCGTCGAGCATCCGCTCGCCGTGGCCGCTGCTGAGAACCAGGCGCACTTCGGGCCCGGACTTGGACAACTCGCGAATGAAGTCGATGCCGTCCATGTCGGGCATGCTGAGGTCGAGGATGACGACGGTGCCATCCCGCGGCGGCGCGTCCCAGAAGTCCCGGGCGTTCAGGTGGGAGAGCACGTCATACCCGAGCCGGTCGCCGATTTCGGCCATAACGTCGATCATGTCCGGCTCGTCGTCGATGATCACCAGAAGGGGCTGGTCAGTCATCGCGCCCTCCGTCGGCATCCGGCCATTGAATCGACGGCCTGGCGGCGGCGCGGGCACGCGCCGCCCACAGCGTCGCCCGCAGCGCCAATGTCACCTCCGCCTGGTCCAGGGGCTTGGGAAGAATGCCGCTCACCCGGACGCCGAGGACGCGGCAGAACCCTGCGTCCAGTTCCAACGCGGGCACGTCACACGCTCCCGTTAAGATCGCGACGGGCCCTGTCCCCAGGGTCTCAGGATTGGGTGCCAGGTCGAGCCACTGCGCCCCGAAATGGACGGTGTCCACGATGACTGCGTCTGCACTTTCGGCCGCGCGGCGAAGTGCGGTCGCGTCTTCTGTGCGCTCGATCACGGTGGAGAAGCCAAGATCTCGCGCCTCGTCCGCAAGATACTCTGCAAGCTCGAGGTAAGGATCGATGATGACTATTTGCGGAGCGGACATGGCTCTCCCCTTCCCATCCGAACGGGAAGCCAGTCCTGGATGCGTCCTGAGGTCGCAGGAAGGCATCCGGGCCGCCGGCTCAACGCCCCCGCTGGGTCCGATGCGACGGGCCGACAAGGCGGCACCATCGTTCTATTGGTGTGAGTCTGGGCGGTCCCCTTGACCTGCCCGGGTAGGCCTGCTCTACCGGCCTCAACTATACCTTTCGCACCCTTTCGGAGTATAACACTTGCCTTAGGGTATCAACGGGTAACTATGCATATTAGGAAAATCATATGTCCGCCGGGGCGCCTCACGACTTTCGGCGGGTGTAAGGGCTGGACTCTGCCCTGCCCAAGGCCATGTCGATCGCCTCCATCAGAGAAGAAATGACCACCGGTTTGGTGAGGTAGGCATCGAATCCGGCCTCAAGACCCCGCCGCATCGCCCCGGCCGTGGCGTCGGCGCTGAGTGCCATGGTGGCGACGAACGCCAGCGCCGGCTCGGCCCGGATGGCGTCCAAGGCCCTGTAGCCGTCCATGCCCGGAAGGTTGATGTCGAGGATGATCAGTTGGACGTTTTCACTGCGGGCGATCTCCAGCCCCAGTTCGGCATTGTGGGCCGTCAGAAGCTCCACGCCGTCGTATTCCGCCATGACTTCCTGCATGAGGGCCATGTTCGCGGGGTTGTCCTCCACATAGAGCACCCGCAGGCTCGTCGGCCCGGCCGACCAGGCGCGGGTCTTTCCGGCCCGCCTGGCCCCGTCGAGGACCGCTTCCTCGGGCATGGGAATGTCCACCGAAAAGGTCGAGCCGACCCCGACGGTGCTTCGCACCGCGATGCTGCCGTCCATGCGCTCCACCAGTTCGCGGGTCAGGCTGAGGCCGATTCCGGTGCCTTCAATTTCGGTCGCCTCAGCGCCCAGCCGGTCGAAGGGGCGGAAGAGGCGCTCCATGTTCTCCGGCGGGATTCCCGGTCCCGTATCCGTGACGGCAAAGCGCGCCGTGCCCTCCTGGGTGGCAGAGACGGACAGGGTGAGGGTCCCGTTCTCCCGGTTGTATTTCACGCCGTTGGACAAGAGGTTGAGGATAACCTGATTGAGCCGGGTCAGGTCGGCCCTGACGACGGCTGGGGCCTCCTCCGCCTCGACGGTGACGGTGATGCCGCGACGGGCGGCGAGGGTTTCGGCGACCGGCACGCAGTGCTCGAGCACGTCGGCAACGCGCACCGTCTCAATGGAGAGGTTCATCTTGCCCGCTTCAATCCGCGCAAGGTCCAGGACCTCGTTGATCAGTTCCAGAAGGTGCCGGCCGCCCTTCAAGATCTGCTGGACATGCGATTTCTGGCGGTCGTTCAGGGGGTCCCGGCGCGATCCTTCCAGCACCTGTGCGAAGCCGAGAATGGCGTTGAGTGGTGTGCGCAACTCGTGGCTCATGGCCGACAGGAATTCGGACTTGGCGCTGTTCGCCCGATCCGCTTCCTCGCGCGCTTCCTTCAGTTCCGTAATGTCCGTGCGGATGCCGACGCGCCCCCCGCAGGGCAGGGCTCGCTCGCCGATGCGGATCCAGCGAACCGCGCCGTCGCGGTTTCGAACGCGGATTTCACCAGTCTCGTCAGGCTGACGGTGCCGCGCGAGCCGGTCGGCGATGAAGTCCTCCTCGCATCCCTCGGCATCGGGATAGAAGCCGCTCGCCACGCCGCGGCGAACGACTTCGGCGAACGTGATGCCGCGATTTCCGTCCCCGCCGCTTCCCGGCATGAGGTCGCGGGCGCGGCCGTTCGAAAGAACGACGCGGTCCTCTTCATCAAGCAGAAGGAAACCGTCCGTGATGTTCTCGATGGCGACTTCCAGTTGCCGGCGGCTCTCGGCCAGGGCCAGTTCAGCCTCCTTGCGCCGCGTGATGTCCGTGATGATGCCCACCAGATGCGCCGGGCCGTCCGAGGCGTCGCTTTCGACGCTTCCGCATGCGTGCATCCACCGGAGCGTGCCATCCCTCCTGAAGATCCGGTATTCGATATCGTACTCTGCCCCCTCCAGGCAGTATCCAACAGCTTGCCTTACGCGCGGCCGGTCGTCTGGATGGAGATAGGAAAAGAAATGAGACGCGGGCACACGGGTTGCCCCCCGGTCGTCGCCGAAAAGGGCGGCCGCCTGATCTGAAAAGGTCAGTTCCCGGCTCTGCAGGTCGATCTCCCAGGTCCCGACGTTGGCGAACCGGGTCGCCTTGTCGAGCAACTCCTGTTTCTCCCGTAGCTCGCGCTCGGTGCGAACCTGGCCCGTCACATCCTGCGTCACGCCGAACAGGGCGACGAGACGCCCGTGTTCATCCCGCTCCGGGCATACGGTGGTGGCGAGCGCGCGCTCTTCGCCATCCTGGCGCACGATCCTGCGCTGGACGCAAAACGGTTCGGTCGCCGTCTCCGCGCGGGGCAGCACGTCTTCAAGAAGTTTCCGGTCTCCCGGATGACCATGGATGAAGAGGGTGTCCAGCGTGGGCGGGGTCTCGTCCCGCGACAGCCCGTATATGCGGTACAGGCCGTCCGACCAGTCGAACGTTCCCGTCGCGATGTCCATCCGCCAATGACCGAGCCCGGCGACCCTCTCGGCCAGCTTCAGCGTGCGCGTCCGGTCCTCGAGGAGGTCCTCGGTGCGGCGCCGGTCCGAAATGTCGCGCATGATCCCCGTGTAAAGGCGGCCGCCTTCGGGCGTCATGGCTTCGCTGATGGAGATATCGAGCGGAAATCGCGTGCCGTCGCGGCGCAGGCCCATGACCTCGCGGCCGATGCCGATGATTCCGGCGGTTCCGGTTTCCTCGTAATGGGCGATGTGCCTGTCGTGGTCGGCTGCCACATCCGTCGGCATCAGGCGGCGGACATCGGCACCGATGAGTTCGTGCGGACTCCAGCCGAAGATGCGCTCACAGGCGGGGTTGGCGCTGCGGACGATGCCCTTGGAGTCGATCGTGACGATGGCGTCGTTCGCGCTGTCGATCACCGCCCTGTGGCGCTCCTCGCCCAAGTGGCGCGCCGCATGCGCAAGACGCAGGTCCCGCTCTCGCTCGCTCGCCTTCTTCAACGCAAGGCGCGCTTCCAGGGCATCGCCGACGAGGGCCGCCAGATCGGTCAGGATCATCCGCTGGGCGGGCGTGAGGCGCCGGGGCCGGGTGTCGACAACGCACAGGCTGCCAAGCGATACGCCGTCCGGTGTCTTGAGGGGTGCGCCGGCGTAGAACCGTATGCCGGGATCGCCCGTCACCAGGGGGGTGTTGACGAAGCGCGGATCCTGCGTTGCGTCGGGGATCTCCATGATCGTATCCCCCAGCATGGAATGGGCGCAAAACGCCTGATCCCGCGGCGTCTCCCGCATGCCGAGGCCGACGGAGGACTTGAACCACTGCCGGTGGGCGTCGATCAGGGACACCGCCGCCACCGGCATGTTCAGCAGGTGCGATGCCAAAAGAGTCAGGCGGTCGAAGTTCTCCTCTGGCGGCGTGTCGAGGATGTCGTAGGCGCGCAGCCGCTCAAGGCGGTCGTCTTCACTACGGAATGCCGAACCGGCATTTATTTCGGTATTATTATCCATGGCCTGTTCCCCCACTGCGGCAGGTCTACCGCAAGCGTCTGCAGTCGCGACGGGCGACCTGCGTCGATTCTTTATCGGTGATGACGGCGCGCTCCGCCTCAGCAGCCGGAGATGCCCTGCTGCTCGTCCGTCGGCACCGCCGTCGCGGCGGGGACAACCCTGTTTCTTCCCGTACGCTTGGCCTCGTAAAGCGCGTCGTCCGCTTCCTTCATGAGGGCGTGCGGACCATGACCCTGCCATACGGCGACACCGGCGCTGATCGTGAACGTGATCTCGTCGTGTTCGACCGGAACTCTCAGGTTGCAGCAGATGCTTCGGATCCGCTCGGCGACCGCTTGGGCCTGGCCCATTCGCGCACCGGTCAGAAGAAGGGCGAACTCCTCGCCGCCCAGACGCCCGAAGATGTCCACCTCCCGCACGATCCGGCCGACCGCATCGGCCATCCGGCACAGGACCTGGTCGCCGCCTCCGTGGCCATACCGGTCGTTGATGCTTTTGAAATGATCGATGTCGACGGTCACCACGGAGAACGGGACGCCCGACCGTTCGGAACGGGTGATCTCGGAGAACAGGCGGTCGACGAAAGCGCGGCGGTTGGCGATGCCCGTCAGGGAGTCGGTCATCGCGATGCGTTGAAGTTCCGACTGTGCTTCCATAAGCCGCAGGTGCTTGTGGCGCAGGCCCAGCATGACCTTGGTTCGCGCCAGCAATTCCGCAGGAAAGACGGGCTTGCGCAGGAAGTCGGTCGACCCGGCCTCCAGCGCCTCGACCAGCAGGTCCTCGGTCGTGTCAGCCGTCAGCATGATCGTTGGGACGAAGTCGTCGCCCCGCAGATGCCGAAAGGCGGCGACGAACTCCACACCCGACATGCTGGGCATGATGTGGTCCGTGATGATCAGATCAGGGGCGTTGGTTTCGCACCAGGTCAGTGCGGCCCTCGGGTCCTCGAAGACGACGGGCTCGACGCCCTCAAGCGACTGAAGGGCCATGAAGACCATCCGGGCACTGGGCAGCATGTCGTCAATGATCAGAACGCGCTGCGTGTTCATGAGCTTTTCCCCACTGGAGCCTCGTCACGTTGCGTGGCGAAGGCTGCGGTTTTCCCCTGATGACCATGCCCGCAGAGCGACGACCGACTGCGCGGCCAGATCATGCAGCGTCTCGGACAGGTCGGTTGCCAGCGCGGTAGAATTCTCCGCCGCCTGGATTTCGGCGCCGAGCGCCGCGAGTTTCTCGAGGCCGAACTGCCGGCACATGCCCTTGAGGCTGTGGCCGACGCGGCGGACGTCTTCGTCCTGTCCGCGTCGCGCGGCGTCCTGCAAGTCCGCCTGAAGCGTGCCCAGCTTGCGTTCGAGGTCGTCGATCAGCGACGCCAGGTCGAGAGGGTCGAGATGCGCCGCAAATGCGTCCAGTGGCGCAGCGTCGAACACCGGAACGGCCGGATGAGCGGGGGAGACGGTGCTTCGGTTGCGGCTCGGCGCGCCGACCGCCGACGAAAGGGTTTCACGCAAGCGCGTCCAGTCCACCGGCTTGGTGAGGAAGGTGTCCGCTCCTGCCGCGGCCGCCTCCTTTTCTCCCGTCAGGGCGTCGGCCGACAGAATGATGATGGGCAGGCGCCCCTTCTCGTCCGGCAGCATGCGGATACGCCGGCAGGCGTCCGGGCCGTCCATCACGGGCATCTGGATGTCCATCAGGACAACGTCGAAGCAGTCCTGTTGCACGAGGTCGACGGCGTCCGCCCCGTTCGAGGCCGTCGTCACATCATGCCCCCATCGGCGCAGGACGGTGTCGAGCAGCATCCGCGTCGTGTCGTTGTCCTCGGCCAACAGAACCCGCAACGCCGGCGCATCGGCCGTCACGCTTCCTCGAATGGATGCAGCCGAGGCCTCTGCCCGGTTGTCGCCGCGACCTTCCTCCACGCATTCGGGGGCCGGCCTGGATGGCAGCGAGAACCAAAAGCGCGCGCCGACGCGGCGGGTGCGGTCGAAGCCGATCTCCCCGTCCATGGCCCGGACAAGGCGATGGCAGATCGCGAGGCCGAGCCCGGTTCCTCCGTGGCGCCGGCGTGCGGTGTCGTCGCCCTGAACGAACGGCTGGAACAGCCGTTCCGCCAGGGCGGCGGGAATGCCGGGCCCTTCATCCTCGACGCTGCAGAACAGGCGCCGCCCGGCGCAATCCCCCGTCCAGGCCACAGTCACCGTCACCGTTCCGGTATCGGTGAACTTGATGGCATTGTTGACGAGGTTGAGGAGAACCTGCCGGATCCGGTCGCCATCTCCGATCAGACAGTCGGGGACGTCGGCATCGATGGCAAGCGAGACCCGGATGCCGCGCACCGCGGCGGTCTCGTCCGCGATTTCGGCGATGGTTCCGGCGACGTCGCGGATGGAAAAGGTACTGCTCTCGATCCGCATCTCGTCGGCTTCGACGCGGGAATAGTCCAGCACGTCATTGACGACCGAGAGCAGCGTCCGCCCGGAATGCCGCAACATGCGGACCTGACGGGCGGCTTCCGGTGGAAGGTCTGCGGTGTCGAGCAGGTCGGCCAGGCCGATGATGCCGGTGAGCGGTGTCCGCAGCTCATGGCTGACGACGGCAAGAAAGCGCGATTTCGCGGCGTTCGCCGCTTCCGCCGTCTCGGCCGTCACCTTCAATTCCTCGCTCAGGGCGCGCAGGCTTGCGTGCGCCAGGGCCTTCTCGCGGATCTGCATCAAAAGGAGCCAGATGATGCTCGTCACCGCCGCCGCCAGTACGACGACCGCGGCGGCAAGGCTCCAGTAAAGATCAACGGTCTCTTCTCGAGTCTCGACCAGGGCCTTGGCCCGGACTCCGTTGGACAGCGCGAGAAGCTCCGCCGCCATTTCGTTGAGCGTTGCAAGGTGATCCACCGCGCTGGATAGATCGGCAATCGCGGTGCCCGCGGTTCCGGGGTCCTGGTCGAACCACGCGATGAGCGGCGATATTCCCGCCTCGATTTCCCGCAGAAGGGCCACGCAGCGGTCGCAGTCCCCGAAGCTCTGCGAGAACTGACCCGACTGCATGTATGAGACGCGGCTGACCATGATGTCGAAGCGCAGCCGGGACGCGTCGTCCTCTCTCGGATCAAGGCCTTCCCGCTGCGCCGCCATGAAGGCGAGCCGCAGGCGGGTCATCTCGCGGTCCACCTGGTAGACCGCCCAGAGGGCATCCTCGCGCACGCTCTGTTCCACCTGGCCCTGTCGTTGAACAAGAATGATGAAGATGGTCACGACGGCGGCGAGCAGCAGAACGCTGCCGGCGATCAGCACGACCAGCGTGGTGCGGCGTTCGGTGATCGAGGCGGCGCCCATGATCCGGTCCTATTCGACGTGGATGGACGACACCTGCCAGACCGACCGGCTGAAGATCAGTTCGTTGTAGAGGTCGGGTTCGAGGTCGAACGGATAGATCACGAACAGCGGCCCCCGCTCCCGCGGCGACATCAGGCTGCCGTCCCGCCGGGTGGCAAGGATGACCTCGTGCTTCATCACATCCTCAAGCGGAATTTCAGCCACGTAGTCGTTGAGGGCCCTGACCCGCAGGGTGCCGCCCTTTGCCCCGACAACATCCAGAAGGCCGCGCAGGAAAGGCCCTGTGTAGCGTTCACGTCCCTCGGACCACGGCGTGTCGACCTCGGCCGTGCGGCCCGGCAGGCCCTCCAGCATGGCGATGTCGAATTCGGCGCCGCCGGAGCTGTTGGTCTGCGAAATCTCTCCCGTGATGGTCAGCACCACGGGGCCCGCCGGTTTTTCCATGTCGGCGGCCTCCGCCGGAAAGGACGCGAAGCAGATCGCGACGAAAGTGATCGCCAAGAAATTCCGGGTCAGCATGAAGGGCCTCGCTGAAGCTGCTGGTGCCATGTCGCAGGCGAGCCGTCTACGGCTCAGGCCGGCTCGCGCAACGATAGCCGTGCAATGCTCGGGCCAGCTTTGTAACTGCAGCCGCGCCTCCGCAGACATGGCGGCCCATTGGCATCAGGTGCTGGCGTGGAGGTTTCCATGCATGGATATGCAGCAAAATGCGTTGCACTCGTCTCGGGACGCTTCCAGATTGCGATAGTAGGGGAAGCAACAAGCGCCGAACTCTGGCGGGAGGGGGCGGTTATGAGCACCAATCTCTTGGCTCTCAGGCGGACACTCGGGCTGTCTCAGGCGGAGTTCGCAAAGAGACTGCAAACGACGCAGTCCACGGTATGCCGCTGGGAGAAGGGGCACGTCGCTCCGTCGCCGGAGATGCGGGCCAAAATGGCGCGTCTCGTCGCCGGAACACCTGCGGTCCGCGATTGGCATGTTCTGCGGACGGTAAGGGCTCACCCGGGGCTTGCGAAACTTTTTGATCCGACGCTGGAGATCCTCGAGGTCTCCCAGCATCTCGCCGTCGCAACCGGGATCGGCCGGGAAAATCTGACGGGACGAAGGCTGTCGGGGGTCTTTGAGCGGGCCCTAAAGGAGGCCGAGGATGCGGGCATGCTCTCTGGCGTTCCGATTTCGCTCGAGTTCGTCGGGCCGATGCTCCCGATCAGGGGCTGCGAAGCGCGCGTGGCCTGGTCATGGACGATGATGAGCCTCAGCTACGGCGCCCCGTACATCCTGGCTCAGGGACGCCCTTTGAGGCCGGAAGAAGATGCCGCGGCCCAAGGTTTTACGGTGGTTCGAATGGGCTTGGAGATATAAAAGGTCGGGCGTATGCATGGGCCAAGGCCCTGTTCGCAGATCACGTTCATCCTGCCGCAGGCCGAGGACTTCCGGAACGTCGCCACTCGCGACGAATAGACGGCCAGAAACTACTGGCCGTCTGCTCATCGCCGCTTCACGGATTTGGCTGCGGTTTGAGACCGCGCCCTGGTTCGGAACGGAACGGATCCGGAATACGAAAACCCCCGGAAACGCAAGCGTTTCCGGGGGTTTGAATTGGTGGGCGCACAAGGACTCGAACCTTGGACCCGCTGATTAAGAGTCAGCTGCTCTACCAACTGAGCTATGCGCCCGCAGTGTCTGCGGTGGTCTCACCGTCCCGTCTTTCCGGCCTTGCGGCGGGTGGTCCGTCGCGGTGAGGGGCGCTTTATACAAAAGCCTCCGACCCCCTGCAACACCTTTTTTGCACTTTTTTCAACGTTCCGCACATACCCGCGGACCGGCGCGCTCAGGGCTCCTCGTAGCCGCCCCGGCGACCCATCTGGACGTCGCGGTGGACGTGCACGCTCATCAGGCAGCCGAAGCCGATCATCAGCGTCAGCATGGCGGTCCCGCCGTAGGAGATCAGCGGCAGCGGCACGCCAACGACCGGGATCAGCCCCATCACCATCGCAATGTTGATGAAGATGTAGAGGAAGAACGTCGTCGTGATGCCGATCGCCACCAGACGGCCGAACTGATGGCGGCTGCGAATGGCGATGGCAAAGCCGTAGATGACCACGACAACGTAGAGCGCCAGCAGCACCAGACCGCCCGCCATGCCGAACTCTTCCGCCATCATGGTGAAGATGAAGTCCGTCTGGCGCTCGGGCAGGAAGTTCAGGTGGCTCTGGGTGCCCTGAAGGAAGCCCTTGCCGAACACGCCGCCCGAGCCCAGTGCGATCTTGCTCTGCAGGATATGGTAGCCGGTGCCCAGCGGGTCGTTCTCCGGGTTCAGGAAGGTCAGCACGCGGGCCTTCTGGTAGTCGCGCAGAAAGCCCCAGGCAATGGGCACCGCGGCCACGGCCAGGCCCAGCACCACGCCGAACTTCCACAGCCGCACCCCGGCCATGAAGAAGATCACCCCCGATCCCGCGATCAGCATCAGGGCCGTCCCCAGGTCCGGCTGCTTGAGCACCAGCGCCCCCGGAGCGAACACCATGAGCATGGGGGGAACCAGATAGAACGGCCGCCCCACGTCCTCCAGTGACGCGCCATGGAAATAGCGCGCCAGCGCCAGCACCAGGGCGACCTTCATCAACTCGGACGGCTGGAGTTGGAAGAAGCCCAGGTCGATCCAGCGCTGCGCCCCCATGCCGATGGAGCCGCGCACCTCCACCCCCACCAGCAGGACGAACACCAGCCCGTAGACGGGATAGGCCCACCGCATGAGCTGCCGCACGTCAACCATGGCGATGACCAGCATGACGCCCAGGCCCACGCCGTAGCGCACCATCTGCCGGCTGGCCCATGGGTCCCACGACCCGTTGGCCGCCGAATAGAGCATGAGGAACCCGACACCGGCGATCAGCGAAATGAAGAACACCAGGCTCCAACTCACCTGCCAGAGCTTTTCGCCGAAGGTCATGTCGCCGCGGCGCAGGCGCGGAGAGAGGAATTCCGACATGCCTCAGGTCTCCCGCGGGTTTCTGGCGGCCGGGGGCCGGGCCGGCAGGGGAATGGTGCGCCCGTCGTCGTCGACGGTCACCGCCGCCTCGCCGTCCTGCGGGTCATCCACCGCCGCCGTCTCGGGCGCCGGGCGGTTTTCCGGCGGCAGGGTCAGCATTTCCTCGGGCGAGGGATGGCGGCGCGACGGGTCCAGGCGCACGCACTCCTCCATCACCTTCTTGGCGATGGGCGCCGCGACCGTGGACCCGCCGCCGCCGTGCTCCACCACCACCGCGCACGCATAGCGCGGGTTGTCGGCGGGGGCATAGGCCACGAACAGGGCGTGATCGCGGTACTTCCAGGGCAGTTCCTCGTTCTTCAGGACGCCCGTCTGCCGCTCGCTCATGGTGATCCGCCGCACCTGGGCCGTGCCGGTCTTGCCGGCCATCTCCACGCCCCCGGTCTCCAGGGCCGAGCCGCGGGCCGTGCCGCGGGCGCCATTGACCACTTCGTGCATCCCCTTGCGCACGATGTCCATGTACTGGCGCGCGATGCCCAGCGGCTCCAACTCGGGCGCCGGCCGTGGCGCGATGGTGCCGTCCTTGGTCATGACATGGCGCGTGAGCACGGGCTTGACCGCCAGCCCGCTGGCCAGGCGCGCCGTCATGGTCGCCAGTTGCAGCGGCGTCGTCAGCACATAGCCCTGGCCGATGCCGGCCACCAGCGTCTCGCCCTTGTGCCAGGGCTGATCCAGGGTGGCGCGCTTCCAGGCCACGGTGGGGACCAGGCCCGACCGCTCGTGCGGCAGCCCGACATCCACCGGGCGCCCCAGGCCGAACCGGTGCGACATCTCGGCGATACGGTCGATGCCGACCCGCTTGGCGATCTCGTAGAAGTACACGTCACAGGATTGCGCCAGCGCCTCCACCAGGTCGACATTGCCATGGCCCCAGCGCTTCCAGCAGTGGAAGCGCTGGTTGCCCAGCGTCATGTGGCCGGGACAGTAGACGGTATTTTCCGGCTTGACGACGCCCGCCTCCAGCGCCGCCAGGGCCACCACCATCTTGTAGGTGGAGCCCGGCGCGTACTGGCCGCCGACGGGCTTATTGGTCAGCGGCGCGTGGTCGTTGCCCACCAGCGCCTGCCACTCCGCATGGCTGAGCCCGCGGTTGAAGGCGTTGGGGTCGTAGGCGGGGTTGGACACCATGGCGAGTACCTCGCCGGTGTGCACGTCCATCAGCACGACGGAGGCGCTTTCGTCGCCCAGAACCTCGGTGGTGTAGCGCTGCAGGCGGGCATCCAGCGTTACCGGCAGTTCGGCGCCGGGCTCGCCCTCCTCCCGCCGCAGTTCGCGGATGACGCGGCCGACGGCGTTGACCTCCACCTGGCTGGTGCCGCCGGTGCCGCGCAGGGCCAGGTCGAATTCCTTCTCGATGCCCGCCTTGCCGATGCGGAAGCCCGGAAGCTCCAGCAGCGGGTCGCCGGTCAGGTCGTCCTCGGACACGGCGGCGACGTACCCCAGCACGTGGGCGAAATCCTCGCCCCACGGATAGGCGCGGGCGAGACCCTCGTCGATGATGACGCCGGGCAGATCGGGCGCGTTGACCTGAATGCGGGCCATCTCGTCCCACGACAGGTTCTCGCGCACCGTCACCGGCACGAACCCGCGCTTGCGCTCCAGCTCGCGGACCACGCGCTGGCGGTCGCGGTCGGCCAGGTCAATGATGCGGCCCAGCGCGTCCAGCGTCGTGTCGACGCTGTCGGTCTGTTCGCGCACGATGAGAACGCGGAAGTTCTGCTTGTTGATGGCCAGCGGCACGCCGAACCGGTCCACCAGCCGGCCGCGCGGCGGCGGCAGCAGGCGGATGTTGATGCGGTTTTCCTCGGCCAGGGTCTTGTAGCGGTCGGACTCGACGACCTGCAGATAGTACATGCGCCCGGCCAGCGCCGCCACGAGCGTCGCCTTGCCCGCTCCAAGCGCAATGGCGCGGCGGGAGAACAGCTTGGCGCGATCGCCCTGGCGGCCGTTGGAGGAACGCAGCATCTCAGGCGTCCTTGATGAGAAGCATCTGGGCGCGGGCCATCAGCCAGCCCACCACCGGGTACAGCGCGACCGTCAGCAGGTACTCCACGCCGATGGTCTGAAGGTCGACGATGTCGCCGTAGAGCACGGACACCGCCAGCCAGCGCGCCCCCGCCGCCGCCAGGGCGACGATGGCGAAGGCCCACCAGGTGACGATGAACGGCTTGCCGTTGAAAAACTTGTATTGGCCGACGACGATGGCCGAGGCGATGACCAGCATCAGCGCGCCCGAGCCCAGCGGTGCGCCGGTCAGGATGTCCTCGAACAGCCCCAGCGCGAAGGCCGACCCGTAGCGGAACAGGTCCGGCCGATAGACCGACCAGTAGTACACGCCGATCAGCGACAGCATGGGGCCGACGCGCACCATGCCGGGCACGTGCGTCGGCGTCGCGGCGATGAGAACGAGCATGAGGACAAGGGCGAACGGCACCATGTGCCGCGCCATCACATCCATCCGCTGCCACAGGGTGGGACGCATCGCCGATCTGCTTTTCGAAACCAGTCACATATCCAAGGATCCGGGCCGAGTAAGGGCGGATGCCGCCCCTCGACCGCCGTCGCGCGCTAGTCCAGCGCCGCGCCTGTCAGGATGCCGTCGAGACCATAGTCCAACGCCCGCACCATCTCCAGCCGGTCGCGCTGAACATAGGGCGCGACCCGCACCACGCCATCCTCCACCGAGGCCACCACGCCCACCGGCAGGCCCGTGGGGAAAGCCCCCGCCACGCCCGAGGTGGTCACCAGGTCGCCCGGCGCCACGCCGGCATTGGCCGGCAGGTAGATAAGCCGCGGCCGGTCGGTGTTCTCGCCGGCCAGGATGGCCCGCTGGCGGCCTTCGCCCACCATCACCGGAACGCGCGAGTTGATGTCGGTCAGCAGCAGCACGCGCGACGCCCGCGCCCCCACCTCGGCGACGCGGCCCACCAGACCTTCGCCGGTCATCACCGCCTGTCCCTTGCGCAGCCCGTCGGAGCGGCCGGCCAGCATGAGCAGGCTGTGGGCGAACGCACCGCCCGTGTCGGCGACGACGCGCCCCGTGATGTATGAAGCCTGCGGCGCCGGGGCATAGTTCAAGAGCGCCTTCAGGGCATCGTTCTCCGCCTCCAACTGGCGGGCGACCATCTGCCAGCGCAGCAGGCGGGCGTTCTCGGCCGTCAGCCGGGCGTTCTCCTCGTACAGGTGCATCAGGCCCCGCACGTATTCCACGCCGTCTGCCACGCTTCCGGCGGGGCGCGAGATTACGTCCAGCACAGGCGCCACGCCATCGGCGACGGTGGTGCGCAGACGCTCCACCGCCACGGTGTCGGCCTTGCCCAGCAGCATCAGCGCGAAGGCGGCACCCACCAGCGCCACCACCGCGAACCGCTGCATCACGCCTTTCAGCGCGCCCAGCCGGTTCATGGCCATGATCGACTGCTTCACGAGGACGGTCCCCTACTGCTTGGCCGGCGCGCGGGCCCTGTTCAAGGACGCGCGCCCGCCGGTCTCTCGCTCTCTCACCCTCAAGCCGCCCACGGCCTCCGCCGGATCGGCACCGCCCCGCCCCCGGGGTCGGCGCCGCCGATCTTAGTACATGGAGGTTAGAACGTTCTTAAGCTTCTTCATTTCCTCGAGCGCCCGGCCCGTGCCGAGCGCCACGCACGACAGCGGATCGTCGGCGATGGAGACCGGCAGGCCGGTGGAGACGCGCAGCACGTAATCCAGGTTGGTCAGCAGCGCGCCGCCACCGGTCAGCACGATGCCCTTGTCGACGATGTCGGCGGCCAGTTCCGGCGCGGTGTGCTCCAGCGCCACCTTCACCGCCTCGACGATGGCCGAGACCGGCTCGGCCAGGCTGTCGGCGATCTGGCGTTCCGAGATGACCAGTTCCTTGGGCACGCCGTTCATCAGGTCGCGGCCCTTGATCTCGAGCGTGCGGCCCTCGCCCTGCTCGGGCGGGCAGGCGCAGCCGATTTCCTTCTTGATCCGCTCGGCCGATCCCTCGCCCACCAGAAGGTTATGGTTGCGGCGGATGTAGCCGATGATGGCCTCGTCCATCTTGTCGCCGCCGACGCGCACGCTGCGGGCGTAGACGATGCCGCCCAGCGACAGCACCGCGACCTCGGTCGTGCCGCCGCCGATGTCGACCACCATGGAGCCCGTCGGCTCGGTCACCGGCAGACCGGCGCCGATGGCGGCGGCCATGGGTTCCTCGATCAGGTAGACGCGGCGCGCACCGGCGGCCTCGGCGCTTTCCTGGATGGCGCGGCGTTCCACCGCGGTCGATCCCGACGGCACGCAGATGATGACCATCGGCGAGGCGAAGCTGCGCCGGTTGTGCACTTTGCGGATGAAGTGCTTGATCATCTCCTCGGCCACCTCGAAATCGGCGATGACGCCGTCGCGAAGCGGCCGGATGGCCTGGATGTTGCCCGGGGTTCGGCCGAGCATCTGCTTGGCTTCGTCGCCGACGGCCAGCACCTGCTTCTTGCCCTTGACCTCGGCAATGGCCACCACCGAGGGCTCATTCAATACGATACCGCGCCCCTTCACGTACACCAGCGTGTTCGCGGTACCGAGGTCAATCGCCATGTCGGCGGAGAGCCAACCGGTCAGCCTGGAAAACATGCTCCCTCACTCAGCCAAGCTTTGCCATTCGTTGTGGCTTCGGGATTCGACAATGCCGGAGGACTCACCCTCCGGCATGGTCTTATCCCTATAGTCTGCCGTCCGTGGCAACAAGCGAAAACCACGAACGACGACCAATTCACGCATTCATCGCCGCCGGCGCAGTTTTTTCGCGCTTCACCAGCAGCTTGTTCAAGGCGGTCACGTAGGCCTTCGCCGACGCCACCAGCGTATCCGTGTCCGAGCCCTGGCCGTTGACGGTCTTGCCGTCCTCCTCCAGCCGCACGGTCACCTCGGCCTGGGCGTCGGTGCCCTGGGTGACGGCGTGGACCTGGTAGAGCTGCAGCCGCGCCGTCGTCGGCACCAGGGCCTTGATGGCCTTGAAGGTGGCATCGACGGGGCCGTCGCCCTCGGCCTTGTGGGTTTTGCGCTCGCCGTCGATCTCCAGCGTCAGCTCGGCCGTCTGCGGCTTCCTGGAGCCCGCCATGACCGACAGGTCCACGACCTTGATGCGGTCGCGGGCGCGCAGGATCTCGTCGTCGATCAGCGCCGCGACGTCCTCGTCGAACACCTCTTTCTTCAGGTCCGCCAGGTCCTTGAAGCGCTTGAAGGCGTCGTTCAGCTTGTCGTCGTCGAGCGTGTACCCCAGTTCGCGCACCTTGTCGCGGAAGGCCGCCCGACCCGAATGCTTGCCCATGACCAGCGTGGATTTGGTCAGCCCGACGCTCTCCGGCGTCATGATTTCATAGGTCTGGGCGTTCTTGAGCATGCCGTCCTGGTGGATGCCGCTCTCGTGCGCAAACGCGTTCTTTCCGACGATGGCCTTGTTGGGCTGCACCGTGAAGCCGGTGATGGTGGAGACCAACTTGGAAGCGCGCGTGATCAGCGTCGTGTCGATGCCGGTGTCGTAGGGCATGCGATCGGCGCGGGTGCGCAGGGCCATGACGATCTCTTCCATGGCGGCATTGCCCGCCCGTTCGCCAAGGCCGTTGATCGTGCACTCCACCTGCCGCGCGCCCGCGTTCACCGCCGCCAGGGAATTGGCGACGGCAAGCCCCAGGTCGTTGTGGCAGTGGACCGAGAAGACGGCCTTGTCGGCGTTGGGCACGCGCTCGATCAGCATGGCGATCAGCGCGGCGTACTCGTCCGGCACGGCATAGCCCACCGTGTCGGGAATGTTGATTGTGGTCGCGCCGGCGGCGATGGCGGCTTCCACGCAGCGGCACAGGAAGTCCGGCTCGGTGCGCGATCCGTCCTCGGCCGACCATTCCACGTCGTCCACCTTGGCACGCGCGTAGGCGACACTGTCCTTCACCGCCTGCAGAACGGCCTCGGGCTCCATCTGCAGCTTGAACTTCATGTGAAGCGGGCTGGTGGAGATGAAGGTGTGGATGCGCTTGCGCGGCGCCGGCGCCAGGGCCTCGGCGGCGCGATCGATGTCGGCCTTGGTGGCGCGGGCGAGCCCGGCGATGATGGACCGGTCGCTCTGCTTGGCCACCTGGTTGACGGCCTCGAAGTCCCCGCGGGAGGCGATGGGGAAGCCGGCCTCGATCACGTCCACGCCCATCTGCTCCAGCAGCGCCGCGATGCGGCACTTTTCCTCCAGGTTCATGGAGGCGCCGGGGCTCTGCTCGCCGTCGCGCAGGGTGGTGTCGAAGATGATGACGCGGTCGGCAGACTGGGGGGACATGAAACTCTCGCAAGACTGGCGGGACGGAAGACTAGAGCAAGAATAGACCGGGCGCTGTGCCATCCGTCACTGGCGACGCCGGCTGAACCACAAGGCGTCGGCGGATTGGCGGGCGCGGCCGCCCGAGCCGCCGGTCACGCCGCATCCGTCGCCGTCGACGGGCACCGCCGCATCGCCGAGTTTCGACATTGCCCCGGCTTTTTCGACTTGGGCTCAACCGCCGCCCCGAAAGGCGCAAACCCCCGAGCCCAAGTACCGGTCTTGTATATCATTATGCGGAGGCACGGCGGAACACCTATTTTCCCCTGCTTGGTGGAAAATGCGGCGGCCGTCAACGCGGGTTCAGGCCGCGGTGCTCCCTCAAAAGATCGCGTGCCGGCACCGGCGTCTCGCGCCGCCGGCCGAAGAAATAGCTTCCGGCGGCGGTGTCGTAGGCCCCCTCCCGCCGGGCCAGCAGGTGGTCCCCGTAGCGCACCGGCCAGGACAGGAGCCGCGCCGCCGCCTGGAGGCCGCTGCGCACGGTCCCGCGCCGACCGAAGCTGGTCAGCCAGTATTCGAACGTCCACGTCAGCGCCATGCCCGGACCGCCGGCCATGCCCGCGCGCAGGGTGTCGAAGCGGCGGAACAGCGCCCGGTGACCCAGGAAGGTGAAGCGCGTGAAGTCGTGCGCCCCCATGTGGACCTGCGCAATGAAGGGCGTCACCGCGTAGACCAGCCCGTCCGGCCGCAGCACGCGGTGGATCTCGGCGACGCAGGCGTGCGGCTCCAGCACATGTTCCAGCACCGAGCAGCACACCACCATGTCGAAACTGCCATCCGCGAAGGGCAGTTGGTGGGCGTCGCAGACGTAGTGGGCGTTGGGACCGACGGCGACATCCGTGTAGACCATGCGCAGGCCCGGCCGAGCTGGCAGGGTCGCCTCGCCGGCACCGATCACCAGGACGCGCGCCTCGGGCACCTGCGCCGCCAGCGCATTCAGGGCCTGGGCCGCGCTGAAGTCCGAGGTGTTGTAGCTGCGGTCGGGCAGCCGGCGCAGCACCGCCCGCGCCAGACGCTTCACGGCGCCGGCCTGCGACGCCGCCGCGGCCTTTACGGTGCCGGGCATGGCCGCGCCGCCCGCGGGTGCCGTGAAATCGGCGATGCGGAACAGGCTGGTGTCGTCGTCGATGAGCACCGGCACGCCGCGCACGACGGGATACACCCGCTCGGGCACCACGCCGACGCTCACCAGAGCACCCTCGCGCGGCACCAGGGGCGCGCCGGTGGCGGGACATCGCAGATCGGCGATGGTCAGGCCGCCGGGCATAGCGGCTGGTGCGACCTGGGTGCTATTGAACATTTCTTCCCCTGGACCCGAAGGACGTCGGTCGGTCTCGCGACCTCCCAAAGGGTCGGCCCTGCGCCACCGTCTTTCCAGTCCCACTGCGGGGTGCCCGGCTGTTGCGTCGGCGTTACGCCATTCGGCGGCGTGGGCCGTGTTCGCGCGCCTTTCTTGTCATGACGAATGGTCCTACATAGAGGGTCCGGCCGTAGAGGCGGGACAGCGAAAGACGGAGATCATGGTCAAGCGTCTGTTGTGGCTTCTGCCGCTGCTCATCCTGGCCGCCGGCGTGTGGGCCTACGCCGACGGCATCCTTCGCCTGCCGTGGCAGGAGTCGGTCGCCGGCGCGGGCGGCGGTGCCGAGGCGTCGCGGGCGCGCCCGGCCAAGTCCGTGGCCGTGGCGCCGGTGGAGCGCGTCACCATCACCGACGAATTGACCGCCAATGGCACGGTGCGCGCCACCGAGAGCGTCACCGTGGCCGCCGAAGCGTCGGGCACGGTGGAAGAGGTGATGTTCGAGCACGGGGCCGAGGTGGCCAAGGGCGCGCCGCTGGTCCGCCTTGACGCCACCGAGGCCGAGGCCGAGCTGTCCGCCGCCCGCGCCGAACTGGAAACAGCCCGCCGCGCCTTCGAGCGCGCCCGCCAGTTGCGCGCCAACGGCACCATCGCACAGGGCCCCTTCGACGACGCCCAGGCGGCCCTGGAGGCCGCCCGCACCCAGGTCGCGCTGGCCGAGGTGGGCCTGCGCAAGCGCACGGTCACGGCGCCCTTCGCCGGTCGGGTGGGCTTCCGCGAGATCAGCCCCGGCGCCTATCTGCAGCCGGGCGACGAGATCACCACCCTCGACGCCGTCGACCGCGTCTACGTCGATTTCATGGTGGCCGAGGACAACCTCGCGCGCGTCGAGCGCGACCAGACCGTCACGCTGCATTCCGTCGCCCGTCCCGATGCCGAGCGCACGGGCGCGGTTCTGACCGTGGCGTCCCGCGTCGATCCGGTCAGCCGTCAGGCCCGCGTGCGCGCCCGGGTCGACAACGCCGACGGCCTGCTGCGCCCCGGCCAGCTGGTGCTGGTGAACGTCGCCACGGCCCGGCGCGAGACCATCATGGTGCCGGCCAGCGCCGTCGTTCCCGTCGGCTACCAGCATTTCGCCTTCATCGTCGGCGAGGACGGAACGGCAGAGCGCCGCACCGTCACCCTTGGCCGGCGCACCGCCGACCGGGTGGAGATCACCGCCGGCGTCGAGCCCGGCGAGCAACTGGTGATCGAGGGCGCGGCAAAGCTCAGGGGCGGAGACGCGGTGAGGACGGTCGATCCCCTTGCGGTCGACGCCTCACGAGAAACCGAGGGCGGCGCGTCCGGCGCCGTTCCGGCCGAGACCTGAGCGGCGGGAGGCGTCCTTGGTCATCTCCACCCTGTCCGTCAAGCGCCCCATCGCCGCGGCGGTGGCGAACCTGCTGATCCTGGTGTTCGGCATTTTCGCCCTGGGCCAGCTGTCGGTGCGCGAGGCGCCCGACATCAACCCGCCCATCGTCTCGGTCAACACCAGCTATGTCGGCGCCGCCGCCGAGGTGGTGGAAAGCCGCGTCACCAAGGTCGTCGAAGACTACCTGAGCGGCATCGAGGGGGTGGAGACCATCACCTCGAACTCCAGCGAGGGACGCTCGCGGGTGACGGTCGAGTTCACCCTGGACCGCGACATCGACAACGCCGCCAACGACGTGCGCGACCGCGTCAACCGCGCCCTGCGCGACCTGCCCGAGGACATCGAGGCACCGCGCATATCCAAGGCCGACGAGAACGCCGACGAGGTCATGTGGCTGACGCTGCGCGCCGACCACCTGGAGCCCATGGCGCTGACCGACCTGGCGGAACGGCTGGTGGTGGACCGGCTGACCAGCATCGACGGCGTGGCCCAGATCAACGTCGGCGGCGAGCAGCGCTACGCCCTGCGCGTCTGGCTCGACCGCGACGCCCTGGTCGCGCGCGGGCTCACGGTTGCCGACGTGGACGAGGCCCTGCGGCGCGAGAACGTGGAGCTTCCCGCCGGCCGGCTGGAGGGCAGCGCCCAGACGCTGGCCGTGCGCACGGTGCGCAGCTACCAGACGCCGGAGGAATTCAACAGCCTGCCTGTCTCCACGCTGGACAACGGCGACATCATTCGCCTGGGAGAGCTCGCGCGGGTAGAAATCGGGCCTTCGGACACCCACCGCCATTTCCGCGCCAACGGGCGCGAGGCGCTCGGCCTGGGCATCATCGCCCAGGCGGACGCCAACGTCCTGGACGTGGCCGCCGGCGTGAAGGCCGAGGTGGAGCGCATCATCGCCGACCTGCCCGAGGGCACGGACATCGGCGTCTCCTACGACAGTTCGGTCTTCGTGGACGCGGCGCTTGACGACGTGCTGGAGACGCTGGTGGTCGCCATCATCCTGGTGACGGCGGTCATCTACCTGTTCCTGGGCTCGGGCCGCATGACGGTCATCGCCGCCACGGCCATCCCGGTATCGCTGCTGGGCGGCCTGCTCGCCATGTGGGCGCTGGGCTTCACCATCAACGTGCTGACCCTGCTGGCCTTCGTGCTTGCCGCCGGGCTGGTGGTGGACGACGCCATCGTGGTGGTGGAAAGCATCTGGCGCCGCTTCGAGAAGGGAGAGGCCGCCCGTCCCGCCGCCATATCGGGGGCACGCACCGTCGGCGTGGCGGTCATCGCCACCACCGGCGTGCTGGTGGCCGTCTTTGCGCCGCTGGCCTTGCAGCAGGGCGACGTCGGCCGCCTGTTCGCCGAATTCGCCCTGACCATGGCGGCCACCGTCATCGTCTCCACGGTGGTCGCGCTGACGCTGGTGCCAGCCATGTCCGGCCGCTTCCTGGGCAAGGAGCACAAGCCCAACGCCCTGATCCGGCTTGTCGACACGGCACTGGAGCGGCTGGAGGGCGGCTACCGGCGGGCGCTGACCCTGTTCCTGCGCTCGCGCGTGCCGGTCGTGGTGGTGCTTCTGGCCGCCGTCGCATCGGTCTGGGCGCTGTACCGCGACATCCCCCAGGAACTGACGCCGCCCGAGGACCGGGGCGGGTTCTGGGTCGTCGTCAACACGCCCGAGGGCTCCGCCTGGGACTACGCGAAAAGCTATGTGGCCGCCCTGGAGGACGCGCTGCTTCCGCTGGTCGGAGAGGATGGCGGCATCCGCCAGGCGCTGACCGCCATCTGGGGCAGCGGCGAGCCGCGCGTGCGGGGCATCGTCGCCCTGCACGACTGGGAGACGCGCGGTCGCTCGCAGGACGAAATCATGGACGATGTGCGCGCCAACCTCGCCGACCTGCCGGGCGCCACCACCTATGTGCGCGGGCGATCCGGCCTGGCGTCGGTGGGCGGCGGCAACAGCAACCGGCTGAGCGTCGTCCTCGGCGGCCCCACCTACGAGGACCTCGCCCGCTGGCGCGACATCATCGTCGAGGAGATGGAGGCACATCCCGGCCTGCGCGACCCCGGCAGCGATTACAACGAGAAGCGCCCGCAGCTGCTGGTCACCGTCGACCGCGCCCGCGCCGCGGAACTGGGCGTTTCAGCGCGCGAGGTGGGCCGCACCCTGCAAACGGCCCTGGCCTCGCGCACGGTCAGCACCTTCGTCGACCGCGGCGAGGAGTACGACGTCATCCTTCAAGCCGGCGCCGTCGATCGCGATGCGCCGGCCGACATCACGGGGCTGTTCGTGCGCTCCGACCGCTCCGGGCAGTTGATTCCGCTGGAAACGCTGGTGTCACTGGAGGAAGTCGCCTCGGCGTCCAGCTACAACCGCTACCAGCGCATGCGGGCGGTGACCATTTCCGCCAGCCTGGGCCCGGACATGCCCCTGGCCGAGGCGGTGCAATGGGTGCGCGACACCGTGCAGCGCGAGTTGCCGGGCGATGCGCGCCTGTCCTTCACCGGCGCCGCCCAGGAATTGGTAAAGGCGACCGACGCCGGCTGGACCACCTTCGCCCTGGCCCTGGCCGTGGCCTTCCTGGTGCTGGCCGCCCAGTTCGAGAGCCTGCGGCTGCCGGCGCTCATCATGATGACAGTGCCGCTGGCCATGACGGGCGCACTGTTCGGCCTGTGGGTGACGGGGCTGACGCTCAACATCTACAGCCAGATCGGCATCGTCATGCTCGTGGGGCTGGCCGCCAAGAACGGCATCCTGCTGGTGGAGTACGCGACGCAACTGGCCGAGCAGGGCAAACCACGCCTGGATGCCGCCGTGGACGCCGCGGTGGCCCGGCTGCGCCCGGTCTTGATGACGGCGATTTCCACGGCGGCCGGCTCGGTGCCGCTGATCCTGAGCACCGGCGCGGGGCACGAGACGCGGCAGGTGCTGGGCGTGGTGATTCTGGCCGGGATCGCGTTCGCGACGCTGCTGACCCTGTTCGTGGTGCCCACCCTCTACCGCTGGACGGCCATGAAGGGTGCGGGCGACCGGGCCGGGACGGCGGTGGACGGCGAGGTCGCCGAGGCACCGCCCGTCGGCCGCGCGGCGGAGTAGCGGGCGGGTCAGCCGCCGGACCGCCCCCGATCTTCCATGGCGATCTCCGCAAGAATGCCACGCGCCACCGCCTGGGCCGTGGTCCGGGCGCCGAAGTGGCGCTTCAGACTCTCTATGTGCTTTTCCACCGTGCGCACCGACAGGCCGAGCGCGAAGGCGATTTCCTTCGTCATAAGGCCCGACGCGAGCAGGCTGAGGCACTGGCGCTCGCGCATGGTCAGCCCGTCCTGGCGCACCGGCGACACCGCATCCTCCACCACCAGGCGGATGCGCGAGAGCGACAGGCAGCTCTCGCCGTCCAGGGTGGGAAGGATCAGGCGATCGTAGACGGCGAAGCGATCCTGGATGCGGCTGCGGACCCGGTACAGCGCCGCGCGACGCTCGGATTTGGCGATGGCGTAGTGGGGCGCGACGTTGTCCAGAATGTACCGCCTGTCGGGATAGTCCCCCAGCGTGGACAGCGAGCCGCGCATGTCCACGCCCATCTCGCCGATCTGCACGGCGAAGCCCAAGGGGTCCGCGGTCGACATATCGACGCTGTAAAGGTTGGTCAGGCCGTCTTTCAGCCCAGGATCTGCCGACAGGCGGTGCAGCACGCTTTCAAGCCCGTCGCCGGCCTGTTCATGCGCGGCCAGGGCTTCGCACAGCAGCGGATCGGTTGTCGGCTCCAGCCGCAGCCGGGTCGAGTCGCACAGCATGGCCCCCTCGGGTTGTACTCAGTGCAGAATTAGCGCTGAAGGACTGGGTATTATCCCCCATTGGCTGGCACTTTGGCATACGCCTATAGTTGGCGCTAATAAAAAGAAATCAACGCTCAAAGGGTTGAAAATCATGACTGTTTCGCGTCACCTCCTGGTCGAGGCCGTTCGCGAGGCCGCCTACCAGTGCGCCTGCCCCGAAGGAAGACGAAGCGTCGCCGCCATCCGGCCCGACGCACCGCGCCTCACCGTCATCGAAGACGCCACGGAAGCCGCGCTGGCGTGCACGCAGTGCTTCGGGGAGTGCCCGTGCCTGCAGCCGCTGGTGCAGCTCATCAACCACTGCGTCATGGAAAGCCGCCGGCCGCTGGGCCTGCATGTGCCCCCCGACATCCGGGACAGCCACGGCGAGCCGCTCACCTGCATCGCGGGCGGCTGAGCCTCCCGCGCCCGCCGGTCACCCGATCAGCCCCAGCACGATCCCCAGAAGCGCCAGGCCGCCGATGATGATGCCGGCCCACAGGCCCGGGCCTACCGGGCTCTTGCGCTGGGGCTGTTCGTGCGCGGCGAAGTGCTTTTGCTTCTGCTGGGCGCGCTGGCCGGTGCGCTTCTGGTCCTCGGCGGCCTTGGCGGCCTCGGCCTTGGGCGTCGGCGTGCCGGCCGCCTCGGCCCCGGTTTCCAGCGGCGCGGTCGCGGGGTCGTGCTGATTGACCTTGTCGCCCGTCTCGCCCCGGTCGGTGGCGGCGCGGACCTGGTCCGTCTCGGTCGGCTTCTGCGACGTGTCGGCCATGAGGCTGCCCTCTCCCTTCCAATGATCGGAGTGCTTGTGAAGGGAACGGGCACGGTCGCGCCGGGGTTTCCGGCGCGACGCCTTGCACGGCGCGGCCTCAGCCGGCGAAGGGCGAGGCCGCCTGGGCGGCGTCGGGCAGCATCTCGTTGACCGGACCGTCGTCGTCCACCTGCACGAAACGGTCTGCCCAGAAGCCGTTGAAGCCGGTGCGCAGAACGTTGGAATAGGCCCCCATCATGCCGATTTCGATCCAGTCGCCGGTGCGCACGTCGGCCGGCAGCCAGAAGGGGCCGGGCATGGTGTCGATGCTGTCGCAGGTGGGGCCGTAGAACTTGAACACGGCCTCCTCTCCCACCGGGCCGGCGCCCTCGGGCCGCAGCACGCGCATGGGGAAGACCGGGCCCAGCAGTTTCAATTCCGAGAGGCCGCCGTAAACGCCGTCGTTCAGGTAGAGCCGATCGCCGGCGCGCAGCTCGACGCGCACCACCGCAGACATGCCGCCGGCGACCAGCGCCCGTCCGGGCTCGCACAGGACCTTGGGATCGCCCTTGAAGGTGATCCAGTCCAGCGCCTCGCGGATTTCCGCCGAGACCTCGGGAAAGGTCGGCTCATCCCCCCTGTACCGCGCCGGGAAGCCGCCGCCCACGTCCAGCAGGTCGACGGGCACCTTCGCCAGGTCCACGGCCTGCGACGCCATCTCCAGCGCCTTGACCCAGGCCGAGGCGCTGATGCACTGGCTGCCCACATGGAAGGTCAGCCCCGCCCGACCGGCGCGATCGCGGCACGCGCGCAAGAGCGGCGCCGCGGTTTTCGGATCGATGCCGAACTTCGACGACAGATCCACCAGCGCCATGCCCGCCACGGTACCCAGGCGTACCATGAGCGTCAGGTCGTCGGCGTTTTCCGTGGCGGCCAGAATCTTGTCCAGCTCCTCGGCATGATCCAGGGCGAAGACCCGCACGCCGTGCTCGAAATAGGCTTCCTCGATGGCCCTGGGCGTCTTGACCGGGTGCATGAACGACAGCCGGTGGTCGGGGAACAGGGTGTGGGTGCCGCGCACCTCTGCGGCCGAGGCCACGTCCCAGTGCCGGATGCCGCCCTCGGCCAGGGCCTGAAGCACCAAGGGATGATCGTTGCACTTCACCGCATACATCACCTCGCCGGGAAAGGCCGCAATGGCCTCGCGTGCCGTGTCCGCGATCAGACGCGGGCGCAGGCAGTAGATGGGCGAGTCCTGGGGTGCGGCATCCAGGGCCTCTTCCGTGGTGGCGAAGGTTCTGAGCATCGGGCCTCCGGTGCGGTGACAGGACGGCGCGGGCGCCGGCTATAAAGCCTACGCCCTTGCGCTCCTTGCGAAAAGGCCCCGCCGAAGCGGGGCCCGTTCCGCTGCCGCCGGCGTCAGGAATGCTTGAGGTGCTTGAGCAGGAATTCCTCGGTGCGGCGGTTGGCTTCCGTCGCCGCGTCTTCCTTGTAGTGGCCCGCGTCGGTCTGGCGGGCGAAGGCGTGCGGCGCGCCGGGATAGTGGTAGGTGGTGACGTGGCTGTTGCCCTGCAGGCCCTCGATCACCTTCTCCTGCTGCTCCTTGGACACGAACTCGTCATTGCCGGCGATGTGCAGCATCAGCGGCTTGGTGATGCCCTTGCACTCGTCCAGGTACTTGTCGATGTTCACGCCGTAGTAGCCGACCGCGCAGTCGGCGTCGGTGCGGCAGGCGGTCAGGTAGGCCAGCAGGCCGCCCAGGCAATAGCCGATGGCACCCACCTTGCCGGTGGTCTCCTTCAGCGTGCGGGCGTGGGTGATGGTGTCCTGGATGTCCTTGAGGCCGGCGTCGATGTCGAACTTGCCGAACAGGTCGAACGCCTTTTGCATCTCCTGCTCGTTCGTCGGGTCCAGTTCGATGCCCGGATCGATGCGCCAGAACAGGTCGGGGCAGATGGCGGAGTAGCCCATCTGCGACAGGTTCTCGCAGATGCGCCACATCTCCTTGTTGATGCCGAAGATTTCCTGGCACACCAGCACGCAGGGCGCGGGCTCCTGGTGGGCGGCCGGCGCGAAATAGGCCTTGAACGTGCCGTCGCGGCCGGGGATGTGGATCATGTGGCCCAGCGTCTCGCGGGTGCTCTTTACCGGATCGGGGCCTTCCAGATCGGCCATGGTCTGTCCTCCCTCTCTGCTGTGCGTGGCCTTCGGCGATCAGCCTCTACAACGGGACCGCCCCGTCGCGCGTTGCGAGCGGCCCGCTTCCCGAAGCCGGCGGCGCAGGCGCCGCGCGGCCATAGAGGAAACCCTGAAGATAATCCGCGCCGTGGGCCCTTAGCCAGTCCGCTTCCGCATGAGTCTCCACACCTTCACAGACCGTCGCGATGCCGATTTCGCGCGCCATGCGCAGCAGACCGGCCAGGATGGGCGCCTTGACCGGGTCATGGTCGACGCCGCGCACCAGCGCCATGTCCATCTTGACGTAGTCCGGACGCAGCTCGTGCAGGGCGTTCAGCGAGGCATAGCCCGCCCCCAGGTCGTCCAGCGCCACCTTGAACCCGGCCGAGCGGTAGACGGTGAGGATTTCCTTCAGGTGGTCCATGCTTTCCACGCTGTCGCCCTCGCCCACCTCGAAGACGATGTTTTCCGGCGGATAGCGCAGCGACTCGATGATCTTGACCGTCGAGCGCAGGCAATGGTGCGGGTCGTAGATGGCCGCCGGGCTGAAGTTGATGAACAGCCGGCCGCGATAGCCGCGCTCCACCGCCGTGCGCACCGCCGAGGTGCGGGCCGCCAGGTCGACCGGGAACAGCATGTCGGCAGCGCGCGCGGCCATGATGATGTGCCCACCGCCGATCAGTCCGTCGGGGCCGGCGTCCTCGCCTTCCAGGGGAAGGCCGCGCACCAGGGCCTCCATGGCGAAGGGCTCGCCGGTCGCGGCCTCGACGATGGGCTGGAAATGGCTGGTCAGCCGCTCGTCGTCCAGAAGCGCCGACAACCAGCGGGCCGTCCCCCGGTGCGCCAGGCCTTCCAGCGTCGTCACCTCGCCCAGGGCGCCCAGCCCGGCCTCGCGTCCCTCGGGCACGAACAGGGCGCGCACTGCCGTGCGCTCCACGGGCGTCAGGACCTTGAACAACTCCTGGCACAGCGGCGTGAGCCAGCCGATTCCGATCGACACCTCGGCCCGCTTGCCGGCGGCGACGGTGAGGGGCAGCTCGGCGGCGCGGATGGTCTCCAGCAGTTTCTTCGCCACATGCCCCGCCGGCCACCACAGGTGCAGCGTTCCGCCGGTGTCGGCAGGCACTGAACGGGCGGCGCAGGAGGGGCAGGCGATCGGCGCTTGGGTCATGAAAAGCCTCCGTTCGGTCAGGGTCTGGGTCTGACGTCGTGCGGTCGATCTTACGGTGGGGCGATACGACATCCGATCGGGTATGGATCAGGACAAGGCCACGTTCCCTAAACGAGAAGGCGTTTACCTAAACGTCATTCGGCTGTAGGCTGGCGCCATCACCATCATTCGGGAAACGACCATGAGCCTCGAGTCCATCGAACACCGGCTGACGCCGCTTCTGCCCCGCCTGGGGACGGTCAATGCGAAGGTGAAGATCGTCGTCGACAAGACCGACATCATCCACCTGGACGCCACGCAGAAGCCCGCCGTCATGACCTTCGCCGACGGCCCGGCCGACTGCACCATCAAGATGTCGCGGTCGAACCTGGAAAAGCTCATTGACGGCAAGATGGACCCGATGGTGGCCTTTGCCATGGGCCGGCTCAAGGTGGACGGCTCCAAGTCCGTCGCCGCAAAGCTGACCGGCATTTTCGGCTGAAGCACACGGCGCGGAACCGGCGCGGGAAAGACGCCGCCCCGCCCTGATTGTCGCAGGGAGGATGAATACGATGACCATGCTGCTTCACCGCGTCGCGACCGCCGCGGGCCTGACGCTCGCGCTGTTCGCCGCTCCGGCGCTGGCAGCCGCACCGGCGCCCATGGAATTCACCGTACTGAAGGACGGCAAGCCCATCGGCGAGGAGACCTACAGCTTCTCCGAGGCGCCGAACGGCGCGCTGACGGTGGAGGTCGTGACGCGCACCGACGTCCAGGTGCTGTTCCTCAAATTCCACTACCGCCACCAGCGCATCGAGGTCTGGGAGGACGGCGTGCTGACCCGCATGACCGCCAAGACCGACGACGACGGCGAGCCCCACAAGATCGCGCTCGCCCGCGAGGATGGCGGTTACCGTGTCGAAGCCGACGGCGCCATCCGGCGCGAGGCGCCCGACGTGCTGCCGCTGACGCTGTGGACGCCCAAGGTGCTGGAGCACGACCGCGTGCTGTCCGTCATCGACGCCGAACCCTTTGCCGTCAAGGTTGAGGAAGCCGGCACCGAAGCCCTCGGCGGCCAGGCGGCGGTGAAGTACGAGATGTCCGGCGACATCGACCGCGACCTCTGGTACTCGCCGGACGGAGAGCTTCTGAAAGTCCGGTTCACCCGCTCGGGCTACAACATCGAGTACGTCCGGAAGTAGCGCCGGCCTCGCGCCGCTTTGCGCCGACGCGGGCGCCGGGCTATGCTCGGTGCCCGCGACGTTTTTCGGAGGCATCCCATGGAGTTGGCATACACCGAGTACGGCGAGGCCGGATCGCCGCCGATGGTGATCGCGCACGGCCTGTACGGCCAGCGCAAGAACTGGACGACCATCGCCAAGGGCCTTGCCGACGACCTGCACGTCTTTACGGTCGACCTGCGAAACCACGGCGACAGCCCATGGGACGCCAGCATGGACTACCGCGACATGGCCGCCGACCTGCGCGCGTTCATGGAGGCGCGCGGCGTGCTCGGCAAGGCCATCCTGGTGGGCCACAGCATGGGCGGCAAGGCGGCGATGACGCTGGCGCTGACCGATCCCGACGCCATCGCCGGCCTGGTCTCCGCCGACATGCCGCCGGCACGGCTGAAGGCCGACACGGTGCGCTATGCCGCCATCATGAAGGCCGTCGACCTGGATGCCTGCGAACGCCGAAGCGACGTGGACAAGGCGCTGGCCGCCGACGTGCCCGAGCAGATGGTGCGCCTGTTCCTGCTGCAAAGCCTGGAAAGCGGCAAGGACGGCTTCCGCTGGAAGCTCAACCTGGACGCCATCACCGACCAGTGGGACCAGATCGCCGACTTCCCCGTGACCGACCGGACGTACGAGGGCCCGGCCCTGTTCCTCTCGGGCGGCGCGTCGCCCTACGTGCAGCCCGAGCACGAGGAGATCATCGCGCGCATGTTCCCCAATGCCCGGGAAAAGCGCGTGCCTGAGGCTGGGCACTGGCTGCACGCGGAAAAGCCCGACGACGTGGTGCAGGCCTTGCTGGAGTTCGCGGGGCGGTAGGAGCCGAAGAAACGAGAGGGGATGATCGGCGCCGGAAGTGTATTCCTGCTTTCGCGGGAATGACGGCTCATTCTCCGATCAAAAACAGACGTTTCGTCTCGTGGTCCGCCGCTCCCGCACCGGCTCCATCCCAACAGAAAACGCCGGGCACCCTCGGGCACCCGGCGTCCTTCCATTCACGAAGGCGACTGCCGCCCTACTTCCGGTCCTTGTCCCTCCCCTCGGGCTCGCCGGGGGTAAAGGAGGGCGGATCGGAGGCGGGGAAGCTCTCCTCCACGGCCTCGTCGACGTCCTCTTCCGTGTGTTCCGGTTTCTTGTCCTCGGGCTTCTTCGGATCGCCGGTCATCAGGGGCTCCTTCTGGTGTCCGGGAAAGCTACTTGTCGTGGTCGGGCGCACCGCTGTCCTGCGGCGTCCACGACGGCGGATCACTGGCGGGGAAGGTCTCGTCCCCGGCCTCGTCCACCGGGTCGGTCGGTGGCGGCGGAGGCGGTGCGGGCGCCTTGGCCGGGGCCGGCGTCTCCTCGCCCTTGTTGGGGTCTGCGATCATGGTTGGGCGCTCCCGTTCTGAAGGGCGTTAACAGTCTGAAAGACCTACGCCCGGTGGCGGGCTCCGGTTCGGAAAGAAGGCCGTTCAACGCCCCTCGCGCCACCAGGCCAGCACCACGCCCCCCAGGATCAGCAGGATTGCCGCCCACAGCGGCAGCAGCGGAATCTGCCGCACGCCGGCCACCACATAGTCGCCATTGGCCCGCAGGCCCATCCAGCCCGAACCCGCCATGGCGGCGTCCGGGCTTACCCGGCGTATCTCGGGCAGGCCGTCCTCGGCCAGCCACCAGAGGCCGCCGCCGGACGCCTCCACCACCGGGCGCAGCTTTGCGTCCGTCGCCACCACGGCGGACGTTTCCAGCGGATTGGCGGCCCCGGCGGCGGCGACCGCCTGCCTCTCGCCATCGCCGATGCGGTAGACGCCCGGCTCGTCGACCGGCAGCGTCGCAATGGAGCGCCCGCCCGGCGCCTCGGACAGCGGCACGGTCTCCTCGCGGCCCGAAGGCGTGGTGACGGTCACCGTTTCCGGCGCCGGGTCGAGGGAGCGCCGCTCGATCTGCAACTGCCCGCCCGAAACCTCGGCGCGCAGGGCCTCTTCCTCCAGGTCGGGCTCCTTCATGAGCCAGTGCGCGAGGCGCCGCACCAGTTCCGCCTGGGGGCCGCCGCCGCGCCAGCCCTTTTCCCACAGCCACAGCGTATCCGACAGCAGGAGCGCCACGCGCCCCTCGTCCACCCGGTCGAGCAGCAAGAGCGGCTCGCGGTCCGCACCGGTCATGACGCTGGTGGCGCCCGGCTTGGGGCGGGCCTGGATGTGGCGGACCCAGGGGCCGAGCGGCGGCGCGTCCGCCTCCGGCACGATGGCGTCGGTCACCGGATGGCGCAGGCCGATGCCGGCGACGCGCGGGCGGAAGGCCTCGGGCAGCACCTCGCCCGACGGCGCGGCCGGCAGGATGTCGGCCAGCGGGCTGTCATACAGGCTGAAGGGCTGGGCGAACTCAGGCCCCACCGCCAGCAGCAGCGCGCCCCCCTGGCGCACGTAGTTCGCCACGTTCGCCATGTAGGGGTTGGGCACCAGGCCGGACCGCATGTAACGGTCGAAGACGATCAGGTCGAAGTCGTACAGCCGTTCCTCGAACAACTCCTGGATGGGAAAGGCGATGAGCGCCAGTTCGCGCAGGGGCGTCAGGTCGTCCTTGGACGGCGGGCGCAGGATGGTGAAGTGCACGAGGTCGACGTTGGGGTCGGACTTCAGCAGGTTGCGCCAGGCGCGCTCCCCCATGTGGGGCTTGCCCGAGATCAGCAGCACGCGCAGGCGGTCACGCACGCCGTTGATGGCCAGCGCCGCCTGGTTGTTGAGCGGCGACAGGTCCTCCTCACCGCCCGGCGTCTCCAGGGCGACGACCGTCTGGCCGGCGTGGGATATTTCCACCGGCACGCGCACCGCGCTTCCCACGGGCACCTGAACGGTGCGGGTCTCGCCGTCGTTGACGGTGATGGTCAGCGGCACGCGGGTGCCGTCGGCGAGGCTTTCGTCCTCCACTCGGACCGTCAGGCTGACGGGCTTGCCGACCAGGCCGAAGTCGGGCGCGCTCTGCACCAGCAGGCGGCGGTCGCCCTGGTCGGGCTCCCCGGTGAGCAGGGGATGGACGGGATAGCCGGGCCCGCCCTCGGCCGGGTCCTCGGGCGCGTCATGGACCTGGCCGTCGGTCACCAGCACCGCCCCGGCCACCCGCCCGCGCGGCACGTCGGACACGGCGCGGTCCAGCACCTCGAACAGGCGCGTCCCGGAGTCGAGGGTCGAGGTGACCCGCTCAACCCGCACATCCAGGCTGTCGTCGGCCGAAAGCTGCTCCGTCAGCTTTTCCACCGCCAGCGCGGTCTGGCTCTCGCGCTCCCCCACCCGCTGCGACAGGCTTTCGTCGACCACGATGACGGCGACGTCCTCCAGCGGCCGGCGGTCCTCCTGCACCACCTGGGGATTGGCGACGGCAACCAGCAGGGCGGCGACGGGAATGGCCCGCACCAGCGTCCCCCGCGCCCGGCGGAACAGGCCCCAGGCAAACAGCAGGAAGGCCACCACCGCCAGGGCGATGAGGGCCGGCCACGGGATGATCGGCGCGAAGACCAGGTCTGTAACGGCCTCGATCATTGCGTCAGGCGCTCCATGATGGCGGGCAGGTGGACCTGATCGGCCTTGTAGTTGCCGGTCAGAGCGTACATGACCAGGTTCACGCCGAAGCGGTAGGCGACCTCGCGCTGGCGCTCGCCGCCCGGCACCACGGGCGCCAGATAGGCCCCCTGGGGCGAGCGCGCCCAGGCCGCCGCCCAGTCGCCGTTGCCGATGATGACGGACGACACCCCGTCATTGCCGCCGCCGGGCGGCTCCACCCACAGGGTCACGTCGGCATACCGGCCCGGCGTCTCCGACAGCAGATAGAAGCTGCGGGTGACGACGTGGCCTTCGGGCAGGCGCACCAGCGACGGAATGTCAAACTGCGCGAGCGTCGCCTGCACGTCCTGCGGCGGTGTTTCGCGCGTATCGAACAGGATCATGCCGCCGTGGCGCAGGTAGTCGTTGACCTTGACGCGGGCGGAAACGGACAGCCGCATGCCGCCCTCGGTCACCGGCCAATAGATCATGGGAAAGAACAGAAGCCGGTCCGTTTCCGGGTCTACGGCCATGGGCTCGGCCAGTTCCGCCGACGACCGCGCGGCCAGGACGCGCGTCAGGCCGCGCATGCCGGCCTCCGTCATGTCGTCGACGGTGGAGTCGCCCGTGCGCACCCAGGCCAGCCGCGTGTCCAGCACCGCCTCCAGCGCCCGTTCCGAGGCCGGATCGGCGGGCGGCGCGTCCTCCTGCGCCCGGACCGGGCCGGGGCCGAACGCCAGCAATGCGGACAGGCCGGCGGCCAACATCAGCGCCGCAGCACTGCCGCCGCCTTTCGGTGCGGGGATGCGGCGCGGCGGCCGGGGCGACAGGCCGCGCAGCGCATAGCTCACGACCCAGTCGACCAGCGCCAGAATCAGGGCCGCCAGCAGCAGCCAGGGCCGCAGTTCCACCTCGCGGCCGATGTCGGCCACCGTCGCGCGCTCCACCCCGCGCGGCAGGCCGGACAGCGCCTGCAGCGGCGGAACATGGTCCACGAGGTTCACCGCACGGCGGTTTTGCGGCGTGCCGTAGTAGCCCGGCGGATGCGCCGGTCCCAGGTCCAGCGCCGCCAGCCCGGCGGGCGTGACGGCGCGGGCCGAGCCCGGCGGCTCGCTCAGCCTGCCGAAGGCGTCCAGCAGCGACAGCGGCGGCAGCGGCCGCCCGGCATCGTCGCCGGCCTCCGCTCCCGCAACGCCGGGCGACAGCGACAGCAGGCGCTCCATCATGGCCGGGAACAGGCCCGACAGCGGCAGAGACGACCATTCTGCGTTGGCGGTGGTGTGGAACAGCACCACCCAGCCCTGTCTCAGCGGCTCGGCGGTGACCAGCGGCGTGCCGTCGGTCAGCCGCGCCCAGGTCTTGTCGGGCAGCGAGGGGCTCGGTTCCGCCAGCACCTGGGCCGAGACGGAGACGTCGTCGGGCACCCGCAATCCTGCGAAGGGGCTGTCGTCGGGGAAGGGCGCGAGCGTCACCGGGTCGGACCACGTCAGCGTGCCGCCGAACTGCCGGCCGCCGCCGCGCAGGCGCACGGGCAGAAGCGGGTCGGTGACCACGTTCTGCTCCAGCCTGATCCCGGCGAAGCGCACCAGCACGCCGCCGGCCTCCACCCATTCGGAAAGCCGCCGCGCCTGGGCGCCCTCGATGGGGCCGCTGTCGGCGATGGCGAGCATGGCCAGCGGCCGGTCGAGCAGTGTCTCCACGGAGCCCTGCCGGGTCTCGGCCACGCGGTCCAGGGCACGTTCCAGGTAATAGATATCGCCCAGCAACGGCAGGTCCGCCCCCATGGGAGAGCCCGAGGCCAGCCCCACCGGACGGCGGCGCCAGGTGTCGTCCAGCAGCACCACCGCACCGGCGCTGGCGACACCCTCCAGGTCGACGCGGCCGATGGCGTTGAGCAGGTCCGCCGGCACGTCGGCCCGTGCGCTTGCGATCGTTTCGCCGGACGCGAAGGTCAGTTCGGCCCGCGCCACGCCGCGCCCCTGCGCGTCCAGCACGCGGGCGGCGACGGTGCGTTCCGGCGCGTCATCCCCGGCGGCGCGGCGGGCGGTCAGCAGCAGGCGGTCGCCCTCGCGCTCCGGCCGGTCGAGCAGCACCGCACTGCTGCCGCCCGTCAGCACGGTCAACGACCCCAGCCGTTGAAGCGTCCCCGCCAGCGCTGCGGAGGCCTGCGTCTCCAGCCCGTCCGACAGCCACACGACCGAGGCGCTGCCCTCGAACGACAGACCCTGCACCACCTCGCGGGCCTGTTCGTGGTCCACCGGCCAGGGGTTGGGCGTGAGGCTCTGCAGGACGGGCCGCAGTTCCGCCGCCGCACCCAGCTTGCCTGCCGCCATCGGGTCGCCGTCGGGCGGCGGCGCGGTGGTCAGAAGCTGAACCGGCCGGCCCTCCCGGTCAGCGCGGGACACCAGGTCGAGCGCCGCCTGGCGCCGGCTCGACCAGTCGGCGGCCGAGGCCCAGCCGTCGTCGACGACCAGCAGCAGAGGCCCGCCGCCGTCCGCCCCGGCCACCGGGTTGAGCAGCGGGCGCGCCAGGCCGACGATCACCAGCACGACGATCAACAGACGCAGCAGGATCAGCCACCAGGGTGTGCGGGCGGTTACGTCCTCCCGCGCTTGCAGGCCAAGCAGCAGGCGGAGCGCCGGGAAGGTCATGCGGCGCGGCGCCGGCGGCGTGACGCGCAGCAGAAACCACAGCGCCGGCAGCAGGATCAGCGCGGCCAGCACCCAGGGTGCGGCGAAGGCGACGGGGCCGAGTGTCCACATGCTCTAGCGGCCCTCCGTCATGCGGGCGTGCAGGGCAAGAAGCGGCACCTGCGGCGGCTGGTCCGTGTGGTGAACGGCGAAGCTCCAGGTGAGCGACCGGCAGAGGTGCGCCACGGCATCGCGCTGCGCCAGAAACCTGCGGATATACGCCTCGCGCACGTCTTCGGTCCGCGCAATCAGCAGATCGCCCTCGTCCTCCGGCCCGGCGAAGCGGATGCGGCCCTTGAAGGGCAGGGCTTCCTCCGCCGGGTCGACGACCTGCACCAGATGACCGCGCAGGCCCTGGGACGCCAGCGCCCGCAGGGTTTCCTCCATGCGCTCGGGCACGTCCAGGAAGTCCCCGAACAGCACAACCGATCCGTGGCGGCCGGCGGGCACCCCGGCGATCAGGCGCGGCCAGTCCGCATGACCACCGTGCGGGGCGCGCTCCAGCGCATCCGCCATGCCCGACAACGCCTTGCGGCCAAGGCCCGGCGGCGGCGCGCCGGGCGCCAGCAGGCCGATGCGCTCCCCGCCCCGGTTCAGCAGGGCGGCCAGCGCCATGGACAGAAGCTCCGCCCGCTCGCGCTTGGTGGGCAGGGTGTCGGCGCTGCGGAAGTCCATGCTGGCCGATCGGTCGCACCACATGAGCACGGTCTGCGCCGCCGACCATTCGCGCTCGCGCACATACAGCGGATCGCCGCGCGCCGACTGGCGCCAGTCGATCACGGTCACCGCGTCGCCCGGCTGGTAGCGGCGGTACTGCCAGAACTGATCCCCCGGCCCCGCGCGGCGGCGGCCGTGGATGCCGGGGGCCACGGTGGCGGCGACCCGTTCGGCCTTGACCATCAGCGGCGGCAGGACGCCGGCGGCGGCCTCGGCGCGGCTCTGGAGGGGGAGACTGCGGTCCTCGGCCATGGGCGCCCCGTCGTCAGGCGATGAGTTGGCAGAGGCGGGTGATGACCTGCGGCACGGTCACGCCGTCGGCCCGCGCCGCGAAAGTCAGCGCCATGCGGTGCTGGAGCACAGGACGCGCCAGGGCCAGAACGTCATCCACCGACGGCGCATAACGGCCATCCAGCAGGGCGCGGGCGCGCACCGCCAGCATGAGCGCCTGGCTGGCGCGCGGACCGGGGCCCCAGGCGACATGCCGACGCACCTCGTCCACATCCGTCGCCTCCGGACGGCCGGCGCGGACCAGCTTGAGAATGGCATCCACCACGCTGTCGCCAACCGGGATCTGGCGCACCACGTGCTGTGCCTCCATCAGGTCGGCGGGGGTCAGCACGCGGGTCACCTCCGCCTCCGTCGCGCCGGTGGTGGCGATGAGCATCTCGCGTTCGGCCTCCAGGCCCGGGTAGCCCACGTCCACCTGCATGAGGAAACGGTCGAGCTGGGCCTCGGGCAGTGGATAGGTGCCTTCCTGCTCGATGGGGTTCTGGGTCGCCAGCACGTGGAAGGGCTTGGGCAGGGGCTGGCTCTCGCCGGCCACCGAGACCCGCATTTCCTGCATGGCCTGAAGAAGGGCGGATTGCGTGCGCGGGCTGGCGCGGTTGATCTCATCGGCCATCAGAAGCTGACAGAACACCGGCCCGCGGATGAAGCGGAAGCTGCGGCGGCCGTGCTCGTCCTCCTCCAGCACCTCGCTGCCCAGGATGTCGGCGGGCATGAGGTCGGGGGTGAACTGCACGCGGCGGTCGTCCAGCCCGAGCACCAGGCCCAGCGTGTGGACCAGCTTGGTCTTGGCGAGGCCGGGAACGCCGATCAGCAGCAGGTGGCCGCCCGACAGAAGCGTAACCAGGCTGTCCTCGATTACCGCCTCCTGGCCGAAGATCACGCTGCTGAGCGCATCGCGGGCGTTGGACAGGCGCTCGCCCAGGCGGTCGATGGCCTCGGCGGCGGCGGTGGCGTGTGCGGCGGAGGACGCCGCTGCATCGTTGGAAGGGTTGGTCACGACGTCTTCTCCGCACTACATAGGACAGGACAACCCATGGAGGAACGGATGCCCCGCAACGCCGACCATCAGCCGCCCCACACGGATGACGACCGGACCGAAGCCAAGGCCTCCGGCGGGCGGCCGCCCCAGACCATCTGCGGCGACCTCGACATGCGCATCGCCCGCGACGGCACATGGTTCTACCACGGCTCCCCGATCGGCCGGAAGGAACTGGTCCGCCTGTTCTCCACCGTCCTCAAGCGCGAGGATGACGGCACCTACTGGCTGGAGACGCCGGTGGAAAAGGGCCGGGTCGAGGTCGAGGACGCGCCGTTCCTCGCTGTCGAGATGGAGGCGGAAGGCGATGGACGCAACCGCAGCCTCCGTTTTCGCACCAATGTCGACGATTGGGTCACGCTCGACGACGAGCACCCGCTGCGCGTCGAGCACGATCCCGACACCGGCGAGCCCAGCCCATACATTCATGTGCGCAAGGGACTTGAGGCAAGGCTCAACCGTGCGGTCTATTATGACCTGGTGGAACATGGCGTCGAGGAAGACGCCGGCGACGGCAAGGGGGTACACTACGGCGTATGGAGCAACGGCACCTTCTTTCCCATGGGCACCCTGACGGAGGCCGATTGACTGACGCCGCCCCCTCTCCCGATGCCGGCATGGCGGATTTCGACCGCGACGGCCTTGTGCGCCTGCTGGCCCGCGGGCGGCGCGGCGGACAGAGGTCCGACGTGGACATCAACCGTGCGCTGGGCGGCGACCATGACTACGGCCCCGCCGTCGACAGCGATCCGCGGGTGAGCACCCGTGCCCTGGCACCGGGCGAGGCCGTGGACGACCGACCCAAGACGCCGGCCGCCGTTCTGGTGCCGCTGATCCGGCGGCCCGAGGGCATGACCGTGCTGCTGACCCAGCGCACCGCCCACCTGAAGAACCACGCCGGCCAGATCAGCTTTCCCGGCGGTCGCTGCGAGGAGGTGGACGACGGCCCCGTCGCCACGGCCCTGCGGGAAAGCCACGAGGAAATCGGCCTCGCGCCGGGCCTCGTGGATGTTCTCGGCCACCTGGACGACTACATCACGGTGACGGGCTTCAAGGTGACGCCGGTGGTCGGCCTGGTGGCGCCCGCCTTCGACCTGGAGCCCGACCCGTTCGAGGTGGCGGAAGTGTTCGAGGTGCCGCTCGCCTTCGTGCTGGAGAAAGCCAACCACGAACGCCACACGTACCAAATCAAGGGGCGCACCCGCGCCTACTACGCCATGCCCTACCAGGGGCGCTACATCTGGGGCGCCACAGCGGGCATGCTTGTCAACCTGGCGGAGGTTCTGCGGCCGTGATCATCCGGCTCCTCGTCCTGCTCCTGCTTCCCCTGATCCTTCTTCTGATCTGGCGCCGCTTCACCCGTGGCGAGGGTGAAACCGCCGGCGCCCTGGACTATGGCCTGCTGGGCCTGTCGGTGGCGATCCTGGCCGGGCTCGGCGCCATGGCCCTGACCCAGGACTTCGGCCGCCCCGGCGACGTCTATGAACCCGCCCGCGTTATCGACGGACAGGTGGTTCCCGGAACCAGCCGCCCCGCCGACGGAGAGCGCGGCGAGGCGGCATCGGACGCCGACGAGGGGGCGGAAAGACAAGCGGCGGACTGATGGCCGAAATTGACTACCGCCATGCCGGCGGACAGACCCGCGAGACGGCCCATGCCACGCTGGAGAACCTGATGGGACAGGCGCGCGCGCCGGTGGGCCAGCTGCATCCCCAGGACTGGATGCAGGATGCTCGCACCCGCGCCGTCGTCCGGGCACTCACGGCCGGCGGGGCGGAGGTGCGGTTTGTCGGCGGCTGCGTGCGCGACGCCCTTCTGCACAAGGCCATCAAGGACATCGACATTGCCACGCAGGAAACGCCCGAGGTCGTGATCCAGCGGCTGGAGGACGCGGGACTCAAGGCGGTGCCGACGGGCCTGGAGCACGGCACGGTGACCGCCGTCGCCGACGGACTGTCCATCGAGGTCACGACGTTGCGACGCGACGTCAAGACCGACGGCCGCCACGCCGAGGTCGCCTTCACCACCGATTTCCGCGAAGACGCCGCCCGCCGCGACTTCACCATGAACGCCCTGTCCGCCACCCCCGACGGCGCCGTCTACGACTACTTCGACGGCCTGTCGGACCTGGCATCGCGCTTGGTGCGCTTCGTCGGCCGCCCGCATGAGCGCATCCGCGAGGATTACCTGCGCATCCTGCGGTTCTTCCGCTTCCATGCCCACTACGGCGAGGGCGCGGCCGAAGCCGAGGCCCTGCGCGCCTGCCGCGCCAATGCCGCCGGTCTCGACCATCTGTCGGGCGAGCGGGTGCGCGACGAGCTTCTGAAGATCCTCGGCGCCCCGGACCCTGCCCGCGTGCTGGTGGAAATGCGCGGCGAAACAGTCCTGGACCGCATCCTGCCCGAAGCCGCCCACTTCGACTCCCTGCGCGTGCTGTCGTGGCTGGAGACCTCGGGCCTGCGGCGTCCGGGCATAGAGCCCGACGCCCTGCGGCGGCTGGCGGCGCTGGTGGCGGTGGACCACGACGGCGCGCGCGCCCTGGCGGGCCGGCTCAAGCTGTCCAACGCCGACCGCGACCGGCTGGCCGCCCTGGCCGCCCCGCGCGCCGACGAGCCGGAGCCCGACCCCGCCGTCGACGCCCACGGGCTGCGGGTACAGACCTACCGCCTGGGACCCGCGCGCCTGCGTGACCGGGCGCTCATCCTGTGGGCCGGCGAGCGCGCCGGCACCGGCCGCCTCGACAGCGCCCGCACCGCCCAATGGATGCGGCTGATGGATGTCGCGCTGGACTGGACGCCCCCTGCACCGCCGGTGCGCGGCCGCGACATCCTGGACCTTGGCGTCCCGCCCGGCCCGCAGGTCGGCGAACTGGTGCGCGCGGCAGAGGACGCCTGGATCGACTCGGATTTCCGGGCTGACCGGGATTGCCTTCTTCAATCGCTCCGGTCGCGGCTGTAGACTGCGAACCAGGACGTTGAACATGGGTCGTCCATTTGTGAAAGTTGAGTGATAGTCATCACTGCACAGACCAGAGCGCGGCGGGATGATCATGGCATGGTGAACCGGACTCTGAAGCAAGGCGGCACGGTCATGCCGGTCAGGAAATTCTGCGTCTTTGGCGACGGCATCGCCTTCGGCGTGGGCGACGATCGCCCCGGCGGATGGCCGGCGCGCATCGGCCGACGCGAGATGGACCTCGTTCCCGACCTGCAGGTCTACAACATGGCCGTGCCCTGGCACTCCACGGCCGACATTGTCGCGCGCTGGCGCATCGAAGCCGAGCCGCGGGTGACCGGAGCGGCGCGCTGCGGCGTCGTGTTCCAGTTCGGCTTCTCCGACACCGCCGACGTGGACGACCAGGGCATCCGGGTCCCGCTGCCCGAGTCGCTGGCCCACGCCGAAAAGATGATCAACGACGCGCGGCACTGGCGCCCGGTTCTGTGGATCGGCCCGCCGCCCATGCTGCGCTCTGCCGAACCGCGCGAGGAAGGCGGGCACTGGGTCGCCTACGGCCCGGCCCGCCTGGCCGCGCTGAACGAGGCGTTCAGCGAACTGGCGCGCGAGTTGAAGGTGCCGTACCTGGATCTCTGCGACGTGCTGGGCGACCGTGCCGACTATCGCAACGCCCTGATCGACGGCGACGGCGTGCATCCCGCCGCCGCCGGCTACGCCGTCATCGCCGAGGCCGTGGCCCAGTGGGAGGCCTGGAAGGACTGGTTCCCCCGGCCCGAGCCGCCCAAGGCCAAGCCCGATCCCAAGGCTTTCCAGCCCCTGTTCTTCAAGAAGGCAAAGGCCGACGACCGGATCGCGACGGCTATTCTGTAGCCCCGGTCGCGGCCCAGGGGGCAAAGCCGCCCGTCTGACGCAGCGCCTCGCCGACGACCATGGCGGCCGAGACCGCCACGTTCAGGGACCGCGCCCCTTCCGCCATGGGCACCGCGACGCGGGCGTCGGCGAGGTCGTGGACCTCGTCGGGGACGCCGGCGCTTTCCCGCCCCAGCAACAGCGTGTCATCCGCGCGGAATGCGAAATCCGTATAAGGAACGGATGCCCGGGTGGTCAGCAGAACCAGCCGCCCCTCCCCGCCCGGACGGGTAGGGCGCGAGTCGAGATACCGGCGCCACGAGGCATGACGGATCATGTCGACTTGCGCCAGGTAGTCCATGCCCGCGCGCCGCATGCGACGATCGTCGAACAGGAATCCGCACGGCTCGATGATGTCGCAGCCCACGCCCAGACAGGCGCAAAGCCGCAGGATCGTGCCGGTGTTCTGGGGGATGTCGGGCTGGTAGAGGGCGATCCGCATGAAGCCAGATGCACACGGGAGTTACCGGCGGTCAAGCTTGGTGTCGGGGTTTGTCCTTTTCAAGAAGCGGCTTTTCGATTATACCGCGATCGCAACCGGACCCCCCTTTTCGCGCGGTCGGGGGCCTATCGCATGGGGCCGGTTCGGGCGATGTCAGGCCGCGCAGATTGAGAACCTGGTCCGTTTCCCCGCAACGGGCCTTCAACAGACGACGAATGCGTGCCCCCCAGTGCGCTTTGAGAGGGTAACTGAGCATGGCTGACACGGCACATACCGCTCATGGGTCCTCCGAGGGCGAGAGCCGTCGCGACTTCCTGCTGTACGCCACCACGGCGGTCGGCGCCGTCGGCGCCGCGCTCGCCGCGTGGCCCTTCATTCACAGCATGAACCCGGCGGCCGACGTTCTGGCGCTGGCGTCCACGGAAGTGGACCTGTCGCCGATCGAGGAAGGCCAGGCGATCACCGTCACCTGGCGCGGTAAACCGGTTTTCGTGCGGCATCGTACCGCCGAAGAGATCGAGACGGCGCGCGCCGTCGACGTCTCGGAACTGCGTGATCCCCAGACCGATGAAGAACGCGTGCAGAAACCCGAATGGCTGATCAACGTCGGCATCTGCACGCACCTTGGGTGCGTCCCCCTGGGCCAGAAGCCGGGTGAGCCGAAGGGTGAGTGGGGTGGTTGGTTCTGCCCCTGCCACGGGTCGCACTATGATACCTCCGGACGCATCCGCAAGGGTCCCGCTCCGTTGAACCTGCCCGTCCCGGGCTATGAGTTCATCGAGGACCAGCGGATCGTCATCGGCTAAGGGGCTGCCAGAGATGAGCGAACTCAACACCAATAACCGGGCTCTGAAGTGGTTCGAGGCGCGACTGCCGGTCGTGTCCTTCCTGGACCATTCACTGGGCACCAAGTATCCGGCGCCGAAGAACCTCTCCTACATGTGGAACTTCGGGTCGCTGGCGGGCATCGTGCTGGTCATCATGATCATCTCGGGCCTGTTCCTGGCGATGAACTACACGGCGCACACCGACTACGCCTTCAATTCCGTCGAGCGCATCATGCGCGACGTGAACTACGGCTGGCTGCTGCGCTACATCCACATGAACGGCGCGTCGTTCTTCTTCATCGTCGTCTACATCCACATCTTCCGCGGCCTGTACTACGGCTCCTACAAGCCGCCGCGCGAGGTTCTGTGGTGGATGGGCCTTGTCATCCTGCTGCTGATGATGGCCACCGCCTTCATGGGCTACGTGCTGCCCTGGGGCCAGATGTCCTTCTGGGGCGCCACCGTCATCACCAACCTGTTCTCGGCCTTCCCGATAATCGGTGACGACATCGTGACGCTGCTGTGGGGTGGCTTCTCGGTCGACAACCCGACCCTGAACCGCTTCTTCGCCCTGCACTTCGTCCTGCCGTTCGCCATCGTCGGCGTGGTGGTCCTGCACATCTGGGCGCTGCACGAAGCCAAGTCGAACAACCCGCTTGGCATCGACATGAAGGGCCCGAACGACGCCATTCCGTTCCACCCCTACTACACGATCAAGGACCTGTTCGGTCTGGGCGTTTTCCTGCTCTTCTTCGCCTACTTCGTGTTCTGGGCCCCGAACTACATGGGCCACCCGGACAACTACATTCCGGCCGATCCGCTGGTGACCCCGGCGCACATCGTGCCCGAGTGGTACTTCCTGCCGTTCTACGCGATCCTGCGTGCGGTGCCGGACAAGCTGGGCGGCGTGCTGCTGATGTTCGCCTCCATCCTGGTGCTGGCGGCCCTGCCGTGGCTGGACACGTCCAAGATCCGCTCGGCCGTCTTCCGTCCGATCTACAAGTGGTTCTTCTGGCTGTTCTTCGCCGACTGCATCCTGCTGGGCTACATCGGCGCCATGCCGGCGGAAGAGCCCTACGTTCTGATCGGCCAGTTCGCCACGGCTTACTACTTCCTGCACCTGATCGTTCTGCTGCCGCTGATCGGCTGGTTCGAGAAGCCGAAACCGCTGCCCGAGTCCATCTCGGCTGCGGTGTCGAAAAAGTCGAAGGGCGGCCACGGGCCCGTTCCCGCAAACGCTCCCGCGCAGGAGAAGGCCTGATGCGTAAGTTCATCCTGACCGCCGCGGCGGCCGTGGGTCTGTCCCTGGCCGCCACCACCGGCGCCAACGCGGCGGGCGCCATCGAAGTGCCCGACGAAAGCTGGACCTGGGAAGGGCTGTTCGGCTACTACGACAAGGCTCAGTTGCAGCGGGGCTTCCAGATCTACAACGAGATCTGCGCCTCCTGCCACGGCCTGTCGCTGGTCGCCTACCGCAACCTTCAGGACATCGGCTTCTCCGAGGACCAGGTGAAGAACATCGCCGCCGAGCGCGAGGTCGAGGACGGCCCCGACGACACCGGCGAGATGTTCATGCGCCCGGCCCTGCCGGCGGACCGGTTCGTCGCCCCGTTCCCGAACGAGGAAGCGGCCCGCTTCGCCAACGGCGGCGCCCTGCCGCCGGACCTGTCGCTGATCGCCAAGGCCCGCCCGGCCGGCCCGGACTACATCTACCACCTGATGCTGGGCTACAAGGACGAGGCTCCCGAGGGCTTCGAACTGGGCGCCACGCAGTACTACAACGAGTACTTCCCGGGCCACGCCATCGGCATGCCGCCGCAGCTCTATGAAGGCATGGTGGAGTTCGCCGACGGCACCGAAGCGACGCCGGAAAATATGGCGTCGGCCATCACCGGCTTCCTGCAGTGGGCCGCCGAGCCCGAGCTGGAAGAGCGCAAGTCGCTGGGCATCAAGGTGATGCTGTTCCTGATCGTGCTGACGGCCATGCTCTATGCCCTGAAGCGCCGCATCTGGTCGGACGTGGAACACTAAACCGACCCGATGACGCCCGTCTCAGCCGGGCACTGGGGATAAGAAGGCCGCCGATCCCGCAAGGATCGGCGGCCTTTCCCTTTTCAAGCGGGGGGCCGGACGCTACAACTTGGGCCACCACATTTCACGCGCACCACGGCGGCAGCACGGAGACAGCACTCATGGCGGACGGTCATTCCAAGCCGATTCTCGGCATCATCGGCGGCAGCGGCGTCTACGACATCGACGGGCTGACCAACACCCGGTGGGAAACGGTCGAGACCCCCTGGGGCGAGCCTTCCGACCAGTTGCTGTTCGGCGAACTGGACGGCCAGCCGCTGGTGTTCCTGCCCCGCCACGGCCGCGGCCACCCGCGCCCGCCGACCGAACTGAACTACCGGGCAAACATCGACGCCATGAAGCGCGCCGGCGTGACCGAGATCCTGTCGGTCTCCGCCGTCGGTTCGCTGAAGGAGGAACTGCCGCCCGGCACCTTCGTGGTCGTCGACCAGTTCATCGACCGCACCTTCGCCCGCCAGAAAAGCTTCTTCGGCACCGGCTGCGTCGCCCACGTCTCCATGGCGCACCCCGTCTGCGGCCGCGTGGGAGAGGCCTGCAAGCAGGCGCTTGCGGAAACCGGCATTCCCCACCACATCGGCGGCACCTATCTGGTGATGGAAGGGCCGCAGTTCTCCACCAAGGCCGAGAGCGAACTGTACCGGCAGTGGGGCTGCGACGTCATCGGCATGACCAACATGCCCGAGGCCAAGCTCGCCCGCGAGGCGGAGATGTGCTACGCGACCGTCGCCATGGTGACCGACTACGACTGCTGGCATCCCGACCACGACCACGTCACCGTCGAGGCCGTCATCAAGGTTCTGCTGGAGAACGCCGACAAGGCCCGCGCCCTGGTCCGCGCCATCGCTCCCAAGCTGGCGAGCCGCGCCGAACCCTGCGGCAAGGGCTGTCACACGGCGCTGGACAACGCCATCATCACCGCCCCCGACATGCGCGACGAGGGCCTGCTGGACCGGCTGGACGCCGTCGCCGGCCGCGCCCTCAAGGCCTGAAGCGCCTTTTAAACGGAGAACCGCCCCATGAAGGTCAACGGCACCCCCACCCGCACGATCTGGCGCGCTGAAGACGGCGCGGGCGTGGAGATCATCGACCAGACCAGGCTGCCGCACGCCTTCGTGACGACGCGGCTCGAGACGCTGGACGATGCCGCCCGCGCCATCAAGGACATGCTGGTGCGGGGGGCGCCGCTCATCGGGGCGACGGCGGCCTACGGCATGGCGCTGGCCATGCGCGCCGATTCGTCGGACGAGGCGCTGAACGCCGCACACGACCAGCTCTACGCCACGCGCCCGACGGCAGTGAACCTGCGCTGGGCGCTGGCGGACATGAAGCGCGTCCTGGCGCCCCTGTCGCCCAGCCAGCGCGAGAACGCCGCCTGGCTGCGCGCCGCCGAGATCTGCGACGAGGACGTCGCCATCAACGAGGCCATCGGCGACCACGGGCTCGCGCTGTTCCGGGAGGCCTGGGAGAAGAAGGGCAAGACCGGCACGCTGAACGTGCTGACCCACTGCAACGCCGGCTGGCTGGCGACCGTGGACTGGGGTACGGCACTCGCGCCCATCTACAAGGCGCACGACGCCGGCCTGCCCGTGCATGTCTGGGTGGACGAAACCCGCCCCCGCAGCCAGGGTGCCAGCCTGACGGCGTGGGAGCTGAACCAGCACGGCGTGCCGCACACCGTCATCGTCGACAACGTGGGCGGCCACCTCATGCAGCACGGCATGGTGGACCTGTGCATCGTCGGCACCGACCGCACCACCGCGGCGGGCGACGTCTGCAACAAGATCGGCACCTACCTGAAGGCCCTGGCGGCGCATGACAACGGCGTGCCCTTCTACGTGGCGCTGCCGAGCCCCACCATCGACTGGTCCATCAAGGACGGCCTGAAGGACATTCCCATCGAGGAACGCTCGGGCGAGGAAGTGTCCGTCATCACCGGCCGCACCGAGGGCGGCGAGGTCGTGTCGGTGACCATCACACCCGAGGGCAGCCCCTGTGGCAACTGGGGCTTCGACGTCACCCCCGCGCGCTACGTGACGGCGCTGGTGACCGAGCGCGGCGTGTGCCGGGCGACCGAGAACGGCCTGAAGGGCCTGTTCCCGGACGTGGCCGGCAACGCGGCGGCCGAGTAACGTTCAAAAACAATAGTCTGATACAGGGGGAAGACCGCGTGACCATTCTCGCGCTGCGCAACCAGCTGGTGGACCTGTCGACGGCCCTGGTCCGCAAGGGCCTGAACCGCGGGACGGCCGGCAACGCGTCGATCCGTGTGGACGACGACAGCTTCCTGGTCACGCCCTCGGGCGTGGAGCCGCACGCCATGAAGCCCGCCGACACGGTGGTGATGGAGATGGACGGCCGTTTCCGGGGCGAGCGCGCGCCGTCCAGCGAATGGCGCTTCCACCGCGACATTCTTCAGGCGCGCGAGGATGTCGGCTGCGTCATCCACACGCACGCCCCCTTCTGCACGACGCTGGCCTGCCTCGGGCGCGGCATCCCGTCCTTCCACTACATGGTGGCGGCGGCGGGCGGCCATGACGTGCGGTGCGCGCCCTACGCCACCTTCGGCACGCAGGTGCTGTCCGACCACGCGCTGGAGGCCCTGGACGGCCGCCGCGCCTGCCTGCTCGCCCACCACGGCATGATCGTGACCGGCGAAACCTGGCAGAAGGCGCTTAAGCTGGCGGTGGAGCTGGAGGAACTGGCGGAACAGTACTGGCGGATTCTCCAGGTGGAGCCCAACCCGCCGCTTCTGGACGCGGCGGAGATGGACCGCGTGCTGGAGAAGTTCAAAACCTACGGCCGCCCCATCGAGGCGGACGAGGACGGGCAGCGGACGGCGGCGGAGTAGAGACCCCGTCAGACATACTCGGCATTCGACGGCGCGGACCGCTCGGTTCGCGCCGTTCGTACGTCTGGCCTTCTGCTTGACCCGTCTTCCATTGTTGTCACTCGCGGCATCGCGAAGGCGCTGGTGCCCGCTGCCGGACTTGAACCGGCACGACCTGAACGGTCAACGGATTTTAAGATCGATCATCCGGAGGGCTTCTGGGCAAGTTTTGTGGAGCTTCAACGGGTTACGCTGTGAAGGGCCGCATGGCGGGAATGGGCTGCTTGTGCGCAGTCGGCACAGCGGCTCGCCGGTGATAAGGCCGCCGGTCAGGCTGCCGTGGCGCTTGCCTGCTTGATGCGGTGGACGGTCGCGACACCGACGCCCACAGCCTTGGCCGTCTTCGCTATGGACGTCCCCTCTGCCAGCAGCCGCTCGACGGCCTCCCGCTTGTCCGCCGGAAGCGAGGGGCGACCGCAGTGCTTACCCTGGTCCCTGGCGCGGGAGACGCCACTCCGGATGCGATCCGTGATCATGGCGCGCTCGAATTCGCTGAAGACGCCGAGCATCCCAAACATGGCGCGCCCCGCCGGAGTGGACGTGTCCAAGCCCTGCTGGTGCAGGTACAGATCAACGCCGCGCTCATTGATTTCGGAGAGAAAGCCGACGAGGTGCTGCAAGGAGCGCCCCAGGCGGCAGACGGACCACGCCGCGATCAAATCAAACTCCCGCCGGGTCACGCCCTTCATCAAGGCGTCAAAGCCGGGGCGCTGGTCACGCCCCTTGGCCCCACTGATGCCAGCGTCCTCAAAGACGGTGACCACATGCCAGCCCAACCTCTCAGCAACAGCGTGAAGCTCGCGAAGTTGGTTGGCAACGGTCTGACCGTCTGTAGAGACGCGAATATAGAAGGCGACGCGCTTGCTCATACGAATATGTTCGCACGGAACTGAAGTTCGTCAACTTTTTGTTCCGAAACTTCTTAAAAGTTTTGGAACGTTGTGCAGATCGCTTTCCCGACGAAGTTCGTGGCTCACGGTGAGCCGCCACCGCTCCGAGAAAAGCTATTCGTGAACTTCAGAAACCAAGTGCTTTCGGAATGGCGGAAAGCACCTCCTGAAAGCCGCAGAAAACGATAGTTCCACAGAGCGATTTTCCGGCACCCTTTTGGAATGGTCGTCGGGGCTATCATGAGGCTGAAGGAGAAACGCACTGATTATTTTCTGGGGATTTTGCCGGGAGCACTGCTCAGCGGTGATATCGGGCACGACCAGCAGATGGCCGGAGGTGATGAAGTTCTTCGTCAGGGAGATGCGGCAGCAAGACGGAAAGGCATGTCGTCCAGGGCGATCCTATCTGGCACCACATGACGGAACTTCTTTGACCACGGGCATGGCCGACGAAGAAAGTTTCTTTACCGGCTCAGCCCTTCTTGATGGGCCATGGGAAGAAATATCTTTGATCAGGTGATGGAGAAGAGCTTCCATCAGCCAACTTCGCTTGCGCTAAGTCGTCTGGCTGCTTCTCATTCCTTCAGCAGCTATCGCTGCATCACTCATCTCGAACCAGCATAATCAACATGATGAAGAGATATTCTTTCCACCCATCCTAGATTAGATATCACTTTTTCACCCCCCTCCTACCGCATGTCTTTCAAGACAGACTCCTGGCGGTAAGAAGGGGAGATACGTGAAGCGACGTCCTGAGTTGTCAACCACCCAATAAGCTGCTCATACGCTTTACGCGCACCACAGGCGGTTTCCCGGTACCTGCTGTACAGCCCCATCCCGGCCCTGACCCCACCTACGAGTGAAGCTACGCGCGTGATGGCGCTGCGCTTCCGGCGGATCATTGTGAATGGACCAAACGGTTATGATGAAGAGGTTTATAACTTCATCAAGCTCATGTATCCAGCTATTGGGGGACCGGATACATGCGGATAGGTGTCAAATGGATCAAGACACACTTATCCTCTTTTCATGAGCCTTTTTGCAGGTTCTCTGCCTGCCGAGCAGCCGTTACTTGCCTAGTCTCCTGGCCGACAAGTCCGTCTCGTGGGTCACCCTAACCTCATACATCGGTCTTATTTCCCGATCTATGTTGTGGACCGGAGGAAGGCCCTATACTCTCCTGGGTGCTTATGTACTTCTATTTATACAACATCCGCTCGCTCTCCGTCAAAATAAAAGATACTTTAACTCGGTTTCGCCTGTAGCGGAGCGGTTAACGTTAAACTTAAACCGCACCCTTATTCTAAAGAATGCGACACATGAATGGCCTTCTGCGAACAACTTCTTACCAACCCTGCCCGAGCACCCGGAGCCGCTGATGCCGCTTGACCCGGGTGATCAAGGGCGTGCAGTTCGAGCAGCAGCCCAGCGGCTAGGCCGAATTCGCCCCTCTCAAGTTCCTGGCAAAGAAGGCAGCGGCAGAGAAATCGGCACTGAAAGAAGTGGAAGCCATCCGGCAGCGCATCCTGAAGCGCGCCGAGGAAGGCAAGCCGGAGACTCCGGAAACTTCGAGGAATGTTGAGAGACACAACAACGGAAGCCACTCCATCCGCCCCCTCATCAAACAATAAATCCACCACGAACTGGATGAAAAAAGAATGTTCGTTCCAAAGCGCAGTTGATCATAGAGAGATAACGGCCCCGGTTCTCCCTATGAAGTGGTCCCGGTTGTTCGGGCAGATCAGCGCGCTCTGTAAGCTCTGCTCCTGGGGCTTGGTTGGTGGGTAGTCGCGGTCAGGCGGCGAGGCCTGCCGGGCGGAGGGCGGAGCGGGAGCGTAGCCCGGAGCCCGGCAGGCCTCGCCAGTAAACCTCATCGGGGGTGGCATAGGCCAGGGCCTGGTGCGGGCGCCGCTCGTTGTAGGTTTGCACCCAGGCGCCGATGCCGGCCTTGGCCTCGCTGCCAGTGGTGTAGGCCTTCAGGTAGACCTCCTCGTACTTCAGGCTGCGCCACAGGCGCTCAATGAAGATGTTGTCCATGCAGCGGCCCTTGCCGTCCATGCTGATGCGCACGCCCGCCGCCTTCAGCGTCCCAGTGAAGGCGAGGCTGGTGAACTGGCTGCCCTGGTCGCTATTGAATATCTCGGGCGGGCCGTAGGTTTCCAGGGCCTGTTCCAGCGCCGCGACGCAGAAATCGGCGTCCATGGTGTTGGACAACCGCCACGACAGCACCTTGCGGCTGTGCCAGTCCATGATGGCGACCAGGTACAGGAAGCCGCGACGCATCGGAATGTATGTGATGTCGGCAGCCCACACCTGGTTCGGCCGGTCGATGACCAGCGTGCGCAGCAGGTAGGGATAGACCCGGTGCTCGGGGTGCGGCACCGTGGTCCGCGGCCGGCGATAGACGGCTTGAACGCCCATCAGCCGCATCAGGCGTCGCACCCGTTTGCGGCCGACGGACCAGCCCTCGCGGCGCAGGAGGGCGGCCATGCGACGGCTGCCCAAGTAGGGCATATCCAGGAAGTGGCGGTCGATGGCCGCCATCAGCATCCGGTCCTCGGTGTTCTTCGGCGTGTCGTCGTTCACCGGACGGTAGTACAGCGACGACCGGCTGATGCCGACCAGGCGGCATTGCCGTGTAAGGCTCAGCGTGGGGTGGGAAATGTCGATCATGGCTCGGCGCTCCACCCGCTTCAGCGCTTGAGCCTGACGGCCAAAAAATCATTTTCGACCTTCAACTGGCCGATCTGCTTGTACAGCTCATCGACCAGCGCCTCCTTGTCCTTGTCGGCCTTCGATGGGCCCTTCTCGAATGCCGTGGCCGCTTGGTCCCGCAGCGTACGTTTCCAGGCGTTGATCATCGTCGGGTGGACGTCGTACTTCGCGCTCAGCTCGGCCACCGTCTTCTCGCCGGACAGCGCCTCCATCGCCACCTTCGCCTTGAAGGAGGCGCTGTGGTTGCGACGATTCTTGCTCATGCGGTCTTCTCCTGTCTCGCCCCAGGAGCAAAACCCAGAGCTTACCGACCTGTCCAGATTCTTGGGGCCACCTCACTACTTCGCAGGATAAAAACCCCTGTAATATCTATATTTTATCCAGTCGAAATAGCATATCAACCGCGAAAGGTGAGTCCTATTTTGATTATCCGCCATGTATTCGTCGTATATGGATTTTAGAAAAGTTTGCAGTTCATCCACCGACATAGAATTTGGAGACACCATCGGAGCCATCATTAGCAGGCCATCAGCCCCCTTCTTGGCAACGATGTCACTTAAGGTGTCGTCGGGCGATATGTCCCGTTCATAAACGCGCTTCCAGTGACCAGTAGGATGAAACTTACTTGGCCCAGCTTGAGCAGCCTCACGAAGCTTCGGTCCGAACCCGCTCACGTCGATATTCCCAGCCGGATCAAACATATTTGCTTCATGTATATACTTGAAGATAGGAACATATTTAGCCCCCTTCAAGAAATCTTCAATATTAAGCTCGACCACCCGCTGGGCATCTAAAGATGTTCCGTCAAACACTACGTCGCGCAGAATATCCCAGCGGCGAAGACCTACATGCCCTCGATCTTGCAAGCTTCTTATTGCGCCGACCCCAAATACAACCTCGATATCTTCGTCCTTTGATGCTTGATCTATATCTTTAACGAAGACACGACCTCCTGGATCATTACTCAGAACAAGGTCATATACCTGTTCTTTCAGCCGCCGCAAAAGTGGCGCAGGGAAACGCCTCTTAATCTTGCTCATGGAAGCGTACACCGGAATAAAGCTTCTCGCCCTCACGCGATACACAGGGATAGTTACGCCATTTTGAGTTATACTGCTCCCTTCGAAGACACCTTCCTCGGTCTCATCCCACTCAACGAATATCATTCTGTCCTTGAGTTTATCGATATTCTTCGAATCGAGGCAGCCTACTATTTCTCCAAGTATGGATACTATGTTATGATCAGAAAGAGAATACCCGAGGAATATGATGGGATGCTCAACGAAAGTTGCCAGAAGCTTAGCCGCTAAGTAAGGATTCTTTTTATGGAACTGTTTGTAGTCGGAGTCAGTGAGCACTAAGGAGTTTGGGTCGGTGCAGCAGCCGTGAATCTTATATATTTCGGCAACGCCCTGAGGTGAGCCAAAAAGAAGTGACTCCTGGCCAATGTATGGTTGGAATCCAGGGAAAACTTCTTCAAGAAAGGTGTCGTAGTTCGTAGTTATGATCCCGTCAACGACAACGCTCTTAAGGGCGTTCACTTCTTCCAGCCCCAGTCCCTCAAGATTGTTCGTGTGGACAACGTTTCGTATGTACCTAGAAATCTCGATTTTTAACGCTGAGCTTTCATCAATGCAGTGTCGAGAGTAGGTGTCGCGGCTTTCGGCAAACTGATCGTGATCCCACCAAATCGGATTTAAGTGGCGGCCTATAAGAGAGGCTACTTCTGGCAGATCGCTGTTGGCTTGCGACCGATAGAACTCGTAGGGTCGTGTAGTCAGATCAGCAAACCTGCGCAGAAGCCCCTCCCAGTTCTCCAATCCGAGATAGCGCCGGGATATACCCGATCCTACAAACAAAACAGGGGCTGTCGGAAACTGGGACAGATGTTTGTATAGGCGAGACTCTAGGTTCAACGTCACGGCACTCCGAATAATGAAAATCTACGCGTCGCTTAGCTCACTGATGGCGCGCTCGTATTCTTCACGATTTCCAAGAGCATATCTTTCATTTAGCATCCGTGCGTCATGCTCCTCCATCTTTTCGAGTAAGGCCCAGTAGTCACCTTTGGGGTCGTAGTTCGTGAAAAGCACTTCGTGGCGGGGAGCGCCATTAGGGTGTGTGCCGGTAACCGCCGGATATGCTTGGCGATTCAACCCATCCCAGAGCTTCAAGCTCAAGTGCAGCATTTCATAGTCAAACCCGGTGCCGCGCGAATGCGTGAGCATCCAGCTATGCTCGGTTTCCGCCAGTTCGTGGTAGAACCGGTGGAAGTCCATCTTCGCGTGATAGAGGACTGAGTTCATAGTCGAAGTGGCCGCCTCTTCGTTCGCCATGTCTTGGCGCGCTTCAGCTTCCGTGCGGTCGTCGTACACTGGGTCGAGCATGATGAGGACGCCGGAGCCGCGTGCCCGGAGCATCGTGGAATAGTCTTCGTGCGTGATCTTCACGTCCTGGAGAAGCTCGTGGGCTTCCCAAATCCGGGCTTCCGACGTATCAAGCTTCCGCTTGTGCGCAGCAGGCGAGAACCCAGTTCGCTTCGTCATTAGACCGTTGAAACACCAGTGGTTTGCGACGGCAAACTGGATGGCGCACTCTAGGTCGCTGTTGGCGTCGTCCCTCATAGTGTCAATCATTCGCGCGAACTGAGGTTTCGCTTGGTCCGGCCTCCCACGGTACTGGTGAGCAATGTGCTGAATGCCTTCGAGTAGAGCTTTCGGCTCATCGCGGATGGCCTTCCAGTAGCAGGCAACTGCCCGGTCAGCGTCGTTTATCCAGTAATCAACGTTTCTGCCGCTGTAGTAGCGGCGAACGTGGAAGAAGACGCTTCCTCCGCCTACGAACGGCTCTCTGTACTCGGTAATCTGACGGGGCAGCCACTTCTCGATGACGCTCAAGTACACTGTCTTGTTGCCGAGCCAGCGAATCGGACTGATTGAGTTGACCGCGCCAAACTTTTTGATGTTGGTTCGAAAGGGGGCTGCCTCGGCTACATCAGCCGGTATGGCTGGAACGGTCGCCCTAAACTTCAAGCCCTTCGCCGTGCCCTCAATCTTAACCTGCTCTTTAAAGAAGTGGAGGGAAACCTCCGCTGCCACTTCGTCGGCAAGAAACCCCGCGATATCGGCAACCACCTTTAGAGGAAGGTAAACTACGCGGCCAGAATGATGATCCCCGAGGGTGCGACATGCAAACGTGCGAAGCTTTACCGGGTCTTCAAAACACGCCATGCCCCCCTTCATTGACACCCTAAAAAGGTCGCGGCTTGGGACCGTGAATTCGGCCCCATCGGGATCAAAAAATACGTTAACCGCCACCGCCTCTTCGACATAGCTCCGCTTTTCTAACAGCCGAATGTTGCCTTTCTGATCCGCCTCATGATGGGGCAGGTGGTTACCGCCAGCGGCGGTCGCCACCGTCACTAGTCGCGCTACGTGCTCCTGAGGCGGTAGACATGCGGCAATGGCAGGATGGCGCGCAGCTACTTCCTCCCTTGGAACCCCGAGAAGCAGGCTCTGATTTGCTTCGACAGCCTGTTCAAGCCCCTCCCGGAACATAGAAAGAAGCTCAAGGTTTGAGGCTGACAGCGCCACTTCGGTCGGCGTTGCCTCTGACTGAACAGAACTCGTTGGGGAGGTTCGCTTGGTTCGGTAAGTTGCGCCCTTGGCTTGTCCCCCAGTCAGGTCAAGTTGAAGGCCGAACTTTTCCCAGGTAGCTCGTTTCCCCGCGTTACCACCGATAAGGCTGTAGCCCTTGCCAGTCACCTTAATAAGCGGCAGAAGGTCGAACTGGCCCTGTAGCCGCGAGGGACACGGCATTTCGACAGCCAGTCGGACTGGCTCTTCCGACGCCCAGTTCTTTTTCCGCTTGCGGGACAAGCCTTTGACAGATATCGGTGCCGCCTCAGCAGTGATGCCTGCCACGGCGTCCGATGCCAAAAGATGAACAGGCTTCTCACTCCCTCGCGGCGCAACTGACAGAAATGAAAGGGCCTTTTTCAGGGCTTCAGTGAGCGGGAGCGGAGCTTGTTCCGGCTGGCTGTCTCCCGGTATCAAGCTTTGAAGTGACTGCGCATCATCCTCGCTGCTACGCACAACAAGGCGCGCGAGGCGCTTCTTCAGCTTTCTCTCATTCTCGCGGTCGATACCGACGACATCGACCGCGCCGTCGTCGCGGCACCGTCCGACCAGGAGAATAAGGTGCCCTGGCTCACCAACCGTTCCTTGGGGCCTCCACTCGCCTTGCGCCGGAATGGATGCCGGGTCTAGTTCATCGTCTGTGGATTCGTCCTTGTCAGCGTGCCGCTTTGCTCTGGCCTCGCGCAGAACGGCCTCAACGCCACCCGCTGACGCGAAGTAGCCCTTGACCGCGCCTTGCTGTCCCGCATCGCCCCCCAGTGCCTCACGGGCATGCGCGAGGGCTGCCGCATATCGACTTACAGTGGGGCGGTCCAAGCTGCTTCCAAACAAGAGTCTGAGCGGCAGGGTAAAGGGATTTCTGCGGCTGGCGGCTGTAGCCTTGAGGCCGCGCTCCCGTAGGGCCGCCTCGAATCGGTCTGGTTCAGCCGCCGCCGCTTGTTCGACATGCGCAATGTGCTCAAGCGCCGAATAGAGCGCGTCGTTGCTGCGACCCAGGTCGTCACGAAACCGTCCGACCGCCTCGGTGGCTGTACTAATCGCTCGGTCAAGCGTGAGGGCTGGAGCATTCTGGGGAGCGGGGGCCTCGGCCATTGTGGTGAACTTCCTACTTCGGGGGCGTCCGGCCAATGATGCCCTAGCCGGAAGGGGTAGGTGAAGAGCTTGTTGTGCATCTCAACATGCCGTGACCCAATTCGCGAGCCGCACGCTCAACATCCTGCGCCATCCCCGCCGCTGATCGATGCCGCGCTTCCACAGCAATCTTCAACATCTCGCGCACGACCCGGCGCGCAAACGGCACGCTTGACGCTTTTACGACGACTGTCTGGCGGTCGCCACCGAAGCTCCTGGCATGGAGCAGCAGGATACCGGGTTCCCCGGCAATGCCTGGATGGCGAATGGTGATTGACCGGCTTTTGAGGTGCCGGAATCCGTGCGCGGCTGCCGAGACGGTGTAGCCAGCAGCCCGAAGCGCCACGACAACATCGCACGCGAACTTCCGGGCGTGCTTGGGTACCCGCTCGTCTGGTAAACTGCAAGAAACTGCTGTGACCAGCGCGCCAATGAGGTCCCAGCCGGAGTCGCCCTCCTTGTAGCTGTACATATCGACGGGGGTGGTAATATCTTGAAATCTCATACGAAATCATAATCCAGAAAAGGCCGCCGAAGCGGCTGACGGCGAAGATAAAGCGCGCGGCATCCATGCGTCCGCGAAGAATGTCGTTGTGGGAGGCCCGTTGGTGGCTCGGGGCGCTCCGGAATCAGACCCGGTTGATGAGGTAGACCAGCAGTTTGGCGGCCAACTCCCGGTCGGTCCTTACGAGCTTGCGGTATAGGCGCAGACCGCCCTCCACACTCAGCCGCTCGTCAGTGCCTCGACAGGCGACGTAGTTCGGCGCAAACCCGAGCCAGTTCCTCGAAAAGTCACGAAGACTGCGGCAACTACCGCCTTCGTGCAGCTTTTTGTAAACGTCTAGGATCATCGTTCATCTGTAACCGTCTTCTGACGGCTGCCTTGGCGTCGGCGTCCCGATAGTGCTGACTTCGTCGATCTTGGAGTGGATCGGCGGATGGAGCGAGTTGCTTATGGCCTACGATGGTAGTCAGCCTCCGGCGCGGCGGCGGTCATGGCCGCGGGCGGACAAGGAGCGGATGGTCAGAGAGGTTGCGGAGAGCGGCCTGCCGGTGGCCGAGGTGGCGCGGCGGAACGGCGTTCATCCCAGCGTCCTCGGACGCTGGTGCCGGAAGGCAGCTCCAGCCGCACCCGGCTTTCTGCCCGTCCAGGTCGCGGCGCCGAAGGATGAAGAGGCGGCTCCCGCGCCCGAGGAACCGTCTCCGGTCGAGATCGTGCTCACCAACGGGCGCCGCCTGATCGTGCCGGCCACCATCGCGCCACCCCGGTTGCGGACGCTGGTCGCGGCCCTGGAGGGGGCATGATCGCCGTTCCGCCGGGCGTGCGTGTCTACCTGGCGCTCGGCCGGACCGACATGCGAAAGGGCATGCCCGGCCTCGCCATGCTGGTGCAGGAGGTCCTGAAGAAGGACCCGTTCTCGGGGCACCTGTTCGTCTTCCGCGGGCGGCGTGGCGACCTGGTCAAGATCCTCGCCTGGGACGGCCAGGGGTTCTGCCTGTTCACCAAGCGGCTGGAGAAGGGACGCTTCGTCTGGCCCTCGGCGGAGGGCGGCGTGGCGGCGCTGACGCCGGCCCAGTTGAGCATGCTGATCGAGGGCATCGACTGGCGCATGCCGACGCGGACATGGCGGCCGGAGACAGCCGGCTGACGAGCCCCGGAAGGCGCCGAAATCCTTGGTTTTTAGGGCTTCTGCGGCTAGAATCCGGCCATGCCTTCCGCACCGTCTTCCCAGCTTCCCGACGACGTCGAGGCCCTGCGGGCGATCATCGCCGCGCAGGCCGAGGAACTGGCCGCGGCCAGGGCCGGCCTGACCGCCAAGGCGCTGGAAGTCGAGAAGCTGAAGGTGCAACTCGCCCGCCTGCGGCGGATGACGTTCGGGCGATCGTCGGAGAAGCTGTCCCGCGAGATCGAACAGCTCGAACTGGCCCTGGAGGACCTGGAGGCCGAAGCGGCCGAAGCGGCCGAAGCAGAGGATGAAGCGCCGCCGGAGCCGACCGAGGCCGACGCCCCGGACCAGCCTGCCGCGCGCCGTCGCCGCGCCCTACCGGAGCATCTGCCGCGCGACGAGGTCCGTCATGATCCCGCCGACGACTGCCCGGCCTGCGGCGGCGCCATGCACACGGTGGGCGAGGACGTGACCGAGATCCTCGACTACGTGCCCGGCCGTTTCCGGGTGATCCGCCATGTCCGTCCGGCGCTGTCGTGCCGGACGTGCGAGAGCATGGTGCAGACGCCGATGCCGTCCCTGCCGGTGGCGCGCGGCCTGCCGTCGCCGGCCCTGCTGTCGCATGTCCTGGTGTCGAAATACTGCGACCACCTGCCGCTGTACCGCCAGAGCCAGATCTACGCCCGCGAGGGCGTGACGCTGCCCCGGGCGCTGCTGGCGGGCTGGGTCGGCAGGACGGCCGCCCTGGTGGCGCCGCTGGTCGAGGCGATTGGCCGCCACGTGCGCGCCGGCGACGCCTTGCACGCCGACGACACGCCGGTGCCGGTGCTCAGCCCGGGCGCCGGCAAGACCCGGCAGGCGCGACAATGGGTCTATCTGCGCGACGAACGTCCCCATGCCGGCCCGGCGCCGCCGGCCGTGCTTTACCGCTACACGCCCGACCGCAAGGGCATCCATCCGCAGACCGAGTTGCAGGGCTTTCGCGGCCTTCTGCACGCCGACGGCTATGCCGGTTTCAACAAGCTGTACGAGCCGGGAGAGGACGGCGTCGCGTCCGTGCAGGAGGTGGCATGCTGGGCCCATGTGCGGCGCAAGATCCACGACGTTCATGCGGCGACCGGATCACCCATCGCCGCCCGGGCCCTGGAGCTGATCGGCGCGCTGTTCGACGTGGAGCGCCGGATCTCCGGGCGTCCAGCCGACGAGCGCCTGCGCGTGCGCCAGGCGGAGAGCCTGCCCCGGCTGGAGGCGGTGAAGACCTTCTTCGACACCAGCCTCCGCAAGCTGCCGGGCAAAAGCGAGCTGGCGGCCGCAATGCGCTACGCCCTGACGCGCTGGCCAGCGCTGACCCGCTATGCAGGCGACGGCCGCTGCGAGATCAGCAACAATGCCGCTGAGCGGGCCATCCGCCCGCTGGCCCTGGGCCGGAAAAACTACCTCTTCGCCGGCTCCGACGCCGGCGGCCGCCGGGCGGCGGCCATCTACACGCTGGTCGAGACCGCGCGGCTGAACGGCCTCGACCCGCAGGCCTACCTCACCACGGTGCTGGCTCGCATCGCCGACCATCCGATCAACCGGATCGACGACCTGCTGCCGTGGAACATCGGGCAGCCGCAGGACGACCAGAAGGCTGCCTGACCGTCAACAGGCGGCCGCCGCAGCCGCTGGAAGACGCTTACGTTCATCTCTCCTACTAATGTGAAGGTATTTATCATCAGTAGGCATAGCGACCGGACCGAGCCGTTTGCTCCGCGAGGCTTCACGCACACCACTTCTTGCCGCGCCGTCGACCGCCGGATACCGTATTTGCAAGCGACGAGACGCGGGGTTAGCTACGAGGCGTTGTATACGCAGCGAGCAGCTTCGAAAAGCGCCCAACGGCAAGGTTTGGTGGCGGACAAGCAAGCTGCCCATTCGCAACGCGTGACTCCGACTGGCCGCCGATTCCGCATTAATATCCACTCGCAGATAGTGGGGGATTCGCGATGGAACGAAAGGGGCCGCCCAACTGGCCTGGAAAGACAAACCTGTTCAGCAAAGGGGCGGGAAGAGAAAAGACGCTTTTTCTCCCCAACACAAAAGCTGAAGCACAAATCAGGTACATTTACCTTCACTGCTATTGTTCAAAATGCGGAACAGCATTCTGCTTTGATCCACGCGCCATTCCGCATGACAGATGGAGTATTAGTGGCATAAAGGCATGGCCAACTTGCCAATGCGGTAGGGCGAACTTGACTATTCGGGTGCGTCGAGTAAGTCACGACGTGCGGTATGCATTAGGCGGGGATTTGACGTGGTGGCCTTCAACTCGTAACGAGACTTTGGACTACAACCTTGAGAGAGCAAGGCAAGATCAGAGTGCGCCAGAGGAATCGTTCTTTGAGAAGTGGTTCCGAGAGAGAGACGAGCAACTGAAGCGCGACAGCTAACCGTATCCGCCGCTTTCACGGCCCGCTACTCCGGCTCCACGCGCCGCAGGTTCAGAAAGTGCTCGTTGCTGTCCAGCCACGCCTTTCGGCTCTCCCAGTCGGGCAAGATGGAGCCGACGAGGTGCCAGAACGCCTTGTCGTGGTTGCGATGCCGCAGGTGGCATAGCTCGTGGACCACGGCGTACTCCAGCACGGTCTTTGGTGAGAAGATCAGGTGCCAGTTCAGATTCACCACTCGGTCCCGGCCACAGCTTCCCCAGATATGCTTCTGGTCTTTAACCTCGATGCGCTTCGGCTTCAGATCGTTTGGCTCTCCGTGTCGGCGGACCATCTCAACGACATCCTGGCGAAGTCTTTTCCGGAGCCACAGTCGAAGTGCCGACTCAATCAAATCGTCGCGTGACGCCTCGGATGCCGAGTGCGGGCAGCCTATGATGAACCCATTCCGGTAGGATACCTCGACCAGCGTTCCATCAGTCGGCTCCACCCGGAGGCGCATCAACCGCCCACGATAGGGAACCTTCGCTCCGGTGACGAAGCGCCGGACGCTGTTGGTTTTGGCCGTTCGCTCGACCATTTGCCGGGTCTGCTCAACCAACCAACCTCGGCGGCGGTGGAGCATCGCCTCAACCTCGGCATCCGTGGCGGACGTGGGTACGACGACCTCCACCCGCTCCGGTGTCACCGTCAAGCGGGCGCGGGTCGCCACCTCAGACCGCTTCAAATCATAGAGAATTCGGCATTCTCCAACCGTCAGAACGGGCATGGTCAAACCTTGGCAAAGTGCTTGAGCGTGAAGTCCTCGACCTGCTGTGGTATTTCCCGCAGTCTCTTGAAACCGGCATCAGCGGCTAGGCGTCGAACGCGTTGGCGAAGGGCCTTCCGAAGCCCCTCCTTCTCCTGCCAGCCTCTGGGCGCGAGGTCGTCACTGCCATATACTTCTGCCACTTGGGCGGCCAGCTTCTCGGCATCTCCCTCGTCCTCGAACGAACTGAGCACCTGAAGAACGCCGTAAGCCTCACGAGACAGGCCACTGCCCTCGTGGGCGCGCTCTTCGGCTTGCAGGCCCTTCGCCAGTTCCTCAGCCTCACGGAGAACATCCGCCCACGAGTCCTGTGCCGCATCCAGGCGTTGGAGAAGCTCCCGCAGCCGCTCGGAGAACTTGGCGTACTGGTGGGGGTTCTGCTCCATCTTCTCGTAGACCGTCTTGCGAAGCTCCGTCGTCTTGCGGATGGCGGCTTCCTTGATGTCAGCCTCGTCCTTGCCTTCTGTTTCGAAGTCGGCCCAGAAGTCAGGGTCGGTGATGTGACGGAGCTTGATGGTCACGCTCAGGCCCGTGGCGTCCAGGTGTTGGTCCAGCATCTCCCTGATTTTGCGGCTGTACTCCTGCTGGTCGAACGCTTCCCGCTTCTCAAAGACCTGCGTCCCGTAGCGTAGGAAGGCCGCGACCCACTTCAGGTCGTCCGTGTAGTCAAGTACGCTTGGGTCAGGGCTGAGGGCCTCGTAGGCCGATATGAAGTTGCGCGCCTTGGTGCGGAACTCAAACCACTTATCCTCGGTTTCGAGGGTGGCGATGAAACGGTCGAATTCGCCCTTCAGATCGTTCTTGGAGTGGGTGCCGTCCTTCCGCTTCAGCCCCTTCATCATGTGCCTGACCTCGGCGTGCGCGGCGCGAAGTTGGCTCCGGAGGTCGTCCAGGCTGCGCATCGCGTTCTTCACGTCGTCGGCCCGATATGACTCCAGGGCCTCGTCCAGCTTTGCCGAGACGCCGATGTAGTCCACGATCAAGCCATTCCGCTTTCGGGCATCAGCAACGCGGTTCGTGCGTGCGATGGCCTGGAGAAGGGTGTGCTCCTTGAGGGGCTTGTCGAGATACATGACGGCTTCAATAGGTGCGTCGAACCCTGTGAGAAGCTTGTCGCAGACAATCAGGAACTCTGGCTTCTGTCCCTTGATGCCGAACCGGTCCTTAACCTTCGTTTCGTCGTCAGGTGGCAGATAGTGCTCCCGAAGGCCCTTGCGGATATCCTCGGTGCGCTCATCCTCGCTCGGCTTGGCGTCCTCCTGCGAAGCAGAGTAGACGCAAGCTGACATGGCGGAGGCTTCAGCCTGAGCCTCTTCTTCGCTCAGCCCACTGGCAAGGAAGTCGTCCGCGATCACCCTGTCCAAAGCGCGCTTGTAGAGAATGACCGCTTCGCGGTCGATGGCGACAATCTGCGCCTTGAAACCGTCTGGACGCGCGTAAGCTTTGAAGTGCGTCCAGATGTCGTAGGCGATCAACTCGATCCGCTTCGGGTGTTTCACCAAGTCCGCGACGGACACGCCTTTCTTTTTAAGGTCAGCTAACTTGTCGTCGGGGAGGTCCGCGAACCACTGGTCGAACAGGATGTCGATCTTGGCCTCGTCAATGTGCCAGTCCGTCTTCCGGCCCGTGTAGTAGATTGGGACGGTCGCGCCGTCCGCCACGGCGTCGTCAATGCCGTACTTATCGAGGTAGCCCTCACCCGGCACGCCGAAGTTCGCATAGGTGTCACGGTCGGTCTTCTTCACCGGCGTCCCGGTGAATCCGAAGAAGCGGGCGTCTGGCAGGGTCTTCCGAAGGTATGCCCCGAGGTCCTTTTCCTGCGTCCGGTGGCACTCGTCCACCATGACGATCCAGTTTTCGGAATTCGGAATGGCCTTCTCTGATCCCTGGAACTTAAAAATAGTGGACAAGACCGTGAGGCCGTCCGTGCCGCTGTGGATAAGGGAATGCAGGTCGCTGATCTTATCAACAGCAATGGGATTGGGCAGGCCGCATGAGGTGAAGGTGCTGCTAATCTGGTTGTGCAGGTCCACGCGGTCCGTCAGCACCATGATGTTGGGATTCGCAAGTTCTGAGGACGACACCGTTCGATGTGTTTTCAGCTTGAGCGCGGCGTATACCATCGTGAGGGATTTACCGGACCCCTGCGTGTGCCAGATAAGTCCGCGCCCGTGCTCCCCCTCGGCCACCCGCTCCACGATCTTGTTGACCGCCCGAAACTGCTGATAACGGCTTATCTTCTTGATGACTTTCGGCCCGCCGCCATCATAGACGCGCTCAAAGACGATGAAGTGGGCAATCAGGTCCAACAGACGAGCGGGTTCCAGGAGGCTCCACAGCCCCTTTGACAACTCGCTTCCAAAATCTTGCGTCGTCCGGGGCCACGGATCGCGCCAAGTGCCGTAAAACTTCGACGGGCTTCCTGTCGTGCCGTAGAGGCAGTTGGTCCCATCGGTGACGATATTGAAGGCGTTGGACAGGAACAGGCGGGGGATGTCCTGCTCATACTGCTTGATCTGCTGGAACGCCTCCCCGCTCTTGTCCTTGGCGTTGATCGGACTCTTGCACTCGATGACGACGACGGGGATACCGTTTACATGGACCACCACGTCGGGGATGCGGGTGTTCTCGGCTTTGACGCGGAACTGGTTGGTGACGGTGAAGACGTTGTTGGAAGGATTCAGGAAGTCGATTACGCGGATGGTGCGGTGACGTGATTCACCCTGCAAGGGGCGGCTGAAGTCGCCGCGCAGAATGGTCAACCAGCGTTCGTTCTCGGAAATGGACACCAAGTCGGCATAGGCGGCCTCGGCGTCGGCATCCGAAAGCCCGTTGATCCGCTTGATGGCCTCCACGAGGTGGGGGCGGAATAGCACCTGATTGTCGCCATCGCGGAGAACAGCGTGCTCGGACGGCGGAACGACCACATAACCCATGCCCTCAAGCGATTCGAGGGTCGGCTTCTCCGCCAGTTGCCATTCCATCCCCATGATCGTGCTCCCCCTGCTTCCCCTCGTCGTCCTATTCGGCGGCGGCTAACTCGTTCATCGGCACCCGCTTGCGACCTGTTAGGAGGTCGGAAGTCACGGCGGACCTAACCACTTTGAGGCGGTCGAGCGCCTCAAATTCAGCGAACATGGCTTCATCCAAAGCCCGCATTTTTTCACTGATGTTGTCTTGCTCACGTAGTGGCGGCACAGGAATCTCTAGCCTTCTAAAGAAAGGCAAGCCTATGGTCTTTATGGTACTACCTGCTCCAATACGCTCGAAAACTGGCTTCATGGATTGAAGCCAGTAATAGAGATACATATTATTGAGGGAATATTCGCAGCGCCATGCAATAAAATGCTGACTAACGGCCATGGGCATTGTCATGATCGCACTGCGCCCAACGGTCGCATCCCTGGAGAGCACAACCGTTCCAGATGGGTGTAAAACAGCGGAAGAGTTCGCCATTCCCACGTCGCTGATTTCCGCCTCTGTCGAGTCTATGAAGAGGTGATCGAGCCGCTTCGTGTCGCGAAGAGACACCCACTTAATCCCGCCATTCCAGTATTCCGGCTTCTTCTTGTTCGGCGTGTGGCCACTTCCCCTAACTGCAACGTCGTCAAGCCTTCTTAGTGTCCAGCCACTTGGCAATGGCTTCTCCTGCTCCCAGTTCCCGCGATGGAAGAGGGTGCGGAGAAGTCGTTCTCGTAGACGACTTTTTTGCTCAATCACCGCTTGAGTGGCGGCGATGGCTTCTTCCACGCTGGACAGGATTTCAGCTATGCCGCGCTGCTCTGGGAGCGGAGGGAGGAGAAGCTTTAGCTGAGCCAGCTTTCTCTTGTTGAGGGTCTTTCCCTTGACAGCTTCGTCAACATCACCCGCTCCCGCCGCCATTGGAAGCACATACTTTAAGTAGCCGCGATCAATGACCCGCTGGTCTTCATCGAAGGCCGCTATCGCTTCATTTGTATAGAGGTCACATCCCGCTACGCCGACTCTACCTATCGTGAGTTTAAAACTCATCAGGATCGTACCCGATTTAACGGGTTTCACGTTCGAGTTCTCCACTCCGGCGGGCGTAATGCGTTCTTTCGTACTTGAAATATACCCCTGGCTAAGATCAGAGATTGACGCCCAAGGATAGCCATTCTCTTCAGGGGCGGCCCAGTAAGACGGCTCACCTCGTGGAGGAGTCCCGCCAATGCGGATTCCACATACGTCTCCCAGTTTCGCGTCCCGCCATCCCTCAGGCACCTTCCGAGACATATCCAAGCTCCTTCAGGAAACCCATCATTTTTGCTTCCGCCGCGTTCCGCTGCTCTTGCAGTTCAAGGAGTTTGGTGACCTCTTCCGCAACGTCGATGTCTTCTTTATCCTCAGCCACGTGGACGTACCGGCTGATATTTAGGTTGTGGTCGTTGGCTGCGATCTCCTCCACCGGCACAACGCGAGCAAGGCGCTCTACATCTGCGAAGTCGCGGAACGTCTCCGCCAGCGTAGCGACGTTTGCGTCCGAAAGGCGGTTTTGTGCCTTACCCTCCACGAACTGCTCCACGCCGTTGACCACCAGCACCTTGCCCTTACGGGCGGCAGGCTTCTTCTTCCGGACGACGAGGATGCAGGCGGGAATACCCGCTCCATAGAACAGGTTAGGGGCAAGTCCGATGACCGCTTCGATGATGTCGTCCTTCAGCATTCCCTCGCGGATGCGACCCTCAGCGCCGCCACGGAAAAGGATGCCGTGGGGCAGGACGACGCCCAACAATCCGTCTTCTTTGAGGCTGGCGATCATGTGCTGCACGAAGGCAAGGTCGCCATAGGATTTGGGCGGGCACCCATAGATGTCGCGCCCGTAGGGGTCGCCATTGCTCCAGACCTCGTGCCCCCACTGCTTGAGCGAGAACGGCGGGTTCGCCAGCACACGGTCAAAGGTGCGGATCGCCGTACCTTCCCCCACCATGTGCTTCGGCTCGGTAAGGGTGTCACCGCGCGCCACGGAGGCATCGTCAATATCGTGCAGGAACAAGTTCATCTGGGCGATGGCCCAGGTGTTCAGGTTCCGCTCCTGGCCGTAGAGAGACAGGCTGCGCGGATTCTTTCCAAGCCGTTCCAGATGGTGAAACGCTTCGAGAAGCATGCCCCCGGACCCGCAGGTAGGGTCATAGATGGACATGCCCTCGTCTGGCTGGAGGCACTCCACGATCAGCCGGACGACCATCTTCGGCGTGTAGAATTCGCCACCCTTCTTACCGGCGTCGTCCGCGAACTGCGCGATCAGGTACTCGTAAGCCTGCCCAAGGACATCCGGCTCCACGTCCACATTTCGGAACCGGTACGTCTCAAAGTGCTGAAGCAACTTTTCAAGAACGTGGTCTGGGAACCGCTCCTTGTTGTTGAAGTCCACGTCCTGAAAGACGCCCCGCAGACGGTGGTTAGCGTCTTCAATGGCGTGGAAGGCGGCATTCAGGTGCTCACCGATATTGGTGGTGTGCTTTCGCACGTCCTTCCAGAAGTACCCCTCGGGGATGTGGAACCGGTGCTCTTCCGGGTCGGCGGCCAAATCGGCGTCACCGAACTCCTGCATCCGGTCCTCGTACTCCTCCTCCCAAACGTCGCAGAGGCGCTTGTAGAATAGAAGGCCAAATATGTAGTGCTTATAGTCCGACGCGTCGATGGAGCCGCGTAGGATGTCGGCGGCGCGCCAAAGATGGGCCTCAAGCTGATCGAGGGTGAGGACAGCCATGTACCTGATGAATCCGTCTGGTTCGTGAGCGGTTTAGACCCTACCAGACGGCTCCATGAAAAAATAGGTGCGATGAGCACGTTGCCCTTTGCCTGTCTCATCAGCCATGAACGACGTCAGATGCAGCGGCGCGGGTTGCCGATGCGAGGAAGCTTGTATGGTACGTTGCCTTGCCCCGTCAGCGTCAGTGCCAGTGCGTCCTCTTCGGTCATGAAGCGGAAGACGACGTAGGAGGGGCCAGCCGTTCGCGCCTACGTCTCGACGTGCGGCTTGCTCGAATTCGGCTACGCAGTTACCGAGGAGCCACCACCGGATGGCCGCGCAGCGTTCCTCGAACTCCTGCTCTGTTAGGTCACGGGGGTTAATGTCGCGACATGCCACTTCCCATTTCCAACCCCGCAACGCTCCACTACATGTGACATTCATAATACTTCCTCCTTAAAAGACCTTTTTCTTATTTATCTTGCGGAGCGCCTTCTAATCGCGGCAGCTACTGCCGTAAATATCTGTGGCGACGAACATTTCTTCAAAAACGTAAAAGGCCCGCCGTTGGCGGGCCTAAGACTTACTTATTCACGTACTTTCCGAAATATTTCTCGGTAGCAGCGTTGGTTTTTTCATCGCTTTGTGTCAAGCGGCCTCCCTTCTTGCCGGTGCCGCGCCACTCGACTTCGAAGTAGTTTCCCGGTAGAACAACATGAATATCCCCGTCCGGAACGCCATTCTCGCAAGCGAAATAGAAGCCGGGACGATCAACGTGCGGCTCCGCACTGCGGTAGATATTCCAGCAGTTCACGTATTTTCCACTATTCCACTGGTCCCATGTACGGCAGTATTTTCCGCCTTCGAATGAAACCTTTCCGGCAGACCACGAATATCCCTTATCTTTCTCCTTAGGCATCCAGCCAATAGCCTTTCCCTTTTCCGGATAGTACAGCGCAAACGTGCCGTACCGATCCACCGAGAGAAGCGTGTTGCCAGTTAGAAGTTGCGCGATTTCTTCACCAGAGAGCTTTGGGCTGCTGTCATCAAACGTGACGGTGACGCCTTTTTCGGGCTTGCACTTATCAAATGGTACCGCCACTGCCTGCGCCTTGCTGATGTTCGTTTCCGCAACGGCGGGTCCTGCTACACACAATGAGGCTGCAAGCACGATATGAAAAAGTCGTATCATTACCCCCCAGTAATATTAAATCTGATATTATATCTTCTGAGGTAAAGGCGCACAATGACGTTGTTTCGACGCGCATGGAAGGTGCGGCACGTTGTTGAGAAACTCAACAACCTACTTCCTTTCTCATTTTCTGCCTAAGCGGACTGAATTTCGCCCTCCCAGAACATTCTAAAAACGGCAGCATCCTCCTTGCTAGCGAAACCAACCGCGCTCCAGCCGTCCTGATCGGACGGGAAGACGGACACGTCGATGCCGTGTTCAGCAGCGTGCCGTGTGATTTCGGCTCGGGCGATCACGGCAGCCGCAAAATCGTTTAGTTCAGCGGCGGCCTTTGGATCAATCCCGGTGCGGTGAAGCTTGATCTGCCAGACGGCCCCGAACATCTCTTCGGTCAGCCCCTCAATAAAGCTGTTGTGTTCGACCATGGCTACGTACTGGTACGGGAAAATCAGTGTCGCCATATCCCCCCCAGAAGTACATTTGATAATGAAAGGTCTATTATATTTGTATATTCGTACATATGAAATATTTCCGTCGCTTGGTATATACTAATCTTAGAACTGGCCTCAGTTTATGCGGGCGTCATTCGCAATGTCAAAATCATTTCCGCCTGATGCAGCTATGGCTGTCACCGTTATCTCTCTATGATCAACTGCGCTTTGGAACGAACATTCTTTTTTCATCCAGTTCGTGGTGGATTTATTGTTTGATGAGGGGGCGGATGGAGTGGCTTCCGTTGTTGTGTCTCTCAACATTCCTCGAAGTTTCCGGAGTCTCCGGCTTGCCTTCCTCGGCGCGCTTCAGGATGCGCTGCCGGATGGCTTCCACTTCTTTCAGTGCCGATTTCTCTGCCGCTGCCTTCTTTGCCAGGAACTTGAGAGGGGCGAATTCGGCCTAGCCGCTGGGCTGCTGCTCGAACTGCACGCCCTTGATCACCCGGGTCAAGCGGCATCTGAAGTGGTCCCGGTTGTTCGGGCAGATCAGCGCGCTCTGTAAGCTCTGCTCCTGGGGCTTGGTTGGTGGGTAGTCGCGGTCAGGCGGCGAGGCCTGCCGGGCGGAGGGCGGAGCGGGAGCGTAGCCCGGAGCCCGGCAGGCCTCGCCAGTAAACCTCATCGGGGGTGGCATAGGCCAGGGCCTGGTGCGGGCGCCGCTCGTTGTAGGTTTGCACCCAGGCGCCGATGCCGGCCTTGGCCTCGCTGCCAGTGGTGTAGGCCTTCAGGTAGACCTCCTCGTACTTCAGGCTGCGCCACAGGCGCTCAATGAAGATGTTGTCCATGCAGCGGCCCTTGCCGTCCATGCTGATGCGCACGCCCGCCGCCTTCAGCGTCCCAGTGAAGGCGAGGCTGGTGAACTGGCTGCCCTGGTCGCTATTGAATATCTCGGGCGGGCCGTAGGTTTCCAGGGCCTGTTCCAGCGCCGCGACGCAGAAATCGGCGTCCATGGTGTTGGACAACCGCCACGACAGCACCTTGCGGCTGTGCCAGTCCATGATGGCGACCAGGTACAGGAAGCCGCGACGCATCGGAATGTATGTGATGTCGGCAGCCCACACCTGGTTCGGCCGGTCGATGACCAGCGTGCGCAGCAGGTAGGGATAGACCCGGTGCTCGGGGTGCGGCACCGTGGTCCGCGGCCGGCGATAGACGGCTTGAACGCCCATCAGCCGCATCAGGCGTCGCACCCGTTTGCGGCCGACGGACCAGCCCTCGCGGCGCAGGAGGGCGGCCATGCGACGGCTGCCCAAGTAGGGCATATCCAGGAAGTGGCGGTCGATGGCCGCCATCAGCATCCGGTCCTCGGTGTTCTTCGGCGTGTCGTCGTTCACCGGACGGTAGTACAGCGACGACCGGCTGATGCCGACCAGGCGGCATTGCCGTGTAAGGCTCAGCGTGGGGTGGGAAATGTCGATCATGGCTCGGCGCTCCACCCGCTTCAGCGCTTGAGCCTGACGGCCAAAAAATCATTTTCGACCTTCAACTGGCCGATCTGCTTGTACAGCTCATCGACCAGCGCCTCCTTGTCCTTGTCGGCCTTCGATGGGCCCTTCTCGAATGCCGTGGCCGCTTGGTCCCGCAGCGTACGTTTCCAGGCGTTGATCATCGTCGGGTGGACGTCGTACTTCGCGCTCAGCTCGGCCACCGTCTTCTCGCCGGACAGCGCCTCCATCGCCACCTTCGCCTTGAAGGAGGCGCTGTGGTTGCGACGATTCTTGCTCATGCGGTCTTCTCCTGTCTCGCCCCAGGAGCAAAACCCAGAGCTTACCGACCTGTCCAGATTCTTGGGGCCACCTCAATCAGCGGCTCCGGGTGCTCGGGCAGGGTTGGTAAGAAGTTGTTCGCAGAAGGCCATTCATGTGTCGCATTCTTTAGAATAAGGGTGCGGTTTAAGTTTAACGTTAACCGCTCCGCTACAGGCGAAACCGAGTTAAAGTATCTTTTATTTTGACGGAGAGCGAGCGGATGTTGTATAAATAGAAGTACATAAGCACCCAGGAGAGTATAGGGCCTTCCTCCGGTCCACAACATAGATCGGGAAATAAGACCGATGTATGAGGTTAGGGTGACCCACGAGACGGACTTGTCGGCCAGGAGACTAGGCAAGTAACGGCTGCTCGGCAGGCAGAGAACCTGCAAAAAGGCTCATGAAAAGAGGATAAGTGTGTCTTGATCCATTTGACACCTATCCGCATGTATCCGGTCCCCCAATAGCTGGATACATGAGCTTGATGAAGTTATAAACCTCTTCATCATAACCGTTTGGTCCATTCACAATGATCCGCCGGAAGCGCAGCGCCATCACGCGCGTAGCTTCACTCGTAGGTGGGGTCAGGGCCGGGATGGGGCTGTACAGCAGGTACCGGGAAACCGCCTGTGGTGCGCGTAAAGCGTATGAGCAGCTTATTGGGTGGTTGACAACTCAGGACGTCGCTTCACGTATCTCCCCTTCTTACCGCCAGGAGTCTGTCTTGAAAGACATGCGGTAGGAGGGGGGTGAAAAAGTGATATCTAATCTAGGATGGGTGGAAAGAATATCTCTTCATCATGTTGATTATGCTGGTTCGAGATGAGTGATGCAGCGATAGCTGCTGAAGGAATGAGAAGCAGCCAGACGACTTAGCGCAAGCGAAGTTGGCTGATGGAAGCTCTTCTCCATCACCTGATCAAAGATATTTCTTCCCATGGCCCATCAAGAAGGGCTGAGCCGGTAAAGAAACTTTCTTCGTCGGCCATGCCCGTGGTCAAAGAAGTTCCGTCATGTGGTGCCAGATAGGATCGCCCTGGACGACATGCCTTTCCGTCTTGCTGCCGCATCTCCCTGACGAAGAACTTCATCACCTCCGGCCATCTGCTGGTCGTGCCCGATATCACCGCTGAGCAGTGCTCCCGGCAAAATCCCCAGAAAATAATCAGTGCGTTTCTCCTTCAGCCTCATGATAGCCCCGACGACCATTCCAAAAGGGTGCCGGAAAATCGCTCTGTGGAACTATCGTTTTCTGCGGCTTTCAGGAGGTGCTTTCCGCCATTCCGAAAGCACTTGGTTTCTGAAGTTCACGAATAGCTTTTCTCGGAGCGGTGGCGGCTCACCGTGAGCCACGAACTTCGTCGGGAAAGCGATCTGCACAACGTTCCAAAACTTTTAAGAAGTTTCGGAACAAAAAGTTGACGAACTTCAGTTCCGTGCGAACATATTCGTATGAGCAAGCGCGTCGCCTTCTATATTCGCGTCTCTACAGACGGTCAGACCGTTGCCAACCAACTTCGCGAGCTTCACGCTGTTGCTGAGAGGTTGGGCTGGCATGTGGTCACCGTCTTTGAGGACGCTGGCATCAGTGGGGCCAAGGGGCGTGACCAGCGCCCCGGCTTTGACGCCTTGATGAAGGGCGTGACCCGGCGGGAGTTTGATTTGATCGCGGCGTGGTCCGTCTGCCGCCTGGGGCGCTCCTTGCAGCACCTCGTCGGCTTTCTCTCCGAAATCAATGAGCGCGGCGTTGATCTGTACCTGCACCAGCAGGGCTTGGACACGTCCACTCCGGCGGGGCGCGCCATGTTTGGGATGCTCGGCGTCTTCAGCGAATTCGAGCGCGCCATGATCACGGATCGCATCCGGAGTGGCGTCTCCCGCGCCAGGGACCAGGGTAAGCACTGCGGTCTGTAGCGCGACAATTAGGAAGGCCGGTGGGCGTCAACTACGATGGCCGGTCGCCGTGATGGGATGACGATGGTGGCGCCGCGCAGCGGCGCCGGCAAGTCTAATTGTCGCCGGTCTCCGATGTAGTTGTCGCCGGGCGACAATTATCCGCGTCGGTAGTTGTCGCGGATGGTGCGGCGTCCCTGCCGACCGCGGTTCGGCGCCGGTAGCTCTCGACGTTCAACTCGAAGATCGTGGCGTGGTGGACCAGCCTGTCGATGGCGGCGATGGTCATGGCCTTGTCAGGAAAGATCCGGTCCCACTGGCCGAACGGCTGGTTGGCCGTGATCAAGAGCGACCGTCGCTCGTAGCGGGCGGCGATCAACTCGAACAGGACGCTGGTCTCGGCCTGGCTCTTTTCGACGTAGGACAGGTCGTCGAGGATCAGCAGGTCGTACTTGTCCAGCTTGTCGATGGCGCTCGCCAGGGCGAGGTCCTGCCGGGCCGTCTGGAGGCGCTGGACGAGATCGGTCGTCCTGGTGAACAGGACGCGGAACCCGTTGTCGATGAGCGTGTGGCCGAGGGCGGCGCTGAGGTGGGTCTTCCCGCCGCCGGGCGGACCGAAGAACAGCAGGTTCTTGCCCTGGTCCAGCCAGCCGTCGCCGGCAGCGAGCGCCATGACGTGGGCCTTGCTGACCATCGGCACCGCCGAGAAGTCGAAGGTGTCGAGGGTCTTGCCCGAAGGCAGCCTGGCCGCCACGAGGTGCCGCTGGATGCGCCGGCGCTCCCGTTCCGCGAGTTCGAGTTCAGCCAGCGTCGCCAGGAAACGGCTGGCGGGCCAGCCTTCCATGTCGGCGCGCTCGGCGAATTCCTCCCAGAACTGCTTGATGGTCGGCAGCCGCAACTCGGTGAGGAGCAGCGGCAGCTTGGCGATGTCAACCGAGATGCTCATCGGCCGGCTCCCGCGACGAGGATGTCGTAATCCGATGCCGACGGCAGCGCCACCGTCACGTTCGGGATCGTGCCGCCGCTAACCGGGAAGGTCATCCGCAGAAGGGCCAGGTCGGGAAGCCGTCCGTGGTCGAGATCCTCGCCCAGTCGCCGTGCCAGATCCGCCTCGCAGCCGGCGTCGTGCGCCAGGGCCAGTAGGCCGACCATGGTCCGGCAGGCGACGCGCGGGTCCATGGAGGCCATCATGGCATCCCAGGCCCGCCGGTATTCGGTCCGGGGGAACAGGTGGTCCCGGTAGACCAGGTTCTGGAAGGCCTGGGGCTTGCGTCGCAAGCTGTGGATGACGTGGCGGTAGTTGACGACGTAGCCATGGCCGTTGCCGGAGGGCGCGCGACCGCGTGGCAGGGTCAGAACGGGGGTGCCGCCGAGGAAGCCTTCAAGCCGGTCGTCGTGGATGCGCAGGCGGAGATGGTGGCCGATGAACTGCGACGGCGCCGTGTAAAAGACCCGGCGCAGGACGAAGCCGCCGGCGCTGGTCACCAGCACCCGGGCCTCTTCGTAATCCATCGTCCGGCGCGGCGGCAGGCTGCGGAGAACCGGCTTCTCGACGGCCAGCATCTCGCGGCGACGGGCATTGGCCCGCCCCACCACCTCGGCGACGAAGCGGCGGTAGGCCTCCAGATCAGGGAAGTCCCGGCTCCCGCGCAGCAGAAGGGCCTGGTCGAGAGCCCTCTTGAGGTGGCCGTTCCGGCTCTCGATAGCGCCGTTCTCGTGGGCGACGCCGCGGTTGTTGCGGCTCGCGACCATGCCGTAGTGGTCACAGAGACCTTGATGACGCTCCGTCATGTCCCGGGCGGCCTCCTTGTCGAGGTTCCGGAAGGCAGCCGACAGGCTGTCGGTGCGATGTTCGGCCGGGACACCGCCGAGGGACCACAGGGCGTTCTGGAGACCGGCGGCCAAGGCGATGAAGCTCTCGCCGCCCAGCACCACCTCGGCGTACTCCCAGCCCGAGTAGGCCAGGGTGAAATGGTAGAGCCGGTGCGCGAGCGGCGCCCCGTTGATGATCACCGCCAGCTCGGCGGCATCGGTGAAGTCCGACAAGGCCATCCGGCCGGGCGGGTTGGCCTGGCGAAAGATGACCTCCTTCTCCGGCCCCTTCAGCGCGCGCCATTCCCGAATCCGGCGCTCCAGGGTCCGCCGGCGCGACGGCCAATTCTGATCCGGATAGCGCCGCTCCAGCTCCTCGAAGATGGTGACCGCCTTCAGGCCGGGCGCGCCCTCCAGCATCGGCAGGATGTCCGTCTCCCAGACGTCCTCCAGCGGATCCTCGCGGGTGCGCCAGTGGCGATGATCCCGTTTCTGGGAAGGAAGGCGCGGGTCCCGGTCGATCCGCCGGGCCGTCCTCTCGCTGAACCCGGCCTTCGCGGCCGCGACTCGCTGCGTGTGTTGTCCTCGGTGCTTCATGTAGAGTTTCACCTGATGGTCCGTGATGTGGGTTCCAGGCACCGGCGGTCTCTTCTTGGTCGTTGAGAACCGCCAGTGTCTCCCATCACGGCCGTCGGCGGGGTCTATGAAGACCGCGCACCGCAGGGGGCGACCTCCGGCCGGGCTACGCCCGCCCTACGGTCACCCCCTGCGGCCATCGTAATTGTCGGCAGAGCGGCCATCCTGGTTGTCGCTGGGCAGCGGTCGCCCCTCGCTTCCGGCGGACAAGCGGGAGGCCGTCGAGCGGCTGCTGGCAGAGGGGACGTCCATAGCGAAGACGGCCAAGGCTGTGGGCGTCGGTGTCGCGACCGTCCACCGCATCAAGCAGGCAAGCGCCACGGCAGCCTGACCGGCGGCCTTATCACCGGCGAGCCGCTGTGCCGACTGCGCACAAGCAGCCCATTCCCGCCATGCGGCCCTTCACAGCGTAACCCGTTGAAGCTCCACAAAACTTGCCCAGAAGCCCTCCGGATGATCGATCTTAAAATCCGTTGGCCGCAAGGCCGTGCCGGTTCAAGTCCGGCAGCGGGCACCACGTTCTTCGTTTATTTTCAATGCTGTGCCACCTCGTTCCGGTCCGGCGCAGGTGAGCAATCCGCTCCACCTGTGCCGGGTTTTGTGCGGCTGGCCTCGTCCATCTTGCTCATAGCGCGATGCAGATGGCCGGTCACCATGTGCGCATACCGCATGGTCATCGTGATGGTCCGGTGACCGAGAATGGCCTGTAGAGCCGCTATGTCGCCAGTCTGCTGGAGGAACACGGACGCGAAGCGGTGCCGCAGGTCGTGGCATCGAAAGGGCACGTTCGATTTTTTCGCAATCCGAGCGAAGCCGTTTGCGAATGCTGTATAGCGTTCCCCCTCGCCGTGCCAAAAAACATAGCCGGAGACGGGGTGTCGAGGTGTGCCGGAAAGTGTGCCGAGTGCTTCATCACTCAGCGGAACCACACGCGGGGACGATGTCTTGGTTTTGGTGAGCCTCACCTCCCGCCGCCGAATGGAAACTTGCCCCCACTCCAGTGAACAAGCCTCATCCTGCCGGAGTCCGGTTGCGGCCAGGAAACGGATCAGTCTGCCCGCCATGGGCGAGGCATGCGCGACCAGCCGCTCGATATCCTCATCGGTCGGGTAGGCCGTCTTTGGCGGTGCTTCTCGGAGATGTCGTTTGGAAAACGCCTTGACGGGATTGGAATCCAGCCAGTCCCACGTCACCGCGCACTCGCACAAGCAGCTAAGGGCCGCCAAGTCGCGACGGATTGTGGCGTTTGTCGCTCCCGCAGCCTTTCGGGCTGAGACAAAGGCATTCAGCCGCGCCTTGTTGACCTCGTCCAAGAAGCCGCCGCCAAAGTGCCGATCCAACGTAAGCGGGGCTCCTCCCCCACCTGTTGACGAAGCGAGCTCTGCCGCATCGTGATCGCTTTCCGAGGCGAGCGAGGTGCGGCCACGATGGATGACGACAGACTTGATGCCTGGCTTGGAGACAGAGATGAAGCCAGGCCTTATCAGCGGGTGGAGGTCATCACTGGCCGCCGGCAGCGCCGACGGTGGACGGCGGATGAGAAAGCGGAGATCGTGGCAGCGAGCGCGAAACCGGGCGCCTGCATCTCGGACGTGGCGAGGCGGTACGGGGTGAACCGCGGCCTGCTGACGGTGTGGCGACGGGATGCCGGCATCGCCAAGGGAACCGCGGTCGCAGCCGGCGATCCGTTCGCCGAGATGGTGGTCGAAGCTCCGAAACTGGAGGCGCGTCCGCCGCAGCCCGATGCACGGCGGCCGGGTCGCATCGACGTCGTGGTCGATGGCGGGCATGCCGTGCTGTCGGGCGACGTCGATCCCGCCCTGGCGGTCGCCGTCATCGGCGCCCTGCGGAGGCCGCGGTGATCGCGCCGCCGACGGGCGTGAAGGTGGTGCTCTGCACGCAGCCGGTGGATTTCCGCAAAGGACACGACGGTCTGGCGGCGGTCGTGCAGGAAGCCCTGCGGCGCGATCCCTTCTGCGGCGACCTCTTCGTTTTCCGCTCGAAGCGGCTGGACAGGGTCAAGATCCTGGCGTGGGACGGCAGCGGCCTGTGCCTGTTCTACAAGCGGCTGGAGACCGGCCGCTTCACGTGGCCGCCGGTGCGTAACGGCGTCGTCACGGTGTCGCCGGCACAGATGGCGATGCTGCTCGAAGGGCTCGACTGGTCGCGCGTGCGGCGGCGGCCCGTGGAAACGCCGGAAGCCGCCTGTTGAGCCGGTTTCCGGCTGGCCCGGCGCCTCCGGAGCGGGTAAAATCCGGCCATGCCGCTCGACCTCGACACCCTGCCGACCGATGCCGCCGACCTGCGTCGGCTGGTTCTGGCTTTGGCCGAGGAGCGGGACGCGGCGACGGCTGAACGCGACGTCGAAAAGGACCGCGCCGACCGACTCGAACACCTTCTGGCGCAGTTGAAGCGGCTGATGTTCGGCCGGCGCTCCGAGAAGCTCGACCCCGACCAGTTGGCGCTCTCCTTCGAGGACCTGGAGCAGAGCATCGCCGCCGTCCATGCCGAGATGGATGCGGCCGCGCCGGTGGAGCGGCGCCGCCGGCGGACGGGTGACGAGCGGGCATCGCTGCCCAAGACCCTGCCCGAGATCGAGCGCGTCATCGACGTCGCGCCCGAGGACAAGGTCTGCCCCTGCTGCAACGGCGAGCGGCACGTGATCGGCGAGGACGTCAGCCGGCGGCTCGACGTCGTGCCGGTGCAGTACCGCATCCTCGTCACCCGGCGTCCGCGCTACGGCTGCCGGGCTTGCGAGACCGGCGTGGTGCAGGCGCCGGCGCCCGAGCATGTCGTGGCCTGCGGCCTGCCGACGGAGGCCCTGGTCGCCCAGGTGCTGATCGGCAAGTACGCCGACGGCCTGCCGCTCTATCGCCAGGCCCGTATCCTGGCCCGCCAGGGCATCGAGATCGACCGCTCGGTGCTGGCCGGCTGGGTCGGCCACGCATGCTGGTGGCTGAAGCCGCTGTACGACCGGCTGCGGCTGCACCTGCTGTCGTCGGCCAAGCTCTACGCCGACGAGACGCGCCTGCCGGTGCTCGACCCGGGGCGCGGCAGGACCAAGACGGCGCAGCTCTGGGCCTACGCCCGGGACGACCGGCCCTGGGGCGGCGGCGATCCGCCGGCGGTCGCCTATGTCTATGCCGTCGGCCGGGGCGCGGACCACGCGCGCGATCACCTCGGCGGTTTCGCCGGCATCCTCCAGGTGGACGGCTATGGTGCCTACAAGAGCCTCGTCACGGCGAAGGCCGGCGCCGCCTTGCCGCTGCCGATCACGCTCGCCTTCTGTTGGAGCCACCTGCGGCGCAAGTTCTACGAGCTTCATGTGAAGCAGGGCTCGCCGGTGGCCGAGGAAGCCCTGCGCCGGATCGCCGAACTGTACCGCATCGAGAGCGAGATCCGCGGTCAGGCGGCGGAGGAGCGCCAAGCCAAACGGGCCGCTCGGACCCGCCCCCTGGTGGAGAGCATGCGGACCTGGATCGACGCCCAGCTCGCCCGCGTGTCCGGCAAGGCGCCGCTCGCCGAGATCCTGCGCTACGCCGTCAACCACTGGGACGGCCTCTGCGTCTTCCTCGACGACGGCCGTGTCGAGATGGACACCAATGCCGTCGAACGTTGCATCAGGCCAGTGACTCTGGTCAGGAAAAATTCGCTATTCGCCGGTTCCGACGGCGGCGGCGACCACTGGGCCATCGTCGCGTCCCTCATCGAGACGGCGAAGCTGAACGACGTCGAGCCCTTCGCCTATCTGAAGAGCGTCATCGAGACGATCGTCACGGACTTCCCCGCATGCCGGCTGGACGAGCTCCTCCCCTGGAATTGGGAGGCCGCCGTCAACGGCTGATCAGTGTGGGCAACAAGCCCCGCTTACGATCCAACTGCCGGAAGCTGACACGATACCGGGTCGCGCTGCTGGGCTTGAGCGTCGGAAGGTACTCTCTAGAAAAGCGCATCAACGCGTCGTGGTAAGTCTGCCGGGGCCGCCCCTCCTGATCCCACCGCCGGTGCTGGCGGAGAAGTTCTCCAAGAAACCGCTGCGCCTCAACCTTTGAAGTTGTGCGGGCGGACCTACGAACTTCCTGCCCCTGCCACATAAACCGTACCCACCACGTACTGCCGCGCTTGTAGACCGTCGCCAAGTGTTATCCCTCTGATCCTGTTGTAGAATCAGGGTCGCACGAGTTCGCAGTTTGTCAGCAAAAAGGTGGCCGCCGAGCACCAGTTTCCTAATCCGGGGGCCACAGGTTCGAATCCTGTCGGGCGCACCAAGATTTCCGAGGAAGATCAAAGGCCTGCCGGTCTTGAACCGGCAGGCCTCATCTCGTTCTTCAGGCGGTCTTCTATGCGATTGCGGTCACACGGAAAGCACAGTCGTTGCCCGGGCGAGGCGCACCGGCAGTTTGGGCAACAATCGCCTGAAAGTCTCAAGAGGCGCGTGGGGGTTACCAGAGGCGACAGCGGCACAGTCTCGCCACCATCCTCCTAGGTTCTGTGCGGGTGAATCTCACCACGGAAGTTTTCCAATCGCCCAATCACACGCCTAATCCGCATTATGAGGCGGTGATCAAGGCTTCCATGCATGACGAGCAGACACCCACCGCTCAAATGACTATTAATCCTGCCCTCAAGATCAGAAGCGGCTTCTCGTTTTTCTTCTGAAGATACGACACGCGGTGAATCAATAGTGTCAAGCCACCACTTTGCGAAGTTATACGCTATGTCCTTGGCGGCTAAATAGTCCGAAACGCCCTTGTGGTCGTACCTTTTTTCAGGGAACCTACGAGTCATCCGCAGGTCTAAAACATACTTTACTGCGTGTTGTGAAATAACGCGCAGTAAATCTACTTCATTTCCCCCATCAACATCGTAGAATAGCATCAAGCCCTTCGCCTGCTCAGGCGGCAAAAAAAGCTCAAGCTGAAGTGGCCTAAGGTCATCATTCACCTTGGGCCGCTGCCAACGGTCTACCCGAACAACGTTTTTCTCCGGCGGGGCATTATCATTCCCCGACGAGTTCGGCTGCCGCTCGTTCGACATCCGCCAGTTCCTTGAGCCTAACCGCATATCCTGGAATGCCCGCGTCCGGATGTTTAAATGCGCCCGTGATATCGTTCTTCAGCGGAACGGTTTTCAGGAAATAGTCCCGATACATTCTCGGGCCTACGCCCGTAAAGGGAAGCACAAGCATACTTCCGCGCTCTTTCTTGGCGTCATCTTTTGGAGTTTCTGTAGATATCGCGTCATGGTGCAAGTCTTTTGCCAAGCTCTTAACAAATGGCTCGATATAGTAGACGACTTTTATGCCCGCCGTGACGAGGTGACGTGCGCAGTTATGGCATGGAAATGTGGTCGTGTACAAGGTGCACCCCTCGGGCGATATGCCCTGGCGTGCCGCATTGAAGAGCGTATTCATCTCGGCATGAATGGAGCGGGAGTACTCAATAATCTCTCTGATCCCCGGCATCTTTATAAAGTTGTCGGGATTTCTAACGAAGAAGTCGTATATTTTCTTAGAAAGTTCTAAGCGCTCTTTCTCGTGTGCGAACATCGAGTCCTGAGTGTGCGGAAGAAAAATCTCTGCTAGATCATTGGAAAAGCTCTTTCCCATCCACTCTGCAATCTTCCTGCGCAGGTCATCCTTTAGACGGGCGTTATGGCAGCCATTGAAGGTCCCGCTGGGGCTCTCCCAATCCCATTTGAAGCACCTATGGTCGTTCTTGTCACCTTCGGCGTAAACGCCGCCGCCAAACTTGGGAACTTCGTTTGCGCCAGAGGCAACAATCCGTCCATCGGGCGTCTGGAGAGATGCGCCGACCTGTCGTGACAAACACGCAGACTGAAGGGCGGCTGCGTCGGCGTAGAACATGCCCGTCTCCTCCACGGTAGGACGGACCAACTCTCGGCCCAGGAGGAGGTTGGCGAACCGCTCTAAGTCTGCGGCGATGCGCAGGCCGTCTTCAGTCTTAAGGTTATTGTCAAGGAAGTAGTCAGCAAGGAAAAATGCGTCCCTTACCTGTTGTCCATGATCATTATCCTTGTCCTTTTCATCTCTGTCGAGGTAGTCCTTTACATCTTCTGGGGGCGCTCCTCGATATTTCCTTTTTGACTTCAGGTCGCCGATAAGCCTTTCTTCTCTTCGTCCGCGTTCACAGTGAACTGCAACCAATCGGAACGATCTGTCGTAGACGCGGCGCAGAAGGTCAACTTCATCTGAGTGCTTTATGCTATCAAGAATAAATGCTATCTTCTTCTTGTTCGGATAATCTTCTTTTTTTATACGGACGATTTCCTTTATGGCGAGGGCGGCTACGGCGTGATTTCCGTGATTCTTCCGAAGCGCATCTCCCAGGTTCTGAAGCTCCCTGGCGCGCTTCAGCTTCTGAATGCCTTCTTCGGTGCCCTTTTCGGGAACGACAAGTGGCTTTCCTGGAGAACGCTTCACGATCTCGTTGCTCAGTTTAACCCGTGCAGGCTGATAGCCCATCTCCACCAGAATGGCCTCAAGCGTATCAGCCACCGACGAGCAGCCAGAGCCTGCGTACCCGATAAGGCCGATAACTAGCTCCTCGGCCAATGGGGAGACACCCCTCGCGCGCCTCGCAGGATCGGAGTCTTCAACGAGTGTCGGAGCAGAATATGCAACTTCGGCCATGATTTCCCCCTGTTGATACGCTGCGCAGAGGCTAATCTGGCCTCCACATTTCGACAAGACACGATAAACTTCCGTGGTGAGATTCACCCGCACAGAACCTAGGAGGATGGTGGCGAGACTGTGCCGCTGTCGCCTCTGGTAACCCCCACGCGCCTCTTGAGACTTTCAGGCGATTGTTGCCCAAACTGCCGGTGCGCCTCGCCCGGGCAACGACTGTGCTTTCCGTGTGACCGCAATCGCATAGAAGACCGCCTGAAGAACGAGATGAGGCCTGCCGGTTCAAGACCGGCAGGCCTTTGATCTTCCTCGGAAATCTTGGTGCGCCCGACAGGATTCGAACCTGTGGCCCCCGGATTAGGAAACTGGTGCTCGGCGGCCACCTTTTTGCTGACAAACTGCGAACTCGTGCGACCCTGATTCTACAACAGGATCAGAGGGATAACACTTGGCGACGGTCTACAAGCGCGGCAGTACGTGGTGGGTACGGTTTATGTGGCAGGGGCAGGAAGTTCGTAGGTCCGCCCGCACAACTTCAAAGGTTGAGGCGCAGCGGTTTCTTGGAGAACTTCTCCGCCAGCACCGGCGGTGGGATCAGGAGGGGCGGCCCCGGCAGACTTACCACGACGCGTTGATGCGCTTTTCTAGAGAGTACCTTCCGACGCTCAAGCCCAGCAGCGCGACCCGGTATCGTGTCAGCTTCCGGCAGTTGGATCGGCACTTTGGCGGCGGCTTCTTGGACGAGGTCAACAAGGCGCGGCTGAATGCCTTTGTCTCAGCCCGAAAGGCTGCGGGAGCGACAAACGCCACAATCCGTCGCGACTTGGCGGCCCTTAGCTGCTTGTGCGAGTGCGCGGTGACGTGGGACTGGCTGGATTCCAATCCCGTCAAGGCGTTTTCCAAACGACATCTCCGAGAAGCACCGCCAAAGACGGCCTACCCGACCGATGAGGATATCGAGCGGCTGGTCGCGCATGCCTCGCCCATGGCGGGCAGACTGATCCGTTTCCTGGCCGCAACCGGACTCCGGCAGGATGAGGCTTGTTCACTGGAGTGGGGGCAAGTTTCCATTCGGCGGCGGGAGGTGAGGCTCACCAAAACCAAGACATCGTCCCCGCGTGTGGTTCCGCTGAGTGATGAAGCACTCGGCACACTTTCCGGCACACCTCGACACCCCGTCTCCGGCTATGTTTTTTGGCACGGCGAGGGGGAACGCTATACAGCATTCGCAAACGGCTTCGCTCGGATTGCGAAAAAATCGAACGTGCCCTTTCGATGCCACGACCTGCGGCACCGCTTCGCGTCCGTGTTCCTCCAGCAGACTGGCGACATAGCGGCTCTACAGGCCATTCTCGGTCACCGGACCATCACGATGACCATGCGGTATGCGCACATGGTGACCGGCCATCTGCATCGCGCTATGAGCAAGATGGACGAGGCCAGCCGCACAAAACCCGGCACAGGTGGAGCGGATTGCTCACCTGCGCCGGACCGGAACGAGGTGGCACAGCATTGAAAATAAACGAAGAACGTGGTGCCCGCTGCCGGACTTGAACCGGCACGGCCTTGCGGCCAACGGATTTTAAGTCCGCTGCGTCTACCAATTCCGCCAAGCGGGCCCATGCCGGAGGCAACCTAGAGCGTCCACAAGGCCCGCGCAAGCGCTTAACGCGCAGGAGCCTCCAACGCCCCGTGCGGCCTTGGCCGGTGGCTGAAGTACCCCGTTCGTTCGGCACGGCCTACCACCCATGACACGCCGAGGTCACGACACTGTCACTTCCGTTCCGCACCCGTGTGGCGCGAAAATGCGGGCATTGGTGCACAGGAACGGAGCATCGGTCATGACCGCCGACAGTCGTCTCATGCTCGCGGTAATTTCGCGCCGGCGCCTGTTCGCCGTGTTGAACGTCGCCCTCGGGGCGCTGGCCGTCTCCGTCCTGCCGTTCACGCGGGCCGGGCGCGCGGTCGCCGCATCGGGCGGCCTGTCCGGCAACTTCCCCGATGCCAAGGCGGACGGGAAGTACGTCTGCACCAACCCCGACTGCGACCCCTACGTCTATGATCCGGCGCGGGGCGATGCCGACAACATCAACGGCGGCGGCCATCCCGTCCCGGCGGGCACGTCCTTCGCCGACCTGCCGCACGACTGGCTGTGCCCCTACTGCGGATCAGGCAAGGACTGGTTCCGGCCGCTGGCCTGACTGCCTCGACCTTTACGAAACACCGACCGTTCGCCCGCCGGCCCCTCCGCATCCCCCATACCCCAGTCGGCGCGGCGAACGAACAGAAGGGCGGCCCTCCCCCCAGGGCCGCCCTTCCTCGTTCCGGTGGGGCGGCGGCGCCGGGAACGGCCGCCGCCCCTGTGGCGCGACGTCAGGAGCCGATGACGCCGCCGCCCTTCCTGGTGATGGCCACCACGCTGGGGCGCGGGGGCATGCCGGCGGTGAAGTCCGGCCAGCGGGTCGACGGGTTGGCGAAGGTCGAGCCCTTCTCGTCGGCCGGGTGCTGAACGGCGACGAACAGGGTGGTGTCGTCGGGCGTGAAGCAGGGACCGCACATCTCGGCACCGCGCGGGGTGCGGAAGAAGTGGCGAGTCAGGGCGCGGCCGTGGCCCTCCACGTCGGCCGCCCACACACCATCGGCGAGGCCGGACTTGGGCGCGCCGTCGGTGGTGATCCAGATGCGGCCCTTCTTGTCGAAGGCGACGTTGTCGGGGCAGGACAGCCAGCCGTTCTCGGTCACGCCGGACGCATACTGGGCGCCGTCTTCCGGGTTCGCCGGGTTGCCGGCCATCAGGAAGATGTCCCAGGTGAATTCCTGCGCCGCATGGTCGCGGGCAGCCGGGGAGCCGCCCGGCGGGGTCATCTCGATAACGTGGCCGTGCTTGTTGGCGGCGCGCGGGTTGGCGGCGTCCGTCTGCTCGTCCTTACGCTTGGTGTTGTTGGTGAGCATCATGAACACGGTGGACGTCGCCGGGTTCGGCTCCACGTCCTCCGGGCGGTCCATGGGGGTGGCGCCCAGCAGGTCGGCGGCGCGGCGGGTCTCGATCAGCACGTCGGCCTGGCTGTTGAAGCCGTTCTCGGCCGTCAGCGGACCTTCGCCGTGGACCAGCGGCATCCACATCAGCGTGCCGTCGGCGTCGAACTTGCCGACGTACAGCACACCGTCGTCCAGCAGGTCGCCGTTGGCAGCGCGGTCTTCGGTGTTGACCGTGCCGTTGGAGACGTACTTGTAGACGTATTCGAAGCGCTGGTCGTCGCCGGTGTAGACCACCAGGCGGCCGTCCGGGTTGACGATTGTGGTGGCACCCTCGTGCTTGAAGCGGCCGAGCGCGGTGCGCTTCTTGGGCACCGCGTTCGGGTCATACGGGTCGAACTCGACCATCCACCCGAAGCGGTTGGCCTCGTTCGGCTCCTTGTCCAGGTCGAAGCGGTCGTGGTGGTCGGCCCAGGCGTAGCGGCTGACGTCCTTGATGCCGTAACGCTCGTAGTTGCGCTTTTCCGGGTGGTTCTCAAGGGTGCCCTTGAAGTAGCCGTGGAAGTTCTCCTCGGCGATCAGCACGGTGCCCCAGGGGGTTTCGCCGCCGGCGCAGTTGTTCAGGGTGCCGATGACCTTCGTGCCCGTGGCGTCGGTGCCCGTCTTCATGCGGTCGTGACCGGCGGCAGGGCCGGTGAACTGCATTTCGGTGTCCAGGGCGGAGATGCGGCGGGCGTACCGGCTGCCCGGCACGACGGTCCAGGTCTCGCCGTCCTTCTTCACCTCGATGACCGAAGCGCCATGGGCGGCCATCTCGATCTCGGCCATCTCCTTGGTCATCTTGGCCAGATCGTCGGGGCCGATCCCGTCGAACATCAGGTCCTTGATCGTGTATTCGTGATTGATGACCAGAACGCCGTGGTCGGAGGCGCCGGAACCCTGCGGCAGCGGGAAGAAGCCGACGTAATCGGCGTTGTAGCCGAACTGCTTGTTCTGCGCCTCCGCCGTCTGGTTGTTGACGTCGAAGTCCGGCGCGCCGGCGGTCACGGCATCGCCCCAGCGGATCAGCACGCCGGCGTTGTAGCCTTCGGCGACGTGCATCTGCTCGTCATAGCCGTGCGGCAGTTCCTTGAAGGTCAGGGTCGAGGCCGAGGCGGCCAGGGCCTCGCGGCTGACGCCGGCGGTGATGGCGCCGCCGACGGTCGCCATGGCGGCGGCGACGGACATGCCCTTCAGGGTGGCGCGGCGGCTGACGCGCGCGGCCACCAGGTCGCCCATGGTGGGCACGGCCGGGGCGTGGGCGGGGATGTCGTCGTCGTCGTTGACGATCTCGACGAACTGAGAGGCGGTGTGCTCGGTCATGGAACCCTTCCGCTGCATTGACAGTGATGGAGGCATGAGATTTCGGGCGTCAATGTAGAGGCGGCGGCAGGGATTTCCCGTGAATGTTACATGGCGTCGCATTGACAAAATTGTTGCGCGATAACGCAAATCATTCGCGCAACAATTCCAGCCGCAGGACCGTGCCGCCCAGCCGGCGCGCCATGCATCGGGCGTGCATGTCCGAGCAAAGAGGTCAGTTGAACAGGTGCTCGCCGAAGGGGCCGATGTAGCCCAGGTAGCCCCGTCGGGCGGCGGGGGTGACGGCTTTTTCGGTATCGCTGCCGCCGTAGGGATGGGCAACGGAGCTGAACAGGTATCCCCAGTCCCCCATGTGCGGAAACCATGCGACGCCCGACGCCGCCGCGCCGTAAGGGGTGGTCTGGAGTCGGCTTAGCGACCCGGTCGCCGCATCCCATGCCCAGACGGCGTCGTTCTGGTGTCCGCGGACCGTGTCCTCGGCCACGATCAGGGTGTCGTCGTCAGCCAGGAAGGCGAGCCCGCGCGGGTTGGCGATGCCGTTCAGGGCGCAGTCGTTGGGGTCGACCGCATCGGCGCCCGCATGTTCGACCGGCGCGCCCACCACCACGGCGCTGGCGCGCGTCGCCACCCGGTCCGAGGCAATGCCCGCCACCGTTCCCAGTGACATGGCATAGATGGTGCCGCAGGGGTTTGAAGGCAGGGCGATGTGATCGGTCCCCGGCCCGGCGGTTGCGCCCGCCTCGGCCATCGGCCCGGCCACCGCGCCCACGGCCAGAAACACCCGCTTGCGGGCGGGATCGAGCGCCAGGCCGCCGGACCGGACCAACTCGGTGGTGGCACCCAGCATGGCGGCATAGCGGCGGGTCTCCAGGCGCGACGCCGCCATCTCCATGCCCGCCTTCACGGCCAGGCACTCAGGCCCGGCGGCGGTTTCCAGGCCGGTGAAGCCGTCGGGGCAGTGGCCGTCGAGGGCCTCGCGCCGGTCGAACAGATCGGTGAAGATCAGGCCGCGATCCAGCAGCCGCGCAATCTCCACCTCGCGGGCGTGACCCAGGTCGACCCACTCGATGTCGGCGGCCCCACCCGCCACGCTGGCGGTCTGGCGCCAGCGCGCCGCATACAGGCTCCCGGCCGACAGATCGGCTATCTCGTCGGCGACGAACATGAAAAGGCCGCCGCCGTTCGCGCGGTCGGTGATGTAGACCGTGCGTCCGTCGGGCATGGCCAGCACGTCCCCCGGCGCCGCGCGCCCCAGCGCCAGCCGACGATACACCGCCGGCCGCCCCCGATGGTCCACGTCGGCCTCGATGACGTGGCCGTAGCGATAGGGATCCACCGTCTGGCGGAAGGCCTCCAGCGCCGCACGGTCGCCGCCCCGCGCCGAGCGGCCGAACCAGGCTGCCATGGCGGCGGCGTCCTCGAGCCCCGCCATGTCCTGCGCCTCCTCCACCAGCCGGGTGTCGGGCGGGCTGCCCTCGGCGGCGAGGTGGGTGTCCCAGGGCGTGATCCCGCCTTCCATGGGGCGCCACAGGCCGCCGATGGGCGCGGTGTCCACGGGCGCGGTCTGCATGGCGATGAGCGTGCCGTCGCGCCCCTGCACCAGTTCCGACAGATAAAGGGCGCCAGGCAGATCACCGAACTGCGTCAACGCGAACCACCGCCGCCCGCGGTGCAGCAGCGAGGTGAACCCGACCTCGTCGGAGACGCGCGGGTCGGCGCCGTCATAAAGGGCCTGGCCGCGCTGGTCGTGGAGAACGCCGAAGGTGCCGGTCCCCACCTCCTGGCCGCTGCGGGCAATCACGCGGTAGCCGATGGTCTCGCCCTCTCCGTCGCGGCGCAGGACGCGCGGCGTTGTGCGGATGGAGCGCTTTTCCAGGTCCGTCTCGGGCGCCTTGACTGCCAGGAACGTCAGTTCTGGTTCGGCGGCGGTGGCGGCGGGCGATCCGCCGACCGCCCCCAGCGGCGTCAGCAGAAGGGCGAAAATCCCGCCCAGGCGGGCGCAGCGCGAAGACGGCAGGTACGGCATGCGGCGGCGGCTCTCCCGGCGGCTGGAGGATCGATGATACGCCTCGATGATTGAAATCATCGAGGCTGCGTTCAGTCGCCACGCAGGCTCACGCGCCATAAGGCGCGGCGGCCGGTCGGCCTTGCCGGACGACAAAGGTACGGTTTCATGTGTCGTCCGGGTTGGCACGCCAGCCGCGCAGGATCGGCCGTACGGCGTTCCGCAATGGTACGGCGCGCCGCCGCCAAGGCTGAACCCGGGCAGGGTGGTTACGACGTCCGGTCCGCCCGTCCCTCCAGGGTGGCAGGCGGTGCCTCTTCCGTCATGGCCTCGGGCGCATCGTCCTTGAGCGCCACGCCGCTGACCCCCAGCGCCCGCGCCTGTCTCATCAGCCAGGCGATCTTGGCGCCCGCCCGTGCCGGGTCCAGCCCTTCCGGCCGGATGTTGGACACGCAGTTGCGGTCGGCGTCGTGGCGGCCGGTGCGCGGCGCCCAGGTCAGGTAGGCGCCCAGGCTGTCGGAGGCCGAGAGCCCCGGCCGCTCGCCGACGAGCATCACCGAGCACGCCGCCCCCAACGCCTCCGCCACCGGGTCGCCGAGCGCAACGCGCGCCTGCCGCGCCACCACCACCGGCGCCAGCCTCCATGCCTTCAGCCCCGCCACGGCGGTGGCCAAAGTGGCGGCGGCATGGGCATGAACGGCACGGGCCGACAGGCCGTCGCCGATGATGAAGACGGCGTCGAAAGGCCCCTCCCCCGCCGCCTCGCGCAGGTGCGCCGCCTCGCCCTCGGCCAGGCGCCGACCCAGGTCCGGGCGCTGGAGGTAGGTGGCGCGGTCGGGCGCGGCGGAGGCGGTCTGCATCACCGTCAGGCCCGGCACGGCGTCGCGCACGGCCGCCGCCACGCCCGCCGCGTCGAACGCCATGTGGACGGCGTCGCGCGCACGGGCATGGGCCATCTGGAACTGCAGCAGTTCGGCCGTCGGCAGGCCATCGCCGACACGGCCCAGCGCGATGCGGGCGGCGGTGTGGCGGCGCAGGACGCGCCAGGGATCAGGATTGCTCATGCCGCGCCTCCGTCGTCTTCCGAAGCGGCGGGCGCCATGTGGCCGATCATGCGTCGGGCGCCGCTTCCGGCGGACAGCGACGGCCGCACCCGCCCGCCGGGGTCCGTGATCTCCATGGCGTGCAGCCACGCCTCGAACTCCGGTGCCGGTTTCAGCCCCAGGGCCGCGCGGACGTAGAGCGCGTCGTGGAAACTGGTGCTCTGGTAGCTGAGCATGATGTCGTCGGCCCCCGGCACGCCCATGATGAACGAGCACCCCGCCACCCCCAGCAGGGTCAGCAGGGTGTCCATGTCGTCCTGGTCGGCCTCGGCGTGGTTGGTGTAGCAGACGTCCACCCCCATGGGCACGCCCAGCAGCTTGCCGCAGAAGTGATCCTCCAGCCCCGCCCGGATGATCTGCTTGCCGTCGAACAGGTATTCCGGTCCGATGAAGCCGACCACCGTGTTGGTCAGAAGCGGCCGGAACGCCCGCGCGACCGCATAGGCGCGCGCTTCCATGGTCTGCTGGTCGAGGCCGTGGTGGGCCTCGGCGGACAGCGCGGCTCCCTGCCCCGTCTCGAAGTACATGACGTTGTCGCCGACCGTGCCGCGCTTCTGCGCCAGCGCCGCCTCCCGCGCCTCGGCCAGCAGGGACAGCGAAATGCCGAAGCTGTCGTTGGCGGCCTGACTGCCCGCGATGGACTGGAACACCAGGTCAACCGGCGCGCCGCGCTCCATCACCGACAGCGCCGTCGTCACATGCGCCAGCACGCAGGATTGCGTGGGAATGGCATAGCGCTCGCGGATGCCGTCCACCAGCTCCAGCAGCCGAACCATGGCCGCCGGGCTGTCGGTGGCGGGGTTGATGCCGATGACGGCGTCGCCGCAGCCGTACATCAGCCCGTCCAGAATGCTGGCGGCGATGCCGGCCGGGTCGTCCGTCGGGTGGTTGGGCTGAAGCCGCACCGCCATGCGCCCCGGCAGGCCGATGGTGGTGCGGAAGGCCGTCGTCACCCGACACTTGCGCGCCACCGCGATCAGGTCCTGGTTGCGCATCAGCTTGCTGACCGCCGCCGCCATCTCGGGCGTCAGGCCGGGGCGCAGGGCCGCCAGTGCCTCGGGCGTGGCGGCGTCGGACAGGAGCCAGTCACGAAACGCGCCCACGGTCATGGACCGCACGGGCTGGAAGGCGTCGGCGTCGTGCAGGTCGAGGATCAGGCGCGTGACCTCGTCGTCCTCGTAGGGCACCAGCGCCTCGTCCAGGAAGCGCGCCAGCGGCACGTCGGCCAGTGCCATGCGGGCCGCCACCCGTTCCTCGTCGCTGGCCGCCGCCACGCCGGCCAGCGCGTCACCCGATCGGTGCGGGCTGGCCCGGGCGAGCAGCGTCTTCAGGTCGTCGAAGACGTAACGGGTGGAGCGGTGCGTGGCAGCGGCCTGGGTCACGGGCGCCTCCCTCGGGCTCGGGCCGGTGGACGACCATCAGTGTCCTACAGGAGCGCGCCGGAGGAAACCCGTCGGTGGCAACGCCGCCGCCGGCCGCCCGTTTTCCTGGCGGACCTGTCAGAGGAGGCCGCTCATCCTGAAGATCGCTGTCACGCTGGCCGCCGCGCTTCTGGCCCTTGTCACCGTGGCCGTCCTGAACGCCCGCCTGTGGTGGCCGTTCGACCTTCTGACCCACTTCCGCCTGCAGTACGTGGCGGCGGCGGCGGTGCTGCTGGTCGCCGCCCTGGTGCTGCGCGCCTGGCCGGCCGCGGCCATCCTGGTCACCGTCGCGCTCCTGCACGGCTGGGTCATCAAGGACCTGTGGACGGCGCCGACGCCCGAGACACCCCCCGGCGAGCGCCTGCGGGTCGTCGCCGCCAACGTTCTCAACGCCAACCGCACGCCCGAGGCCGTGGCCGACTTCGTCGCGCGCTCCGATGCCGACGTGGTGATCCTGGTGGATGCCGTCGGCCCCCGCTGGGTCGAAGCGCTGGAGGAGATCGGCGGGCTGTATCCGCATGCCGCGCCGGACGGCTGGCGCAGCGGAGCGCCGGCGCTGATCTTCAGCCGCCATCCCATCTGGTACGACCGCATGGCGCGCCGCACGGCCGGCAGGACGCCGTACCTGGCCACGCGGCTGACGGTGGGGGACCGGTCGGTGTCGGTGATCGGCGTGCACCCGACGTCTCCGGCCCCCTTCGACGGGGACGGCAGCCGCGCCCGCAACCGGCAGCTCCGGCAGCTTGCCGAGACGGCGGCCGGACTGGACGATCTGCTGATCGTCGCCGGTGACTTCAACACCACCCTCTGGTCGCCCCATGCCGTGGCCTTGCTGGATGCCACCGGCCTGCGCCCTGCCGCCCACGGCCACGGCTGGCACGCGACGTGGCCCAGGTGGATGCCGCCCGGCCGCATTCCCATTGACCACGTCCTGCTGCGCGGGCCGCTGACGTCAGAGCGCTTCGGGCGCGGCCCTGCCATCGGGTCGGATCATTTTCCCGTTGTCGCCGACCTTGTCCTGGCACCGCCCCCCTAACTTCGGGGTGGACGAAAGGCGCACGCCTTACCCCTCCTGCGTCCCGCCGTTTCAAGACCTGCTTAACGTTTGCGGGGCCATCCTGAGGACCCGATCCAGGAAAGCAGAACGCTGGACGAGACCGGAGAGCAAGAGAAGGAGGGGTACCCGCATGACGACGACGATGCACGCGCACCTGTCGGACTTCCTGGCCAGCTACGTCGCCAGCCTGAGCCGCCACGCCGCGCCCGCCGTCGCCCGCCGGCTGGACCACATGGCCCGCCGCCTGCCCGAATGGGAGGCCGAGGCACTGGAGTGCCTGTACCGCGATATCGCCCTGTGGTTCGATGCCGGTGTGACCCAGGACGGCGTCGCCGCCCGCCTCGCCGACATCCACGCCCCCGCCCTCAGTCCCGGCGAATAACATCTCCGTCCGCCACCGCGCCACCACCGGGCAGCAGCCGGAGGAACGGTGTCATCACGCCCCGCGTTTGCCCGGTACGTGACGTTCCTGCAACGGTTGTCGGCAAAGGACCATGGCGGACCTTCTTGCGATCCTGATCGCCGCGCTTGGCGCCGGCGCCCTGGTGGTGCCGCTCCTGCTCATGGGGCGGACCTCCGGCGCGCTGACCGAGCCGCAGAAGACGCCTTTCCTGGGCGGGTCCGCGCCGCGCACCCATGCGTGGCAGCGCTACCATGCGCGCTACTACTCCATGACGCTGCTCTTCATCGCCTTCGAGATGGAGATGATGTTCATGTACCCCTGGGCGGTCGTCTTCGTCGAGGAGGGCATGAAGGCGATGGTGGAGATGGGTATGTTCCTCGCCATTCTCTCCATCGGCATCCTCTACGGCTGGCGCGAGGGAATATTCAAATGGCAGTGACGGCCCTGCTGCATCGCCTGGCCGCCGCCGCGCCCGTTCCGGTTTTCCCCGCTGTCGGAGAGGACGGCCTGCGGGGGGTGGACCGACTGGCAGTCGACCCGCGCGTGGACCTTGTGGCGAGCCCGCGCCACGCATCCCTGCTGCTGGTCGTCGGCGCCATCCGCCCGGACGACCGGCCGGCGCTTGAACGCCTGCACGACCAGCTTCCCCATCCGCGCGCGACGCTCTGGTGGGGTGCGGAGCCGGTTTTTGCCGGGCAGGTTCTGAACGGTTCAGACGACCCGCTGCCGCTTCTTTCCGACATGCATCATGCATTGATGACCCGCGCCCGCCCGTCGGAGCCCGACCTGCTGCCCGACCAGCCACCCAACGACTGGCGCGGCAAGGGCGACTTCGGCCAGGGGGGCGAGGGCATGATGGGCGGCGTGCCCTATGGCCGCCCCATGCCCATGACCGACGACGACATCCGCGACGGCCTTGCGCTCGACGCCTATTCCGCCCTCTTCGGCCCCTTCCTGCCCCAGTTCCCGCCCGGCCTGACCTTGGACCTGACCCTTCAGGGCGACGTCATCCAGCAGGCGGAGGTGCTGCGCCCGGCCTATGCCCAGCACGAACCGGGCGGGGCCGCGGTGGCGCTGCGCCGGATCGCCCGGATGCTGCGCCTGCTCGGCCTGACGGCGTGGGCGGAGCGGGTGCTGCGCGATGGCCCCCGCCCGAGGCTGGAGAGCCGCCTGCGCCGCCGGGGCGCCTTCACCGCCATTCCGCCGGGGTTGGGGATGATCGGCGGCGCGGACGTCCGCGACCGCCTGCGCGCCTGGTGCGCCGAGGCCGATGGCGGGCGCCCCGCCGGCGTCGAACCGGCCTGCGTGTCCGGGTTGCTGCCGGGGCTGGAGTGGCATGAGGCGGTTCTGGTGCTCAACAGCCTGCCGGCAGAGGCGCTGCGATGACCGTCGTCGCCGCCTTCGCGGGCCTCTTCGCCCTGCTGATCCTCGGCACCGCGCTCGCCGCCGTCATGGACCGCGCGGCCGTGGCGCTGGTCGCCGGGCGCCCCCTCGGCGCAGCGCTGGCGGACCCGGCGCGGCGCGGGGCGGCGCTGCTGCTGCGGCAGAGGACTCAGACCGAGCGGCCGGATTTCATCACATGGCCGCTCGCGCCGGTCGCGTACCTGATGCTCGCCGCCGTGGGCTTGAGCGTGGTGCCCTTCGCGCCGGGCGTGGTGGTGACCGACATCTCCACCGGCATCGTCCTGTGGGGCGCCTGCGAGGCGCTGACCGTCATTGTCGTCTTCCTGCACGGGTGGTCGGCCAACGCGCCGCTGCCGCTGATCGGCGGCTACCGCTACGTGGGCATCGGGCTCCCGGTGCTTCTGCTGTCCATGTTCGTCCTCATCGCCGCCGCCCTGCCCGCCGAGAGCCTGTCGGTGGTCGAGATCGTGCGCGCGCAGGAGGAAGGGCAGTGGAACGTGGTGCGCCAGCCGCCGGGGCTGGTGCTGTTCCTGATGCTGGGGCTGATGCTCACCCTGCGCGGGCCGTTCGACTACGCCGACGCCGAGGACCTCGCCGGCGGCACGAAGGCGGAGGCTTCCGGCCCCCATCGCCTGGCGTGGCGCGTCGCGCGGCTTGCCATGCTCGTCAGCTTCTCCGCCATGGCCGCCACCGCCTTCCTGGGCGGATACCTGGGGCCGGTGCTGCCGGGGCCGGTGTGGCTGGTGCTGAAGACGGTCGCCGTCATGGCGGCGGTGATCGCGGCCGGCCACATGATCGCCCGGATGCCGCCCTCGCGCATGTTGACGGCGGTTTGGGTGGTGCTGCTGCCGCTGTCCTTCCTGGTTCTCCTTCTGGTAGGCGTGGAGCTGCTGCTATGGCCGTGACCGTCGCCGACCTCCTGTTCTGGCTGCTGGCGCTGTGCGCCGGGGTGAGCGGCTGGCGCGTCTTCGCCACCGACAGCATGGTGCGGGCGTCGTTCCTGCTGCTGCTGTCGTTCATCTCGGTCGCCGGCATCATGCTGCTGCTGGCCGCGCCCTACATCGGCGTGGCGACCGTGTTCATGATGGCCGTCGAGATGATGGTCATGGCGCTGTTCATGGTCATGTTCATGATGAACCCGGCCGGCCTCAATCCCATGATGATGGTCCACCAGCACAAGCTGTCCATCGGGGCCGGCGTGCTGGCGTTCCTGGGCCTGACCGCCGCCATCCTGCTGACCGACCTGCCCTCCGACCCCGTCCCCGCCGACCGCCCGGTCGTCCATGACCTGGGGATTGAGCTTCTGGGCGATTCGATGCTGGTGTTCGAGACCGCCGGGGTGACCCTGCTCGCCACCATGATCGGCGCCGTCGTGCTCTCCAGCCGGCGCGGGCGCTATGGCGACGCCGACGCCGGCTCCCGCCCGCCCGGCCTGGAGCCCGGTGGCGACCCCGCCGGCCGCGAGCCCGAAGAGGGCGGCGGCGGACACCACCACCACCATCACCACCACTGAGGCGAGGGAGCCGGCATGACCCTGACATCCGTGCTGATCGTCGCGAGCGCCCTGGTGGGCATCGGCCTCTATGGCGCGCTGTCGCAGCAGTCCTTCGTCATGCTGATGATGGGGCTGGAGCTGATGCTCAACGGCGTGCTGCTGGCCGTCGTCGGCTTCTGGTCCTTCGGGCTTGGCGGCGCACCGGAAGGGCAGTTGTTCGCCATCATCGTCATGGCGGTGATGGCCGTGGAGATGGCCATCGGCTTCGCCCTGGTGGTCGCCGTCTACCGCAAGAAACAGGCCGACACGACCGAGGCGCTGGAGACGCTGAAAAACTGATGCTCTGGACCCTCGCCCTTCTTCCCGCGCTCATCGGCGCCGGCGTCATCTTCGCCGGCGGCGGCCGGTCGCGTCTGGTCCTGGGGCTGGTCGGCGGCGGGACGATGGCGGCGACGCTGGTCCTGGCCGTGGCGGCGGTGGCCGGCGGGTGGTCGGGCGTGCTGGTCTGGAGCGACGCGCTGAGGCTCACCGCCGCCCTGACGCCCGTCTCCGCCGCCGTGGCGCTTCTGGTGCCGCTGATCGCCCTGCCCATCCTGGTCTACGCCAGCGCGCACGAGCACCGGCCGGGCCTGTCGCGCCTGATCGGGCTGCTGCTGGTCTTCGTCGGCGGCATGGAACTGCTGGTCATCGCCGACGACCTGCTCACCCTCCTGATCGGGTGGGAGCTGGTGGGCGCGTGCTCCTGGGCGTTGATCGGCCATGACTGGCGGGTGCGGGACAATCCGCGGTCGGGCCTCTATGCCTTCGTCGTCACCCGTTTCGGCGATCTGGGCCTGTTCGCCGCCGCCATGGCGCTTTATGCCGGAACCGGCGGCTTCGGCTACGACCGGCTGGCGGACCTGGAGGGGCCGTTGCTGCATGTGGCCGCCTTCGGCGTGCTGCTGTCGGCGGCGGCCAAGTCGGGCCAGGTGCCCTTCGCGCCCTGGCTGTTCCGCGCCATGGCCGGCCCCACGTCGGTCTCCGCCCTGCTGCACGCCGCGGCCATGGTCGCCGCCGGGGCCTACCTGCTCGCCCGCCTTCAGCCGGAGCTTGCCCCCGCCGCAGGATGGTCGGGGACGGTGATCGCCGTCGGGCTGGCGACGGCGCTTGCGGGGGGCGTGGTCGCCTGCCTTCAGCCGCACGCCAAGAAGCTGCTGGCCGCGTCGACCTCCGCGCACTACGGGCTGATGTTCGTCGCCGTGGGGGCGGGATACCCGGCCGTCGCCGCCCTGCACCTGATCGCCCACGCCGCCTTCAAGGCCCTGCTGTTCCTTGCCGCCGGATCGGCCGGTGAACAGGCGGAAACGTTTGCGCTGCACCGCCTGGGCATGGGCCGCGTGCTGCCGGTCATGGCGGCGCTGTCGGCGGTCGGCGCGCTGGCGCTGGCCGGCATCCCGCCACTGGGTGCCGGCTTCACCAAGGACGCCGTCGTGGCCGCCGCCGGGCACCTGTCCCCCTGGCTGGCCGGCGGGGTGATGCTCGCCGGGGGCTTGAGCGCCGCCTATGCCGCCCGCTTCCACCTGCTCGCCTACGGCCGGTCGCGCGAAGCGCCGGAGGCCCCGCCCAAGCCCTTGGCCGAACGCGCCGCCGCCGGGGTGCTGGCGGCCCTGACGCTTGCCCTTTCGGTGCTGTGGCTGCCGGGTGCCGCGCGGGACGCGGGCCGTCTCATGGGCATGGACATCCCCCACGCCCCGCTGTGGGAGGTGATCGTTTCCGTCCTGCTCATCGGCCTCGGCCTGCTGGTCGGCACGGTCCTCGCCCGCCGCTATTCCGAAGCCGGCACCACCGGCGCCCCCGCCCGCGCCGCCGCATGGCTGGGCCTGCCCGCCCTGCTGCGCGAGGGTGTCGCCCGCCCGTTCGAGCGGTTGGCGGCCTTCGCCGGCACCGTGGATGACCGTGTGATCGACGCCCTGCCCCGCCTCGTCGCCCGCCTCGGCCGCTGGCTCGCCAGCGTCATCGGCCGGGGCGACCGGCGCGTGGTGGACGCCGGCGTGCGCGCCACCGCCCGCTTCGGGGAATGGCTGGCGGGCATGAGCGACCGCATCGGGGAGGCCGTCACCGACGGATTGCCCGAGGGCACGGCCCGCCTCGTCTCCTTCAGCGGCACCGATGCCCGGCGCCTCCAGACGGGCATGAGCCACCATTACTACGCGCTGCTGGCCGGCGGCGCGGTTCTCGTCATCGTCACCATCATCGCACTGAGCTGACATGCTGACACTCGCCATCCTCAGCCCCCTGTTGGGCGCCCTGATCCTTGCCTTCGCCACCGGCCTGCACGAGCGCGCCGCCCGCACGCTCGCCGTTGCGTTAAGCGCGGTGCCGCTGGTGCTGCTGGCGGCGGTGTGGATCGGCTTCGATGCCTCCCCCGGCGCGCCGCAGTTCCAGGCAGTGGCAGAGGTGCCGTGGGTTCCGTCGCTGGACGTGGGGTGGCGTGTGGGCGTCGACGGCATGTCGCTGGCGCTGGCACTGATGAGCGCGCTGCTGTTCCTTGCCTCCATCGCCTGGCCGGCGGATGTGCGGGGGCGGCCGCGCGCCTACTATGCCTGGTTCCTGTTCCTGGAAGGCGTGTCGCTGGGCCTGTTCCTGGTGCTGGACCTTTTGCTGTTCTACGTGTTCTTCGACCTGTCGCTCGTCGGCATGTACTTCCTGATCGGCCGCTGGGGCCATGGCGAGGCCGAGCGCGCGGCGCTGAAGTTCTTCATCTACACGCTCGCCGGGTCGCTCGCCTTCCTGCTGGCGATCCTGGGCCTCGTGCTGGCTTCGCCGCAGGGGCTGACCTTCGACATGCGCGTCCTGATCGAGATGCAGCCGCTGACCGGCACCGGCCTGTATGCGAGCCTCGTCCTGCTGGGCTTCCTGGTCGGGTTCGCGGTGAAGACGCCGCTGTTCCCCTTCCACACCTGGCTGCCGCCCGCGCATGTGGACGCGCCGGGGCCGGCCTCGGCGATCCTCGCGGGCGTGCTGCTGAAGATGGGCACCTACGGCATGGTGCGCATTCCCTTCAGCATGATGACGGAAACCTTTGCGGCCTATGCCCTGCCGCTGGGCATCGTGGCCGTGATCTCCATCCTGTGGGGCGCCATCGTCGCCTTCGGGCAGGGCAACCTGAAGCGGCGGATCGCCTATACCTCCGTCAACCACATGGGTTACACGGTGCTGGGCATCGCCGCCGCCGGCGCGCTGGTGAGCGGCGAGGCCGCCGCCCGCGAAATGGCCCTGACCGGCGCGGTGGTGGAGATGATCGCCCACGGCCTGATTACCGGCGCCCTGTTCCTCATCGCCGGCGCCTTCTGGCAGCGGGGCGAAACCTATGACCTGGACGCCTACGGGGGCCTCGCCGCCACCGCGCCGCGCCTGACCGGCGCCACCGTGCTGGCGGCGTTTGCGAGCCTGGGCCTGCCGGGGCTGGCGGGCTTCGTGGCGGAGTTCCAGATCTTCGCCGGCACCTTTGCCATCTATCCGTGGCTGGCGGGGATCGGCCTGATCGGCATCCTGATTACCGCCGCCCTGTTCCTGACCATGCTCCAGCAGCTGTTCTTCGGGCCCCTGCCGCCGCGCTGGTCCAGGCTGCCCGACCTCGGCCGGTCCGAGGGCGCGGTGCTGGCCGTGCTGCTGGTTCTGGTGGTGGTGATCGGCGTCTATCCGGCGTGGCTGCTGACGGTGATCGACAGCGCATCCGCCGTGATCGTGGGAGCGGGCTGACATGCCGGTCGGCGACATCCTGCCGGAGATCGCGCTGATCCTGACCGCCGTCGCCGTGCTGCTGACGGCGAGCTTCACGCCGCACCGCCTGCAATGGATCGGCGCCGTGCTCGCGCTGATCGGGCTGGCGGTCGCGGCGGCGCTGACGGCGGGGCAGATCGGCGCCCACCGGCTGACCTTCTCCGGCACCTGGGCGCTGGACGGCGCGAGCACCTACGGGCGGCTCGTGATCCTGGCGGCGACGGCCTTCTGCGTGGTGCTCACCCCGCGCTGGCTGGCCGACGACAAGCGCCACGGCGAATACTATGCCATCCTCCTGTTCTCCGCCCTGGGCGCCCTGGTGCTGGCGGCGGCGGCGGACCTGCTGGAGTTGGTGATGGGCGTGCTGCTGTCGTCGGTGACCGGCTACACGCTGGCCGCCTGGCACCGCGACTGGGCGCTGTCGGTGGAGGCCGGGATGAAATACTTCCTGGTGGGCGCGCTGGCGAACGTCATCCTGCTCATCGGCGTGACGCTGATGACGGGGATGCTGGGCGGCTTCGGCTTCGCGGACCTGGCGCCCGCCCTGGCCGCCCCCGGAGCCGCCTCGCCGCTTCTGCTGCTGGGCGTGGCGCTGGTGGTGATCGGGCTGTCCTTCAAGCTGGGCGCCGTTCCCGCCCACGCCTGGATGCCCGACGTGGCGGAAGGCGCGCCCGCCCCGGCGGCGGCCTTCCTGACCGTCGTGCCCAAGATCGGCGCCGCCATCGCGCTCGCCCGGCTGGTGAGCCTGGTTCCGCCCGACGCGCTCGCGATCCGCCCGGTGGTGGCCGTGATCTCCGTCGCCACCATGACGCTCGGCAACCTGGCCGCGCTGTGGCAGGACGACGTGCGCCGGCTGATCGGCTGGTCGTCGGTTTCCCAGAGCGGCTACGCGCTGATGGCCGTGGTCGTCGTATCCTTGAGCGGCGGCGCCGTGTCCGCCCTGCTGGCCTTCCTGACCGCCTATGCCGTCGGCAACCTGGCGGCGTTCGCCGTGGTGACGCACCTGCGCGGGCGGACGGACCGTGCCCACTACGCCGGCCTCGCCCGCACGCGACCGGTGGCCGCGACGGTGCTGATCCTCGCATTCCTCAGCCTCGTCGGCATTCCGCCGCTGGTCGGGTTCTTCGGCAAGCTGACGCTGTTCCTGACCACCATCGACGGCGGCTACGCCTGGCTGGCCGCCGTGGCGGTGGCGAACACGGTGGCGTCGCTGTTCTACTACCTGCGCGTGGTCGGACCGATGGTGTTCGAGGGCGACGACGCCCGCCGACCCGCCGTGCTTGGCCGCTGGACAGCTGTCGCGGTGCTGACGGGCGGGGTACTGACGGTGGCCCTGGGCCTGGCGGCGGAACCGGGCCTCGCCGCCTTCGGCGCGGCCCGGCTGCTGCCGTGAACCCTTGCCCAAACGAGATCCAGAAGAAGCGCTGTAATCCAAAGCGCTTTGCAGGCGGCAGGCAGCAGGCCGCAAGGGCCGCGCCGCCGTCATGAGGATTGCGTCAGGTGGCGCCCATCTCGCGCATGGCGCGGGCGTATTCCCCCAGCGAGACCGCGCCGTCGCCGTCGGCATCGACACGGCTGAACATGGTGCGGTGGTGGTCGATGAACTCGCCGAACTCGATCACGCCGTCGCCGTTGCGGTCGAAGGCGGTAAAGGGCTGGGCGCGGGCGCTGAATTCGTCGCCGGTCACCGCGCCGTTGTGGTCGGCGTCCATGGTGGCGAACTGATCGGCGCGCATGGCGTAGGCTTCTTCCCATGTGGCGAGGCCGTCGCCGTTGGCGTCCAGGCGGGCGAAGCGGCGCTCCATGGCGGGGTCGACGTCAACAACCATCACGTCCGGATCGCCTTCAACATTGGGACGGTCTGCAACCGTGCCGGTGGTGCCCGGCGGCGGGGCGCAGGCGGCCACCAGAAGCGTCGCGCCAGCGGCGAGTGTCAGGCGGATAGGCAGGCTGCGGATCATGGATCGTCCCTCCGTTGCACGGGATCGGCCGCCCGCGCGGGATGCGGGCGGCCCTGCCTCCTGAGACGCCGGACCCGTGCGGGGCGCTGCATCGACGCCTGGCCTACGCCCCCCGGTTGATGGCGCGCCCGAGCCGCCCGCGCCCGCGCTCCAGCGCGACCTGCCGGCCCAGGCGGATGAGGCGCTGGGTGCGGGCGCGGCGCAGGTCTTCCAGCCGGTCCGCCAGGGCCCGCCCCAGGCTCCGAAGCTCCGTCCGGCCCAGGGAGCGGGCGGCGGGGAACATCTCGCGCTCCTCGGTGCCCGCGTGGTGCTCCACGGCGTTGCGCAGGGCGCGCAGGTGGGCGTCGAACTCGGATGACGCGGTGTCGAGCGTGAGCAGGATCGCAAGCTGGTCGGCAAGCTGGCGGTGTTCCGCCCCGGCGGAGGGGACCATGCCGGTGACGCGGCGGGCGGCGGGATAGAAGATTTCGTGCTCGATCTTCTCGTGCATGTCCATCTCGCCCGCCAGTTCGTCCAGCACCGCGAGCCTGGCGTCGCCCTCCGGCGGCGTGGCGGCGACAAGGTCGAACAGGGTGCGCATGAGGCCGTGGTGCAGGGAGAGGACGTGAATCGCGTCGCCCTCCTCTCCGGCCGGGGCCGGCGGGGCCAGCGTTTCGACCGGCACGCGTTCCGGGTCGCCGGGCGGGGCGGGGCGGCGCAGGGCGATCATGCCGTCGCGCTCGCGCACCTCGAAGCGGGGCTGCGGGGCCGTGGCGGGGCCATCCAGCGGATCGCCGCTCTTCAGGCAATAGCGCGAGCCATGCCAGGGGCACACCAGCCCGCCGTCGAACACCCACCCCTGCGACAACGGCCCGCCGAAGTGGGAGCAGCGGTCGGAGAAGGCGGAGACGGCACCCTCGTGCCGCACCAGCACCACCTCCACGCCGTCCACCTCCACCCGGCGGGGCGTGTTCTCGGGCAGGTCTGTTGCGGGCAGCACCGGCGTGAAGCCGAAGGGCGCGTTGCCGCGGTCGGCATGGTCGGTCCCGACGCGGCGGCGGTAGGCCAGATGGCCGCCCAGGTATCCGCCGGCGAACAGGGTGGCGAAGCCGAGCCGGCTCACCCCCCGCGCCTCCCGCCGCCGACCGCGCCGGCGCAAGGAGAGGGAGCCGAGGAACAGCCCCAGCGCGGTGGCGTTGGTCGCGGCATGAACGACACCGACGCGCCGCGCCTTGCCGTGGGTGTCCTGCCAGTCCACCAGCCCCGTCAGCACGGCGGCCCCGGCACCAAGGCAGCCGAGGCCCAGCGTCATGTCGGCGGCGGCGCGGGCGCGGAGCGCGGGCTCGTCCGACGCGCCCTCCAGCAGGTCGAAAAGGACAGAGGCCGTCCACGACCCCACAGGCACGGTTACCAGCAGGGGGTGCAGGGGATGGCCGTAGCGCGTGCCGTGCAGCAGGCTCCGCAGGTCCTTGCCGCGTCGGCCCATCAGGCGGAAGGGCAACGATACCGACACGCCCAGCGCATGGCCGGGGGCGTCCAGGCTTCGGCGGTGCTCGATCCACTGGGTGATCCGGTCGCCGATGCGCGCGCGCCGCTGTGCCATTCCGGTAGTTCCTTGCCGCCACTTGTCTCCACTGCCGGGAAGAACGGGCGAGCGTCCGCGCGCGATGCCCCCTCCAAACGGCGAACAGCCCGCCATACGGCGAGCCGTTCACACGCTCGGAACCTTGGGCGTTCGATCAGGCGGTGCTGTCCTGCTTGCGCAGCAGGAACCGCTGGATCTTGCCGCTGGGGGTCTTGGGAAGCTCTTCCACGAAGACGATCTCGCGCGGGTAGGCATGGGCGGCCAGCCGGTTCTTGACCAGCAGGCGCAGTTCCTCCGCCAGGTCGTCGGAGGGCTCGTAGCCCTTCTTCAGCACCACGAAGGCCTTCACGATCTCGGTGCGCTCCGGGTCCGGCTTGCCGACGACGGCCGTCTCGGCGACGGAGGCATGTTCGATCAGCGCGCTTTCCACGTCGAACGGGCCGATGCGGTAGCCCGACGAGGTGATGATGTCGTCCGACCGGCCGACGAAGCTGAAGCTGCCGTCATCGTTCAGCTCCACAGTGTCGCCGGTCAGGTAGTAGTCGCCCTTGAAGGACTTGGTCTCCTGCTTCCAGTAGCCCTGGAACCAGAAGCCCGGCGACCTGGAGCGCACCACGGCCATGATGCCCGGCGTGTGCGGCGGCAGTTCCTTCAGCGTCTCCTCGTCTACCACGGTGACGACGAAACCCGGCAGCGGCAGGCCGGCGGCACCCGGCTCCACATGGTGGGACAGGCCGTGGTGGTTGCACACCGCCATGCCCATTTCCGTCTGGCCGTAGTGGTCGAAGATGGGGCAGCCCAGCGCGTCGTCGAACCAGCGGATGACCTCGGGGTTCAGCGGCTCGCCGGCCGAGGACACCACGCGCAGCTTGCCCTTCACGTCCGCCGCGGCCTCCTTCCCCGCGCCCATGAGCAGGCGATAGGCGGTGGGCGCGCCGGCCAGGTTGGTGATGCCGTTGTCCAGGATCACCTTGTAGGTGCCGTCCACCGTGAACGGCCCGTCATAGAGCGTGGTGGCGTGGCCCATGAACAGCGGACCCGTCACGGCGTAGTACAGGCCGTAGGCCCAGCCCGGATCGGCGATGTTCCAGTAGCGGTCGTCGGGACGCAGGTCGACGGAGAACCGCATGTACTCGTAGAACGCCACCATGGCCTTCAGCGGCACGGCCACGCCCTTGGGCAGTCCCGTGGTGCCCGAGGTGAACATCATCAGGAAGGCATCCTCGCCGTCGCGCATGACGGGGGCGAAGTCTTCCGACGCCTTGCCCATCTCGGCGGCGAAGTCCAGGTCGCCGTCGCGCGCGGCGCCGATGGTGGCGATGGCCGGGCAGTCCTTGACGTCATCCAGCTTGGACCGGTTGGCGGCATCGGTCACCACCAGCTTGGCTTCGGATGCGCCGCAACGGTACTCGATGGCCTTGGGGCCGAAGGCCGTGAACAGCGGCTGATAGACCGCACCGGCCCGCCACGTGCCCAGGATCACGGTCAGCAGTTCCGGGATGCGCGGCAGCAGGCCGGCGACGCGGTCGCCCGGTTGCACGCCTTGCGCCTTCAGCACATTGGCGAAGCGGGCGGCGCGGCGGGACAGTTCGGCGAAGGTGACGGTGGCCTGCTCGCCGTCCTTGTTCTCCCAATAGAGCGCGACGCGGCCGGGGTCGTCGGCGTGACGGTCGCAGCACTCGACGGCGGCATTCACGGCACCGTTGAGGTCGCCGGACAGAATGGTGCGCGCCAGCGCGTCGTAATCGAACTTTGCCACGAAATCCTCGTAGCGCGGCACCTGGCCGTTCAGAACGTCGAGTTGGGCCGACATGAGGTCCTCTTGTATCGTTTCCTCCGGGCGGCGCCTTTTCGCGCGCCTTCTCGGCCCTAGCTGACGAAAAATATGCAGCCGGGTCAACCCTGCATACAATTTTCTACCCCATGAGTGCAGCAATCCGCCCTGCGCAATCGCGCACGGCGTTTGCGGCGTGGTCGGTGTCCAGGTCGTCCAGGGCGACCACGCCGACGCAGCCCTCGAACCCGCCGGGGCGTCGCTCCAACGGCGCGATGGGGCTGGCGACTCCGACCGCCCCGCGCTGAAGCTGACCCCGCGTGATGCTGAACCCGTCGCGGCGGGCCTGCTTCACCTCGGCGGGCTCGTCGGCGCTTTCCTGCCGGGCGGCCAGGATGGCGATGCCCGCCGCGCCGCGCGTCAGCGGGTGGCGGCTGCCCACACGATAGCCGACGCGCAGCACGCCCTCGTCCGGCTCCGCCACCATGAGCGCCACGCATTCGTCGCCCTGGGCCGCCGACAGGAAGGCCGTTGCCCGCGTCTCGCGCGCCAGCGCCGTCAGCAGCGGCCGGGCTACGGCGCGCAACTGCGGCTCGAAGTGCGAGGCCAGCACCATGAGCCCGCTGCTCAGGTGCACCTGCCCATCGGCCCCACGCGCCACCAGGGCGTGGGCCTCCAGCGTCGCCACGATCCGGTAGGCGATGGCGCGATGGACCTCCAGCCGCTCCGCCAGTTCGGCGATGGACATGCCGCCGGCGGTGCGGGCGATGATCTCCAGGGCATTGAGGCCCCGGTCCAGGGTCTGAAGCGTGCTCATTCCTGCCCTTCCCAGCGTTCTCCGCGCCTCCTATTCGCAGGCGCAAAGTACAGAATTCCCGCAATGAAAATACAGTCTTTACCCGACTAAGTCATAGAAAGATTGGGGAAAGTATACACCACCGCCCTCGCTTGACCTCGCCGGAACGTGACCGTATGTTCGTTCACAGCACAGGTTTGTGCAATAAAAGAAAACAACAGGGAACGTAGCTGGGGACTTTCGATGACGGACCACCCCGCGACCAAGACTGACGCCGCCACCCGTCCGCCCGCCGGCTGCCCGGCGCATACGGCCACGCAGGGGCCGACCGGCTGCCCCGTCAGCCACAACGCCGCCGCCTTCGACCCCTTCGAGGGGCCCTATCAGGTGGACCCGGCCGAGGCCCTGCGCTGGTCGCGGGAGGAAGAGCCCGTGTTCTGGAGCCCCAGGCTGGGGTACTGGGTCGTCACGCGCTATGACGACGTGAAGGAAATCTTCCGCGACAACCAGACCTTCTCGCCGTCCATCGCGCTGGAGAAGATCACCCCGCCGTCGGAAGAGGCCGTGGAGACGCTCAAGCGCTACGACTACGGCATGAACCGCACGCTGGTGAACGAGGACGAACCGGCCCACATGGAGCGCCGCCGGGCCCTCATGCACTCCTTCACGCTGGAGGAGCTGGAGCACCACGCACCCATGGTCCGCCGCCTGACACGCGAGTACCTGGACCGCATCATCGACAAGGGCGAAGCCGATCTCGTCGACGAGATGCTGTGGGAGATTCCCTTGACGGTGGCGCTTCATTTCCTCGGCGTGCCCGAGGAGGACATGGACCGCCTTCGCGAATACTCCATCGCGCACACGGTCAACACCTGGGGCCGCCCCTCGCCCGAGGAACAGGTCGCGGTGGCCGAGGCGGTCGGCAAGTTCTGGCAGTATGCCGGCAAGGTTCTGGAGAAGATGCGCCAGAACCCCGACGGCCACGGCTGGATGAAATACGCCATCCGCCGCCAGAAGGAACTGCCCGACGTCGTCACCGACAGCTACCTGCACAGCATGATGATGGCGGGCATCGTCGCTGCGCACGAAACCACGGCGCACGCCACCGCCAACATGGTCCGCCTGCTGCTGGAGAACCGCGAGGTCTGGGAAGACATCTGCGAGAACCCCTCGCTGATCCCCAACGCGGTGGAGGAATGTCTGCGGTACTCGGGCTCGGTCGCCGCGTGGCGCCGCATCACCGTCAACGACACGACGATCGGGGAGCATTTCATCCCGGCCGGGTCCAAGCTGCTGATCGTCAGTGCGTCCGCCAACCACGACGGCCGGCACTTCGAGAACCCCGACGACCTGGACATCTACCGCGACAACACCACCGACCACCTGACCTTCGGCTATGGCGCGCACCAGTGCATGGGCAAGAACCTCGCCCGCATGGAAATGCGCATCTTCCTGGAGGAGTTCACCCGCCGCCTGCCGCACATGGAAATCGTGCCGCAGGAGTTCACCTTCGTGCCCAACACTTCGTTCCGCGGTCCGGAACACCTGTGGGTGCGCTGGGACCCGGCGAGGAACCCCGAGCGCGCCGATCCGTCCATTCTGGACCGCGCGCAGGACTTCGAGATCGGCGCGCCGTCCAAACACGACGCCGCCCGCACGGTGCGCGTCTCGGAAGTGGTGCAGGAGGCCGACGACGTCATCCGCCTGACGCTGGAGGACCCGCGCGGCCGCCCGCTGCCCCGGTGGAGCCCCGGCGCCCACATCGACGTCATCGTCGGCGACTACACCCGGAAATACTCCCTCTGCGGCGATCCGGACGACACCCACCGCCTGCAGGTCGCCATCCTGAAGGAGGCCGAGGGGCGCGGGGGCTCGCAGTTCATCCACGATACCGTCAAGCCCGGCGTGACCATCCGCATGCGCGGGCCGAAGAACCACTTCCGCCTGGACGAAAGCGCAGACTGCTACGTGCTCATCGCCGGCGGCATCGGCATCACGCCAATTCTCGCCATGGCCGACCGGCTGAAGGCGCTGGGCAAGGATTACCAGCTGCACTACTCGGGCCGCTCGCGGTCGGCCATGGGGCTGCTTGAGCGGGTGGAGCGCGACCACGGGAACCGCCTGCACCTGCACCCCGGCGACGAGGGCAAGCGGCTGGACCTGCCGGCGCTGATCGGCTCGTGCGGCGACGCGCAAGTGTATTCCTGCGGACCGGAGCGCCTGCTCTCGGCGCTGGAGGAGTTGACGGCCGACTGTCCCGACCGCCTGCACGTGGAGCACTTCACGGCGACGGAAACCACCCTCGATCCGTCCAAGGAAATCGGCTTCGACGTGGAACTTACGGACACCGAGCTGACGATCCATGTCGCGCCTGACGAGACCCTGCTGCACGCCCTGCGCGCGGTCGGCGTCGACGTCCCCAGCGACTGCGAGGAAGGGCTCTGCGGCACCTGCGAGGTTCCCGTGGTCGAAGGCGACGTGGACCACCGCGACAAGGTTCTGACCGGGGCGGAGCGCGCGGAGAACACGCGCATGATGACCTGCTGCTCGCGGTCCAGGGGCGGCAAGCTGACGCTCCGCCTCTAGGCGGAGTGCGCGGCGCCGCCACCGCCCCCACCTAATCAAGACGCCCGGCCGACCGCCGCCGGGCCCGCGTCCACGGAAAACGCCGCCGCAGAGCGGCACCAAGGGAGGACACTCACTGTGAAAAAGATGCTTGCCAGCGCGGCCATCGCCGCCGCCGCCGTCACGCTCAGCGCCGGCACCGCCAGCGCGGAAACCACGCTGAAGCTCAGCCACTACCTGCCGCCGGTCCACGGCATCCACACCGACTTCATCGTGCCCTGGACCGAGCAGGTGACCGAATGCACGAACGGCGAGGTCCGGTTCGAGATCTTCCCCGGCGGGACCCAGATGGGCAACGTTGCCAAGCAGCAGGAGCAGGTGCTGGCCGGCGTGGTGGACATCGCCCACGGCCTGCACGGCATCCCGCGCGGGCGCTTTCCCCGCACCTCGCTGATCGAGCTGCCGTTCCTGACGGAGGACGCCGGTGCTGCGTCCGAGACCCTGTGGGAGCTGTACCCGGAATACCTGGAGCCCGAGTACAAGGGCATGAAGGTGCTGGCCCTGCACGCCCATAACGGCGGCCTGATCCACACGGCCAACACCAAGGTCGAGACCATGGACGACATGGAGGGCCTGCGCCTGCGCACGCCCAGCCCCGCCGTCTCGCAAATGCTGACCGCGCTGGGTGCGACGCCCCAGGGTCTGCCGCCGGGCGAGGTCTACGAGAACATCCAGAAGAACGTCATCGACGGCACCGTCTTCCCGTGGGACCCGATCAAGAGCTTCGGCCTGAACGAGGTTCTCAACTACCACCTGGAAGCCGGCGCCTACACGGTTCCGTTCTTCTTCGTGATGAACCAGCGCAAGTTCGACGGCCTGCCGGAAAACGTGCAGGCGTGCATCGACGAGGCCTCGGGCGAGACGCTGGTCTCCAAGTTCGGCGGCTGGTGGGACAAGTGGGACGAGGCGGGCCGCCAGGAAGCGGTGGAGGCCGGTCACACCATCACCGAACTGACCGAGGAGGAACGCCAGCGCTGGCGCGAGGCCCTGCAGCCGGTCACCGAGAGCTACATCGCCGAGGTCGGCCAGCAGGTCGACAACGCGCAAGCCATCTACGACGCCATGCGCGAGACCCTGGCGCAGAAGGAACAGTAAGCCCCTGACCGGGGCGCCGCCGCACCCTCTCCGGCGGCGCCCCGCCCTTCTCTTCCGGCACCGGACTTTCCATGAGACGCTTGCTTGGCGCCCTGCGCATGCTCGTCACCGCCGCCGCCGTCGTCGGCGTGCTCGGCTATGCCGCCGCCGCCGTGCTGACCGTCGGCGACGTGATCGGCCGCCAGATCGGCACGCCCATCCCCGGCATGGTGGACCTTGTCCAGCTGTTCGTCCTGGGCGGCGCGTGGCTGGTGATCCCCTACGCCTTCATGACCGGCGCCCATGTGGGTGTCGACCTGGTGGTGGACATGCTGCCCCGCGCGGTGGAGCGCGGCGCCCGCGCCGTCGCCAGCCTGGCCGCCGTGGGGCTGCTCGGGCTGATGCTCATGGAGTGCTACAAGGCCTTCCAGATGCAGATCCTGTTCGGCGACAAGTCCCAGCAGCTGGGCATTCCTATCATGTACTACTGGGTGCCGCTGCTGATCGGCGTCGGCCTGTCCATCCTCGCCGCCCTGCTGACGCTGATCCCCCGCCCGCGCGTGGAGGCGGTGGAATGAGCGGCTCCCTCCTCGGGTTCATCGGCTTCGGCGCAGCACTCGGCCTGATCGCGCTGGGCTTCCCGGTGGCCGTCGCCATGGCGGTGGTCGGCGTCGCCGGCTTCTGGTGGCTGAACGGCTGGACGGGTGCGGCCTTCATCCTGGGGTCGTCGCCGTTCGAGGCCATCTTCCCCTATTCGCTCAGCGTCGTGCCGCTGTTCGTGATGATGGGCGTCTTCGCCGCCCGCGCCGGACTGTCTCGGTCGCTGTTCGAGATGGTCAACAGCTTCCTCGGGCACATCCGGGGCGGGCTGGCGGTCACCGCCGTCGGCGCCTGCGCCATCTTCGGCGCCATCTGCGGCTCCTCGCTGGCGACCGTCGCCACCATGGGCCGCGTGGCGATCCCCGAGATGAACCGCCATGGCTACGACGGGTCGCTGTCGTCGGCCTCCATCGCCGCCGGGGGAACGCTGGGCGTGCTGATCCCGCCGTCCATCCTGCTGGTGATCTACGGCATCCTCACCCAGACCTCCATCGGGCAGTTGTTCATTGGCGCCATCATTCCCGGCGTCATCGGCGCGGTGCTCTATGGACTGGCGATCATCTTCCGCGTGAAATTCGCGCCCGAATTGGCCCCGCCCACACCGCGCGCGACGTGGCGGCAGCGCATCGCGTCGGTCCGCCGCATCTGGGGTGTCGCGCTTCTGTTCGCGCTGGTGATCGGCGGCATCTACGTCGGCTGGTTCTCCCCCACCGAAGCCGCCGCCGTCGGGGCCGTGGGCGCGTTCGTGCTGGCGGTGATCTCCCGCGAGCTGACGCGCAAGTCCCTGTGGGATGCGGTGCGGGAGACGGCGGCGCTGACGGGCATGATCTTCTTCATCCTGATCGGCGCGTCGCTGTTCAACTACTTTTTGGAGACCACCGGACTTCCCGCCGCGCTGATTTCCGGCATCGAGGCCAGCGGCCTCAGCCCGACCGCGGTGCTGATCCTCATCATGCTGTTCTACGTGATCCTGGGCTGTTTCATGGATGCCATGTCCATGATTTTGCTGACCGTGCCGTTCCTGGCACCCGTCGCCCTGTCGTTGGGGTTCGACATGGTGTGGTTCGGCATCCTGGTGGTCACGGTGGCGGAGATCGGCCTCATCACCCCGCCGATCGGCATGAACCTGTTCGTCGTGCAGGCGACGCAGCCCGGCCTGACCCAGCGCATGGTGGTGCGCGGCATCCTGCCGTTCATCCTGGCCGACGTGGTGCGGCTGGTGATCCTGGCCAGCATCCCGGCGCTGGCGCTGTGGCTGCCGTCGCAGATGTTCTAGGCCGGAATTCGGTCCCCCCGGACCGGACCTCGGCCATAGGGTCGCGACCGCGACCCCGCGCCGGTCAGGCGCGTGAGCCTGCGTGGCGCCTGAACGCAGCCCCGTCGCGGACGCGGCGGGGCGCACATAAACCCTCGCTACGGAGGAAACACCCATGAGCGCGGAGACCACTCCCGGCGGCCTCATGCCCGGCTTCGGCAACGACTTCGAGACGGAAGCCCTGCCCGGCGCCCTGCCGCAAGGGCAGAACTCGCCGCAGCGCTGCCCCTACGGCCTGTACGCGGAGCAGCTGTCCGGCTCGCCGTTCACCGCGCCGCGCGCGACCAACGAACGCTCCTGGCTCTACCGCATCCGTCCGTCGGTGAAGCACTCGGGGCGCTACAAGGCCGTGGACCTGCCGCTGTGGAAAAGCGGCCCGGCGCCGTTCGACAGCGAGCTTCCCATCGGCCAGACCCGGTGGGACCCGGTGCCCTACCCCGACGGCGCGGTGGATTTCATCGCCGGGATGCGCACCATGACAACGGCCGGCGACGTCCATGGACAGGCGGGCATGGCGTCCCACATCTACGTCGCCACCGCAGACATGCAGGACGCATATTTCTTCAACGCCGACGGCGAACTGCTGCTGGTGCCGCAGGACGGGCGCCTGCGGGTGTTCACGGAACTGGGCGTCATGGATGTGGCGCCGCTGGAAATCTGCGTCATCCCGCGCGGCATGGTCTTCCGGGTGGAACTGCCCGACGGCCGGGCGCGCGGCTACGTGTGCGAGAGTTACGGCGCCATCTTCACCCTGCCCGACCGGGGGCCTATCGGCGCCAACTGCCTCGCCAACCCGCGCGACTTCAAGACGCCGGCGGCGGCCTTCGAAGACAAGGAAACGCCCTCCACCGTCACGGTCAAATGGTGCGGCCGGTTCTACGTGACCGAGATCGGCCATTCGCCGCTGGACGTGGTGGCGTGGCACGGCAACTACGTGCCCTACAAGTACGACCTGCGCACGTTCTCGCCGGTCGGGGCGATCCTGTTCGACCACCCCGACCCGTCCATCTTCACGGTGCTGACGGCTCCCAGCGGCGAGCCGGGGACGGCCAACGTGGATTTCGTCATCTTCCCGCCGCGCTGGATGGTGGCCGAGAACACCTTCCGCCCGCCGTGGTACCACCGCAACATCATGTCGGAGTTCATGGGCCTCATCACCGGCCAGTACGACGCCAAGGAGCAGGGCTTCATTCCCGGCGGCATGAGCCTGCACAACATGATGCTGCCCCACGGCCCGGACGCGGATGGCTTCGAAAAGGCGTCGCGCGCCGACCTGGGTCCGCAGAAGTTGGACGCCACCATGGCCTTCATGTTCGAAACCCGCCTGCCCCAGCACCTGACCGACTTCGCCGGGTCGCTGAAGACGCGGCAGGAGGACTACGTCGACTGCTGGGCCGGGCTGAAGAAGCGTTTCAACGGCACGCCGGAAGGCGACTGGGACTGACCCCGAGACCAACGGAGACACCATGAAACTCGCCAGCCTCAAGCACGGCCGCGACGGCCGGCTCGTCGTCGTCTCGCGCGACCTGACAACCTGCGTCGCGGTGCCCGACATCGCCACTACCATGCAGACTGCATTGGATGACTGGGACACCCTCGCGCCCCGTCTCCAGCAGGCGTTTGACGATCTGAACGCCGGCACCGCCGTGGGCGCGGAGCCCTTCGATGAAACGATGTGCGAAAGCCCCCTGCCGCGCGCCTACCAGTGGGCCGATGGGTCGGCCTACGTCAACCATGTGGAACTGGTGCGCAAGGCGCGCGGGGCCGAGATGCCCGACAGCTTCTGGGAGGACCCGCTCATGTACCAGGGCGGGTCCGACGCCTTCCTCGGCCCGCGCGAGGACATCGCCATGGCCGATGAAGCCTGGGGCATCGACTTCGAGGGCGAGGTGGCCGTCGTCACCGGCGACGTGCCCATGGGCGCATCACCCGAACAGGCCGCCGGCGCCATCCGCCTGCTGATGCTGGTCAACGACGTGTCCTTGCGCGGGCTCATTCCCGGCGAGTTGGCGAAGGGCTTCGGCTTTTTCCAGTCCAAGCCGTCCAGCGCCTTCTCGCCGGTCGCCGTGACGCCCGACGAACTGGGCGACGCCTGGCACGACGGCAAGGCCCATCGGCCGCTGATGTCTCATTTGAACGGCGAGCCCTTCGGCAAGCCCGACGCCGGCACGGACATGACCTTCAACTTCCCGCGCCTTGTCGCCCATGCTGCCAGGACCCGGCCATTGGGGGCCGGCGCCATCGTCGGTTCGGGCACGGTGTCCAACAAGCAGGGGACCGAGCACGGGACGAGCATTGCCGAGGGCGGCGTCGGCTATTCCTGCATCGCGGAAGTCCGCATGATCGAGACCATCCGCGACGGCAAGCCGACCACATCCTTCATGCGCTTCGGAGACCGCATCCGCATCGAGATGCTGGACGAGGCCGGCGCCTCCATCTTCGGCGCCATCGACCAGCAGGTCGTGAAGTATCAGGGAGCGTGAGGACGGCAAGGACGTGCGCGCCGTGCGCGAAGACCACGGCGCGCACATCACCCCAGGGCTGAAATACCCCCTCTCCTTTGCAGGAACATACGGTTTCGCATTGAAACACTGTTCAGGGACAGGTAGAAGCAAAAGACCCTGCATGTCGTGCAGGAATACAGCAATGGGGGAAGACCATGAAGGGTATTGGTATTGCGCTGATCATTCTCGGCTGCATCGGCGTCCTGATGGGGGGCATGATGTTCGGTGACATCGGCATTGCTGCGCTGATCGGCGCCGTCACGGCAATCCTGTCGGGAATCGGCTTCATCATGGTCAACAAGCGGCTGCCGGCCTGACGGCCTGCCGCGAAAAGGGGGGCCGGGATGAAAACCGAACTTCGCGATGGCGAGACGCTCGTCAAGGAAAGCCGCGCCAATCAGCAGAAGAACATCGAGGCCGTGGGCGGGAAGCTCTTCCTGACCACGCAGCGCCTGGTGTTCGAGGCGCATACGATCAACGTCCAGGGCGGTACGACCGTGTTGGAACTCGCCGACATCCGCTCGGCCCGGCCTTCGTGGACCAGGATTTTCGGATTGGTGCCGCTCGTGCCCAATGCCGTGGCGGTCGAGACGACCGACGGCACGACCGTCCGCTTCACGGTCTTCGGCCGCAAGGCATGGGCCGCCGCGATCAAGCAGGCCCTGCCCGCCGATGTGCCGGCCGCCGCCTGACCACGATCCCGCCGCCACACAGGCGCGGCGCCCAAAGGAATGATCTCATGAAGAAACTGATCGTCGCCGTCGCGGCGCTTGTCGCGGGCTCGGCTGCCGGCGCCCAGGCGCAGACCCTGAACGCCGATGTCGTGCGCGCCGCCAAGTGCTCCGGCGCCATCGCCGGAAACGCCCTCATCGACTATTTCAACGACGAGGACGAGGACCGCTTCCTCAGCCGCGTCTATCCGGCCAACTACGTCCTGCTGGACACGCTCCGCGAGGAAGGGCTCACCACGCCGGACGAAGTTGCCGTCTACGACAACCTGATGGCCCAGACGGCCGGGCAGTTCGTCTCGGCCGCCGAGGAAGACATCTGGTCGGCCGAAGACTGGGAATACCTGATCGGCTGCTACGACGACATCCTCGCCACCATGCCGGTCGATCCCGACCGGCGCGTGGACGCCGGTGCGCGGGCCGCCACCAGCACCTATCTGGAGAACGTCAAGATCCTGCTGGAATAGGCGCCGCTCAGAACCGGTAGCCCACGCCCAGCATGAGCACCAGTTGATCGGCGGAGCCCGCATCGTCGACCACCGGGCTGTCGGCCGCGTCGCCCAGCAGGCGCATATAGGTGACGCGGCCGCTGACGCTCCAGGTGCGGGACAGGAACTGGTTGACCGCCAATGACACGTTGACGTCCCGCACCCCGCCGTCCGCCTCGTACGCGGACAGCCCACTCTGCGCCGCGCCGGCGGGCGAGACGCCGAAGTAGGTGTCCATGTAGTCGTCGCTGGCGTAGGTCACGCCCGCCGACAGGGCCGCGATGGTCGGGCGGAACAGGGGGCGCTGGATGGTTCCGCGCAGCGATGCCAGCCAACCGCCGTGGGCGTCGGTGACGTCCTGGCGCACCATCAGCCGCACGCGCTCGGCATACCGCGGGTCCTCGGGCTTGACGCTGTGCTCGTATTCGACGAAGCCGCCCACCTCCAGCGCCGGATCGATGCCGGGCAGCCGCTCCACGCGATCGTCCTCGACGTCGTTGCGGTCGGGCGTGTAGGCGACGAACGGTCCGGCGTGCCAGTTGGGATCATCCACCACGTTCAGCCGCAGCCGCGAGCCGCGCAGCTTGGCATAGTACTCGCCGTAGGACACGTCGGCCTCCGGGTACGGCTGAAACTCGTGATCGTCGGAGCCCATATAATCCGGCGCCCAGACACCGCCAAGCACCACGCGCGCGGTGACGTCCGGCGCCGAGTCCGCTGGCATTTCGGACTCCCCGTCACCGCCCTGCGCCTGTGCCGGGGCGGCTCCGGCGCCCGCCATGAGCGCGGCGGCGGACAGCGTCAGCAGGGCGGTCTTGAACGGGGACGTCTTGGGCATGGCGGCGCAACCCTTTCCGGCAGCTTCGGCAAACGCTTGATCAACAGCCGACACCGCCTGGGCGTTGCGCCCGCGCCTGCACACAGCCCCGATCAACCGCCGCCCAGTTGACGCCGCTTCTCCTCGCCGGCGTCGGTCAGGGTGGCGGGCTCCTGCTCGGGATGAGCGAGGCCGGCATCCTGCAATTCCTTGAGGACGGCCGGGTGCACGTCGCTTGCGCGCTTTTCGGCGATGGCGTCCAGGGCCGCCCGCAGCACGTCGTCATCCATGGCGTCACCTCGCGTTTCCGGTGGGGTCGATGGAAAGACTACGGCCAGGCGGCCCGCCGTGTTGCGGACGCACGCCTTAAGCGCCCGACTGGGTCAGCACCAGCAGCCAAACCGCCAGGATCGCCAGGCAGGCCAGCGTCCACGGCCCGTTCCAGCGCCGTCCAACGGTCGCCGCCGTCTCGCCCCCGATGCGGCCCATGAGCAGCGTCACGGCGGCATAGGGAGACGACGCCGCCGAGAGCGCCCAGGCCGCCGTCAGCGCCACCGCGACCGCCGCCGCAGGCACGCCCAGGTCGCCCGGCGCCGGCAGCGCGCCCGAAACGGCGGTGACCAGAAGGACCGGATGCAGCCCCACCTGCGCCAGCGCCACCACCAGCACCGCCAGCACGGACAGCAGCGCCCAGCCCGGCAGCGGCACGGCGGCCCACAGGGACGACAGCGCCTCGGTCGGCACCAGCGCCACGGCGACCGAGCCCGCGAACACGGCCGAGGACAGCACGGCGACCTCCAGCCGGTGCGACGGCAGTTCGTCCGTGACATGGCGCTCCACCCGGCGGGCGAAGCGCCCTACGGCCGCGCCCCGCCCGGCGCCGTCCCGCAGGCACTGGAGCATCACCCAGCCCATGCCGACCAAAGGCGCCGCCGTCATCACGCCGATCACCAGCCGCACGCCGAGCAGGCTGCTCCACGCCGCTCCCAACCCGAACACCAGCGCCACCAGCCCCAACACCGGCAGCAGCACCCGCGCGCCGGCGTCGCTTTCCGGCGGCGGCGGGACGCGGCCGTCGGGGGCCTTGACGAAGCGGTCCAGCGCCCAGCCGGCGAGCAGCATCATCAGCGCATAACCGGCACACCAGGGGGCGACCGCACCCCACGACGTTTCGGGCAGGTCCGACAGCACCACGGCGACGGCCAGGCTGGCCGGCGACCACGCCAGGATCACGATGAAGGCCCGCGCCACCGCCGACAGCATGCGGCGGCGGCGCAGGCGGATGTGGGGGTTGTCTGTATCGGCCGTGGCGCGGGTGACCATGGTCCCCAGCAGGTGGACGACCCCGATGCCCAGCGCCAGCGCCATCAAATGGCCGCCGAAGGTCATGGCGGCATAGCGCCGTCCCGGGCGTCGCGCCGCCAGGTATCGCCCGGCCGCCTGCATGCGCGGGCTGGCCTCCGCCGGGTCGCGCAGATAGCCGAACATGGTGAACAGGCTGGCGATGAAGACGGCGCGGTACAGGCCCTCGCGCAGGGCGTCGGAGGGAACCTCCAGCACCCAGGCCGCCGCGCCGGTGATCGCCGCGAGGCCCAGAAACACCCGCCCCTTGGCCGGCAGAACCGGAACCTGGCTCGCCAGATAGACGGCCAGTCCGCCGCAGGCCGTCCACAGGATCGGCGCGCGCCCGGTCGGGGCATAGGCCAGGAAGGCGACCACCGCCACCACCAGTCCCGCCGGCCCCATCCAGCTGCCGAGAGGCGACGACCGGGTGGCTGCGGCAAGGGAGCGGAGGAGGCTCATGCGGACGCCTTCGGCGGACGGACGGACGATAGCCCTTCAACAGAAGAGGCGGCCCGGCCGTTGCGCCGTCGGCCGAGCGCCCGGCGTCAGCCCGTCGCCCCCAGGCCGGCGGCGATGGCGTTGACCGTCAGCAGCAGGCGGCCTTCCAGCACCGCCGCCGTTTCCGTGTCCTGCTCGGCGCGGGCCCGGCGCCAGCGGCCCAGCAGGTCCACCTGCCGGTCGTGCAGTTGCGCCAGCGCCGGGCGCCGCAGTTCCAGCGTCTGGTGAATGCGCGGCCGGGTCTCCGACAGCGGGCCGCCGTAGATCTCGCGCAGGGCATCGCTGGTCCGGGCGTGCTCCTCCTCGATCAGGGCCATGAACCGGTCGCGTACGCCCGCGTCCTCCACCAGGCCGGCATAGCGGCGCATGATGTCCACATCGGTGGTGGCCAGGCTGGTGGCGACGGAACTGATGACGTAGTGCAGCGGCGCCCACTCGAACACCGCCGCCGCCAGCCGCGCGTGATCCTCTGGTGCCAGGGCCTTGAGCCGGGCGAGGGCGCTGCCCACGCCATACCAGCCCGACAGATAGAAGCGCGACTGGCTCCACGAGAACACCCAGGGAATGGCGCGCAGGTCGGCCACGGTGCGCTGCCCCGTGCGGCGGACGGGGCGCGAGCCGATACGGGCGGCCTCGATGGCGTCGATGGGCGTGGCGCCGCTGAAGAAGGCCATGAAACCGTCCTGCTGCAGAAGCTCGGCGTAGACGGCGCGGCTGGCTTCCGACACCGCGTCCATCACCTGCGCCAGCGGGTGGGTGCCGGCGTCGGGCCGGGCGGCGGCGGTGGAGCGTACGGTGCCGGCGCACAGAAGCTCCAGGTTATGCACGGCGGTGATGCGGTTGGCGTATTTCTGCGAAATCACCTCGCCCTGTTCCGTCAGGCGCAGGTCGCCGTTGAGCGCGTGCGGCGGCAGCGCCTTGAGGAAGCGGTGCGTCGGCCCGGCGCCGCGGCTGATGCTGCCGCCGCGTCCGTGGAAGAAGCGGATGCGCACGCCGTGCTTGCGGCCCACCTCTGCCAGGGCCTCCTGCGCGCGGTACAGCCCCCAGCGGCTGGCCCAGATGCCGCCGTCCTTGTTGGAATCGCTGTATCCCACCATCACCTGCTGCAGCGGACCGTCCAGCCCCCACGCATCCGCCTGCGCCCGCAGCGAGCGCCTGACCATGGGATGGCTCAGGTAGTCGTCCAGGATGGCGGCGCTGCGCTCCAGGTCGTCGATGGTCTCGAACAGCGGCACCACGTTCAGCGGACAGACGGCGCCCTCGTCGGTTTCCTCCAGCAGGCCCGCCTCGCGCGCGAAAAGATAGACCACCAACAGGTCCGAGACCGAGCGCGTCATGCTGACGATCAGCGCGCCAAGGCCGCCGGCGCCGTGGGCGGCGATCTCCTTGGCCAGCACGCGGTGACAGGCCACCACGGCGTCGGCCTCGGGCCCGACGCCCCGGGTTCCACCGCGCGTGAAGGGGCGCGGGCTTTGCAGTTCCGCATCCAGCACCGCGCGGCGCCCGGCCTCGTCGGCGGCCAGGAACGCCTCGCCGTCGAGGCCGGCGCGGGTCATGAGCTGGCTGAAGCCGAGTTCGTGGAAGCGGCTGTTCTGGCGGATGTCCAGCCGCGCCAGATGGAAGCCGAAGGTCTCCACCAGGTCGCGCAGCGGCAGCAGCGCGTCGTCGGCCAGCCGGTGGGCGCCCACCGCCCGCAACGCCTCCTCCACCACCGCCAGGTCGGCGGCCAGTTCGTCCGCCCCGGCATAGGGGGCGGGGCCGTCGCCGTCGGGCAGGCGGGCCAGCATCAGGTTCAGCGCCTGCCGCCACGTCTCGCCGGGATTGCGCGCCACTGCCCGCGCTCCGGCGGGGCCCAGCAGGGCGGCCGTGCGCTCCACCATGGCTGTCAGCGCCGCCGGCGGGGGCTGGAGACGGTCGGACAGGCTGAGCCGAACCGCCACCGCGCGCAGCTTCTCACGCAGAAGGTCCAGGGCGCCGGCGCGCAGCTTCGCCAGCGTCTCGGCGGTGAACTCGGCGGTGACGAAAGGATGTCCGTCGCGGTCGCCGCCCACCCACGAGCCGAACCGCACCCGCGGCCACGGACGGCGCTCGGCCAGGACGGCGGCGTCGAGACCTTCGGCCTGCCACGCCTGATGCAGGCGGGCGCGCAGGTGCGGCAGGACCTCGGGGAAGACGTGACGCAGGAAGTGCAGGACGTGGCGGCGCTCGGACTCGAGGTCCGGCTTTTCCAGGAAGATTTCACCGGTGCGCCACAGCGACTCCAGCGACGCCTTGATGCGGTCGCGCAGGGCCTCGCGCTCCTGGTCGGTGTACATGGTGTTCTCGCGCCCGACCAGCAGCAGGTAGAGAGCGCGGTGGTGCTCAAGCACCGTCTGGCGCTTGGCTTCGGTGGGATGGGCGGTCAGCACGGCCTCGACCCGCGCGGCGTCGACGGCGTCGGCCACGGCGGCGGCATCGAGTCCGCGGGCGCCGAGGCCGCGCAGGGTCTGCTCCCACGACCCCGAATCCTCTTGCAGGCGTCCCTCCTGCTGCAGAACGCGGCGGCTCTGGGCGTTGGCGTTCTCTTCCACCATGCGCAGAAGCTGGAAGGCGACCGACGCCGCCTGGATCACCCGTTCCGGGTCGGCATCCTGCGCGGCGTCGCCGGCCGTGGCGGGGTCCAGGAGGCGCGCCGCGGGGGCATCGCCCGATTCGACCAGAACCTCTCGGAAGCAGTCGATCAGGAAGGCGTAATCCCGCTGGATTTTTTCAAAGTCCACGTGCAGGCCGCTGGCGAACGACATCAAACCTCCTCCCCTCCTTGCGTCTGGATGGAGGAGTGTGTGGGGCGAACGAGTCCAAGTCAAAATACAATCGGGCCGGCACATCCCCGGGAAGGACGCGCCGGCCCGACGTCAGACCGTCATGTCAGCCTTGCGCGGCCCCTACTCGGCGGCCGGCTTGGCGACCGGGGCCTCGTGCTCGGGGTCCACCGGGGCATCTTCCAGGACGTGGATCTCTTCCTCGTCCTTGACGCCCTTGGCGCGCTTTTCCAGCAGGAACCACAGCACCAGGCCGATACCCAGGCCCCAGGCGGCGCCGTGGACGGCGAGCACCACGCCCATGGTGCCGGCGACACCCATCGACGTCGCGCTGTCCACCTGCTCCACGCCGACGGCGATGCACAGGTAGCCCGTGATGATCAGCGTGATCGACAGGGCGATGGGCAGCACCGGCTGGAACAGGCTGACCAGCGGCAGCAGGAACAGGGCGATGAAGCCCACGATCCAGAACACGCCGGCGCCCGAGTAGATGGTGTCCATGGCCGAACGGCCCTGGCGGTAGCGCTCGGCAATCGTCGCCATGGCGCCGGTGAACAGCGGGCCGGCAAGCCCCGGGTAGGGCGCGACCAGGGCGTGCATGACGTTGCGGATGCCGGTCACCAGGTGTGCGCGGTCGACGTCCACCTCGATCTTCTCGTCGGGGCGCAGGTGGTCGACGCGCTTGATGAGCGTCTGGCCGACGATGATGTCGCCGAAGGCGATGATGTAGGCGATGATCGCCGTCGGAACCGCCAGAAGCAGCAGGTCCCAGCTGGGCAGGCCGACACCGAAGACGGTGTAGTCCAGCACGCTGCCGAAGGCCGGCACCGCGACGCCCAGTTGGATGTCCGGCAGCGGGTATTCGGAAATGCCCCAGCCGATCAGCATGGCGGCGATCATGCCCGGGACCATGCCGTAGCTGGACAGGATCTTGGCCCAGCGGTGGGTTTCCGACCAGTGGCGGAAGCTCAGCGAGAACAGGATGAAGGCGGTGGCGAAGCAGCCGACGGCCAGCGAGATGGGCGTGTTGTATAGGCGCCCGCCTTCCTGGATTTCGCCGGTGATGGCCGCGATGCCCGCGCCCAGCAGAATGCCGCCCTTGATGGAGTTCGGAATGACGTTGACCAGCTTGCTGCCCAGGCGGGTCACCGCCATGAACAGGAAGATGAACGCCACCACGGCCTGCAGGGCCACAAGGGCCTTGATGGCCTCGGGTCCGGGCTCGAACTGGCCGACGAACAGCAGCACGACGGGAATGGCCGGCGTAATCCAGCCGGGCACGAACGGCACGCCCAGCAGGTTCGGCAGCATGAAGCCGATGCCGCAGATGGCGACGAACGCAAGCGCGACGTCATGCGGCAGGCCCAGGTACTGCTTGAGCAGCGGGATCATGCCCATGGCGACCACGAACAGCACCAGGGCCTGAACGGTTTCCGCCGTCTCCCAGCGGTAGTGAATGAACGGCAGGCGGATCTTGAACGGACCAGCCGACCAATAGGGATGCTCCTCCCCGAATTGGCGCTTCAAAAGCAAAGCGTATTCCCCTTCCTTGGCGAGAAAAGCGCCGCGCCGGGAACGCGGCGGTCATCGCGGGCACCGGGTTTTGTTATGCCCATGACGCAGCGCAGCATAGCCAAAATCGCATGGAAAGCAACCGACGAAACCCACCCTTTCGGGCTGGCTGCGGCGCCGTTGCATCCGCACGCGAAAAAGCCCTTCCATTGGCGAAACGGAAGGGCTCGCAAGGGGCCGATCGGCCTTCAGTAGTGCAGCGGCACGACGATGCTGGTGTCGCCCATGACGGGAAAGGCGCTGTCGGCGAAGGCGGGCGAACCGGTGACGGCGGGATCGTTGCTGAGGCCGTAGCCTTCCGTCGGGATCATGCCCAGAAAGCGATCCATGCGGCCGTTGCCGTTCTCGTCATGGGTGACGATGACGGCGTGCTCACCGGCCAGAGGCCCTCGAAGATGACCGTCATCCCGCCCGCCTCGGCCTCGGCCTCGGCCTCGGTGGCGGAGCGGACGGCCAGGGCGCAGGCGCCTTTTTTCTGCCTTGACGCCTGATGCGTCCAGTTCGCAAGACCACTGACAATGCGCAATGCGTTCAAGGGCTGGCGGCGGTAGCCTCTTGATCGTCGCCCGGGTCGGGTTCTGGTCCTTCCCGGCGTCCCCCGGGTTCCCGTGAACCGGCGCCGGGCGACACCCTCAACCCGAACATCCCCGAGTCGCGCCGGTGCCCCGAGGGCCTGTACCAGGCCGACGCCCGCCCCCGGCACCCCGCGCGCGGGGGTTTGCGCGCAGATTCCTCCGTCGACACCTGGAGCGCCCTTTTGCGGCCACCGGCGCCTGCAACGGGCGCGTGTTGTGGACGTTGCTCCTGCACGAAACGGTGACTTGACCAGCGTCAAGGTCGCGGGGTCGACGGCCATCCACACTCCGCGCACTGACAGCGTTCGCCCGTTCCCGGGCATGAGGGAGTGCAATGTCCGCCAAAGCCCCGCGCCTCCGCCCCCTGACGACGGCCCTGCTGGCCCTCCTCGGCCTGATCGCCACGGCCCTGCCGGCCGCGGCCGCCAGCCTGGACGAGTACCTGGGCAAGGTGAGCGCCGCCGAGCTGGTGCCGGGCGCCGACCGCCTGGGCGAGCCCCAGGGGGAGCCGCCGGTGGTGCCGGCCTATGCGGGCGATGAGGTCGCGGGCTACGTCTTCCTCAATTCTGACTTCACCAACGCCACCGGCTATTCCGGCCGCCCCATCCACATTCTGGCCGGCATGACCACCGACGGCGTGATTTCCGGCGTGCGCATGGTGGAGCACCACGAGCCCATCGTGCTCATCGGCATCCCGGAAAAACGAATCCGCGACTACAATCAGGCGATCGTCGGCTACGACGCCATCACCATGACCGCGCCGGCCGAGACCGGCGAGCCTGACATCATCTCGGGCGCCACGGTGACCGTCCTGGTGATGTACGACAGCGTCACGCGCGGCGCGGCCAAGGTCGCGCGGCGCCTGGGGCTTGGCGGCCTGGAGGCCGCGGGTGCGCAACCCGCCGCACCGCTGCGCGAGATCGACCGCGACCAGCCCGTGGAGGTCAAGGACTGGCAGACCCTGCTGGGCGAAGGCGCGGTGCGCCGCCTGAGGCTGACCGTCGGCCAGGTCAACGAGGCCTTCGAACAGTCCGGCAACCCGGAAGCCGCCGAGCGGCCGGAGAAGGGCGCGCCGGACGACACCTTCATCGACCTCTACGTCGCGCAGGTCAGCGTGCCGACCATCGGCCGCTCGCTGCTGGGCGAGAACGAGTGGCGCAACCTGCAACAGACTCTGGAGGAGGGGCAGTCCGCCCTGCTGATCATGGGGCAGGGCCGCTATTCCTTCAAAGGCTCGGGCTACGTGCGCGGCGGCATCTTCGACCGCATCCAGCTTAGCCAGGACACCACGTCGGTGCGCTTCCAGGACCGCCAGCACAAGCGGCTGCGCGACGTGGCGGCCGGGGGCGCACCGAAGTTCGACGAAGTGGGCCTGTTCTACATACCGGCGGACGTGGAGTTCCAGCCCGCCACGCCGTGGACGCTCGACCTTCTGGTGCAGCGCCCGACCGGCCCGCTGGACAAGGCCTTCGTGACCTTTGACCTGTCCTACGCCGTTCCCGAGACCTACCTGACCGAACCGCCGCCGCCCCCCGCGCCGGCCGAGCCCGCCGCTCAGACGCAGGCCCAGGCCGCCGACGACGCCGCCGAGGAAGCCGCCGCCCGCGACGCACTGTGGAAGAACATCTGGCAGTCCAACGCCTGGAGCATCGGCCTGCTGTCGGCCTCGCTGATCTTCCTGACCATCGTGTTCTTCTTCCAGGACGTGGTTGTCAAGCGGCCGAAGCTTCTGAAGGGCATCCGCTATGCCTTCCTGGCCTACACGCTGGTGTGGATCGGCTGGATCAGCAATGCGCAGCTGTCGGTCGTCAACCTGCTGACGCTGTCCAACTCCATGGCGACCGGGTTCAGCTGGCAGTACTTCCTGATGGGCCCGCTGGTGTTCATCCTGTGGTTCGCCGTCGCCGCCTCCCTGCTGTTCTGGGGCCGGGGTCCCTTCTGCGGCTGGCTGTGCCCCTTCGGCGCCCTGCAGGAGTTGACCAACCGCATCGGCCGCCGTTTCGGCGTCAAGCAGATCACAGTGCCCTGGCGCCTGCATGAACGGCTGTGGCCCTTCAAGTACATGATCTTCCTGGTGCTGTTCGCCCTGGCCCTCTACGACCTCGCGCTGGCCGAGAAGATGTCGGAGGTGGAGCCCTTCAAGACGGCGATCATCCTGAACTTCATCCGCGACTGGCCGTTCGTGGCCTTCGCCCTCGCGCTGCTGGTCGCCGGCCTGTTCATCGAGCGCTTTTTCTGCCGCTACATCTGCCCGCTGGGCGGAGCGCTGGCGATCCCCGGCCGCATCCGCATGTTCGAGTGGCTGAAGCGCTGGCCGGAGTGCGGCACGTCGTGCCAGCGCTGCGCCCGCGAGTGCCCGGTGCAGTCCATCCACCCCGAGGGGCACATCAATCCCAACGAGTGCATCTACTGCATGCACTGCCAGGAGCTTTACCTGGACCAGCACCGCTGCCCCCACAACGTGACCCGGCGCCTGAAGAAGGAACGCCGTCACTCCGCCGCCCGCAAGGCCGGGCGCGACAAGGACAAGAAAGAGGCCGCGACCCCGGTTCCCGAGGAAACACCGGCCCAGTAACCGCCCCGGCAATGACCCGAGGGTGTGGAAGACAACAAGCAAGCAAGACCGATACGGAGGATTGCAACATGATCAAGCGTGACGAGAGCAGGGACGGCGTCTCCCGCCGCGACCTTCTGGGCAACACCGCCAAGGGCGCGGTGCTGGCCGGGGTCGCGGGGGCGGCCGGCGTGGGCGGTGCGACGCTCACTGGCGGCCCGATCCGCGCTGCCAACGCGGCCGAGGCCGGCGCGGCCGGCGCCGTCGCTCCCGGCGAACTGGACGAATACTACGGTTTCTGGTCTTCGGGTCAGACCGGCGAGGTGCGCATCTTCGGCGTCCCCTCCATGCGCGAGCTGATGCGCATTCCGGTGTTCAACATCGACAGCGCGACGGGCTGGGGCATCACCAACGAAAGCCGCCGCATCCTGACCGAAGGCCTGACCGAGGAAACGAAGGCGTTCCTCGCCAACCGCGGCGGCATCTACCAGAACGGCGACGCCCACCACCCCCACATGTCGTTCACCGACGGCACCTACGACGGCCGCTACATCTGGATCAACGACAAGGCCAACACGCGCGTCGCCCGCATCCGCTGCGACGTGATGAAGCCCGACAAGATCATCGAGATCCCCAACGCGCATGACATTCACGGCATGCGCCCGCAGAAGTACCCGCGCACGGGCTACGTCTTCTGCAACGGCGAGCACGAGGCGCCGCTGCCCAACGACGGGCGCGACATGAAGAACACCGACGCCTATCGCTGCATCTTCTCGGCCGTCGACGGCGAGACGATGGAGGTGGCGTGGCAGGTCATCGTGTCCGGCAACCTGGACAACGTCGACTGCGACTACCAGGGCAAATACGCCTTCTCCACCAGCTACAATGCCGAAATGGGCATGACGCTGGCGGAAATGACTGCCAACGAGCAGGACCATGTGGTCGTCTTCAACATCGCCCGCATCGAAGAGGCCGTGAAGAACGGCAAGGCCACCATGATGAATGGCGTTCCGGTGCTGGACGGCACCAAGGGCTCGCCGTACACCGCCTACATTCCCATCTCCACCAGCCCGCACGGCATCAACACCGCGCCGGACGGCAAGCATGTCGTCATCAACGGCAAGCTGTCTCCGACGGTGTCGGTGATGGACGTCACCAAGCTGGATGCGCTTTTCGAGAACGGCGCCGATCCCCGCAGCGCCATCGTGGCGGAGCCGCAGCTGGGTCTGGGTCCGCTCCACACCGCCTTCGACGGGCGCGGCAACGGCTACACCACGCTGTTCATCGACAGCCAGGTCGCCAAGTGGAACATCGAAAAGGCGATCGAGGCCTTCAACGGCGCCGATGTCGATCCCATCCTGGAGAAGATCGACGTCCACTATCAGCCGGGCCACAACAGCACCTCCATGGGCGAGACCAAGGAGGCCGACGGCAAGTGGCTGGTGTCGCTGAACAAGTTCTCCAAGGACCGGTTCCTCAACGTGGGTCCGCTGAAGCCGGAGAACGATCAGCTCATCAGCATCGCCGACGAAAGCCAGCCCATGCAGCTGGTCCACGACGGCCCCACCTTCGCCGAGCCGCATGACGGCATCATCGTTCGGGCCGACATCGTCAACCCGAAGAACGCCTGGGATCGCGAAGACCCCATCTTCAAGGACACGGTGGAGCTGATCCGGTCCAAGGGCATTGATCCCGAGGCGGCAGCCGACGTGATCCGCGAAGGCAACAAGGTCTTCGTCTTCATGACGTCGCAGGCGCCCTTGTTCTCGCTGGAAGAGTTCGAGGTCAACCAGGGCGACGAGGTGACCATTGCCATCACCAACATCGACGACGTGGACGACCTGACCCACGGCTTCACCCTTGCCAACTACGGCGTTGTGATGGAGCTGGCACCGCAGGCCACCGCGTCGGTCACCTTCACCGCCGACCGGCCGGGCGTGCACTGGTACTACTGCCAGTGGTTCTGCCATGCGCTGCACATGGAAATGCGCGGCCGCATGCTGGTCCACCCGAAGAGCAAGGCGTAATGCGCGCCCCATCCTTCATAACGGCGTTCGCGCTCGTCTCGGCGGTCTTTTTGACCGCCGGGGCGGGCGCGGCCCCCGCCGACCCTGTCGGCGGAACGGTATCGGCCGACCCTGTCGGCGGAACGGCAACGGCCGTCTCTGTCGGCGGCAACGCCCTCCGGCAGGCGCAGGACCTCGCATCCCTTGTCGGCGCCGCAGAGCCGGGCGGGGTCGTGCGCCTACCCGAGGGCACCTATGCCGGTGGCGTGACCATCGACAAGCCGTTGACGCTGATCGGCGAAGCCGGTGCCGTGATCGACGGCGGCGGCGCGGGCCACGTCCTGACGCTCGCCGCGCCGGATATCACCGTGAAGGGCCTGACGGTCCGCAACTCCGGCGACAGCCTCAACGAGGAGCACAGCGGCATCTTCGTGACCGAGGCCGCCGACCGGGCGCTGGTCGAGGGCAACCGCCTCGAGCACAACCTGATCGGCGTCTACCTCAAGGGTCCCGACGACGCGGTGGTCAAGGGCAACCACATCGCCGGCCGCACCGACCTGCGCGTGAACGAACGCGGCAACAGCATCCACCTCTGGAACACGCCGGGAAGCCGGATCGTCGGCAACACCATCACGGGCGGGCGCGACGGCATCTTCACCACCACGTCCAAGGACAACGTCTTTGCCGGCAACACCATGGACGGCGTCCGGTTCGCGGTCCACTACATGTACACCAACCGCAGCATCCTGCGCGGCAACGTCTCGCGGAACAATGACGCCGGTTACGTCATCATGTTCAGCCACCATCTGACGGTGGAAGACAACCTCAGCCGGGGCGACCGCGACCACGGCCTGCTGTTCAACTACGCCAATTCCTCGACCATGCGCGGCAACGCGGTGGTGGACGGCGGCGAGAAGTGCGTCTTCATCTACAACGCCAACAAGAACGAGTTCCGCGGCAACCGCTTCGAGGGCTGCGGCATCGGCATCCATTTCACGGCGGGGTCGGAGCGCAACACCATTGTGCGCAACGCCTTCATCAACAACGAAAGCCAGGTGAAGTACGTCGGCACCACGCACCTGGAGTGGGCGGAGGACGGCGTGGGCAACTACTGGTCCGACAACGCCGCCTTCGACCTCAATGCCGACGGCATCGCCGACCGCCCGTACCGTCCCAACGGCCTGGTGGATCAGATCGTCTGGCGGGCGCCGAAGGCCAAGCTGCTGCTGACCAGCCCGGCCGTGCAGATCGTCCGCTGGGCGCAGTCGGCCTTCCCGGCGATCCTGCCCGGCGGCGTGGTCGACCCCTACCCCCTCATGCAGCCACCGGCGGAGGCGGCCGCACCCCAGATGGCGGAGGTTCCCGAGCAATGACCGATACCCGCGACGCCATCCGCCTGGAAGGCCTCACCAAGCGCTACGGCGCCTTCACCGCCGTCGACAGCCTGTCGCTGGCGGTGCCGGAGGGCGAGTTCCTGGCGCTGCTCGGCCACAACGGCGCGGGCAAGACGACGCTCATGAAGATGCTGCTGGGCCTGACCCGCCCCAGCGCCGGGCGGCTGTCCGTCCTGGGCACTCAAGGCGGTGGCGCTGCGGCGCGGCGGGCGGTCGGCTTCCTGCCGGAAAACGTCAGCTTCACCGGCGGCTCCACGGGGCGTGAGGCGCTGGCCTTCTACGCCCGGCTCAAGGGTGCGCCGAAGGCCCAGGTGGCGGAGCTGCTGGAGGTGGTCGGCCTGACCGATGCCCAGCGGAAACCCGTGCGCACCTATTCCAAGGGCATGCGCCAGCGCCTCGGGCTTGCCCAGGCGCTGCTGGGAGAGCCCCGGCTTCTGCTGCTCGACGAGCCGACGACCGGCCTGGACCCCATGCTGCGGCAGGCCTTCTTCACCATCCTGCAAGAGATGAAGGCGCGCGGCGTGACCATTCTGCTGTCCTCCCACGTGCTGACGGAACTGCAACTGCGCACCGACCGCATCGCCATCATGCGCGGCGGCAAGCTGGTCGCCTGCGACACCCTCCGGGGCCTGCAGGAGGCTGCCGGCCTGCCGGTGCGCATCCGCGTCCGCGTGCCCGAGGGCGGGGCGCAGCAGGCCGCCGATCGGGTCGGCGCCGGCGCGACCGTTCTGGGTGCCAACGGCCGGTCCGTGGAATTGGGCGTGCCCGTGGCCGGCAAGATGGAGGCGCTGCGGCGGCTGTCCTGCGGTTCCGACAGCATGGTGGAGGACCTGGACGTCCTGCCGCCCAGCCTGGAGGACGTCTACGCCCACTTCGGCGGTCCCGCCGCCCCGGACGAGGAGACCCTGTCATGAACGGCGTCCTCACCATCGCCGGCCGCGAAATCCGCGAGGGCCTGCGCAACCGCTGGGTCGCGGCGGCCACCCTGATCCTCGCCGCGCTGGCCCTGGCCCTTGCGCTGGTGGGCAGCGCGCCCTTCGGGGCGGTGGAAACGGGGCGGCTGACGGTCACCATCGTCTCGCTGTCCAGCCTGTCCATCTACCTGCTGCCGCTGATCGCCCTGCTGCTGGGCTTCGACGCCATCGTCGGCGAGAAGGAGCGGGGAACGCTGCTGCTCATGCTGGCTTACCCGGTCAGCCGCTGGCAGGTGGTGCTGGGCAAGTTTCTGGGGCATGCGGCCATCCTGGCCTTTGCCACCACCATCGGCTTCGGAAGCGCCGCCGTCGCCATCGCCCTGACGGCCGAGGCCGCGCCCGCCGCCGCCGAGTGGTGGAGCTTCGGCGGGTTGGTGCTGGCCTCCATCGGCCTGGGCCTCGCCTTCGTCGCCGTCGGCTACGTCATCAGCGTGGCGGTGGCCGAGCGCACAACCGCCGCCGGCGTGGCGGTCGTCGTGTGGCTGTTCCTGGTGGTGCTCTACGACATGGGCCTTCTGGGCGCCCTGGTGGCGACGGGCGGCCAGGGTTTCCTGGGTGACACGCTGACGGTCTGGCTGCTCGCCAATCCCGCCGACGCCTATCGCCTGGTGACCCTGACCGGGTTTGAGGGCGCCGGCACCATCGCCGGGCTGGATGCCGTGGTGGCCGACCTGTCGGTCGCCTGGCCCGCGCTTGCGCTGGCCGCATGGATCGCCGCCCCGCTGGCCGTCGCCTGGACCATTTTTTCGCGGAAGGAACCCTGATCATGCGCCGCTGGATCGCCATTCCCCTGCTGGCCTTCGCGCTCGCCGCCTGCGACGACGGCACCACCACGGCCGACGCGCCGCCGCCGGTTGAGCCGACACGCGATGCCATCACCCACTTCGGCCGCATGATCCTGGTCGACCACGACGGCCCGCGCGGCCAGATCCACCTGGAGGACGGCAAGATCTTGTGGTTCCCCGCCGTGCGCGACGTGAAGGCCTTCACCCTGCTGCCCGAGGAAAGCAAGGACATCGCCGCCATGTACGTCTCCGACATGGCGACGGCGCAAAGCTGGGAGGCCCCGGATACCTGGATGCCCGCCCGCGACGCCTTCTACGTCATCGGCAGCGACGCGCGCGGCGGCATGGGCATGCCCGAGCCGGTGCCGTTCTCGGACCGGTCCGCCGCCGATGCCTTCGCCAGCGAGCGCGGCGGCGACGTGGTGATGTGGGACGACATCCCCGACGACTACATTCTGAGTTCGCCCGAGGAGGGCATGGACATGGGCATGAACATGGATCACGGGGAGGGCCACAAATGAGCCTGAGCCGGCGCCGCTTCATCTCCATCGCCGCCGGCACCGGGGCCGCCGCCCTGGCCCTTGGCGGCGCCGTCCCCGCCCGCGCCGGCACCGGCTTGCGCCGCTGGACCGGCACAGCCATGGGTGCCCGGGCCGAGATGATCCTGCCCGCCGCCGCCATGGACCTGCTGCCGCGCCTGCGGGCCGAGATCGACCGGCTGGAGGACGTCTTCAGCCTCTACCGTCCGGGCAGCGCCCTGTCGCGGCTGAACCGCGCCGGCGCCCTGGACGCGCCGCCCCTGGAACTGGTGGATGTCCTGGGCCGGGCGCGCGCCGTCTCGACCCTGACCGACGGCGCTTTCGACGTCACGGTTCAGCCGCTCTGGGCCCTGCGCGCCCGCCATCTCCAGGCGGGCACCGAGCCGACGGCGCGGGAGGTCGCTGCGGCGCGGACGCTGGTGGACTGGCGCGGCCTGCGGGTGGAGCCGGCGCGCGTCACGCTCGACCGTCCGGGCATGGCGGTGACCCTCAACGGCATCGCCCAGGGCTATGTCACCGATCGCGTGGCCGACCTGCTGCGCGGCGCGGGGCTTGAAGGTGTCCTTGTATCGCTCGGCGAGACGCGGGCGCTGGGCCCCCATCCCGACGGCCGTCCGTGGACGGTCGCTCCGGGCGCGGATGCCGAGCCCCTGCCGCTGCGGGAGGGGGCGCTCGCCACCACCGAGCCGGCGGCCAGCGGCGGGCACATCCTGGACCCTGCGACGGGCCGCGCCGGCGGCCGGCTCCGCCGCGTGACGGTACAGGCGCCGACGGCGACCACCGCCGACGCCCTGTCCACGGCGCTTGCCCTCATGCCTGCCGCGCGGCGGGACGGCGTGGCTCGCGCCGGCGGCGCGACGGCGATCTGGGCGGTGGAGACCTAGGGGGCGGACGCCCGCAAGCCTTTGCACCGGCGCGCCCGGCTTCTACCATCCCGCTCCAGCCCCTCTTCTGTTTCGGATCGGATGCGATGGATGACCTGACCTGGGCGCGCGCCCTTCATGTCCTGGCCGTGGTTCACTGGATCGGCGGCGTCGCCATGGTGACGGCCGTCATCCTGCCGGCGGTGCGTCGCCTGGGCGAGCCGGCGGACCGGATGGCCCTGTTCGAGGCCGTGGAGGGGCGCTTCTCCCGCCACGCCAAGGTCTCCGTCGCCCTGGCCGGCCTGAGCGGCTTCTACATGACCGAGCGCCTGGACGCCTGGGACCGCTTCGCCGATCCCGGGTTCTGGTGGATGCACGCCATGGTGCTGGTCTGGACCCTCTTTGCGGTCGTCCTGTTCATCGCCGAGCCCCTGGTCCTGCACCGGTGGTTCCACCGGCGCGCGCAGGAGCGGCCGGAGGCGACCTTCACCATTGTCCAGCGGGCCCACTGGGTCCTTCTGATCCTCAGCGCCATAACGGTCGGAGCCTCCGTACTGGGCGCCCATGGCGTGCTCTTCTGAGCCGCACCACCATGAGGACCGCCAGCGTCACGACGGCGCACAGCAGGCCGGTCCACCAGCCGACGACGCCGTGCCCGTCCGACAGCATCCACCCGACCGGCATGCCCACCAACCAATAGGATGCCAGCAGCAGGACCAGCGGCCCCCGCACGTCGCCGCGCCCGCGCAGGTAGCCGGCGATCACGATCTGGACGGCGTCGAATACCAGGAAAAGTCCCGCCACCACGAACAGCCGCGCCGCCAGCGCCTGGACGGCGGGGTCGGCCGTGTACCAGCGGGCCACGGTGTCGGAAAGCAGAAGCACCAGGAGGGCGAAACAGGCCGACAGGCCGCAGGCCAGCATGAGGCCGGCCCCCAGGTCCCGCCCCGCCGCCGCCTCGTCATTCCGTCCCATGGCGGCGCCGACGCGGATGCTCACGGCGACCGACAGGGAGGCGGGGATCATGAACAGAGTCATGGTCAGGTTGAAGGCCACCTGGTGGGCTGCCAGCGGCACCGCTCCCAGGCCGCCCACCAGCACCGCCACCGTGCTCAGCGCCACGTACTCGCCCAGGAACATCAGCCCGACCGGCGCCCCCAGAACGAGCAGCGCCGCCACCGCCCGGCCATTGAACCCCTTGGGCGCACGCCGCAGCCGCGCCCGGCCGTACCGCCGGGCCCGCAGCGCGCGGGCCGCCATCGCCCCGCCGCCGAGGGCGAACCCGATGCCCGTCGACAGCCCGATGCCGGCGACACCAAGCCCCGCTCCATACATCAGCACGGCGTTGAGCGGGATGTTGAGGACGAAGACGAAAAGGGCCACCAGCATGGCCGGCCGCGTGTCGGAATGCCCGTCGCAGAAGTACCGCGCCGCCGCCCACAGCCCCATGAACGGCAGGCCCGGCGCGACCAGGCGCACGTAGCCGCTCACCGGTTCGACGATCAGCGGGTCGACCCCCGTCCACGTCAGGCCGAGCGGCGCGAGGACCCACAGCAGGAACCCGGCGACCGCCCCCAGCATCAGGCCGAGCCATGCCCCTGTGACGGCCTCGCGCCCGGCCTCGGCATGGCGCCGGGCGGCGACATGGCCCGCGACCGACGGCAGCATGACGTACAGGGCGCCGCCGATGAACGTGGTGGCCGGTACCCACAGCGCCGCCCCCAGCCCCACCGCGGCCAGGGCCGTGGCATCCAGCCGGCCGGCCATGAAGGTGTCGGTGGCCGCGGTCGCCATGTAGGCCAGTTGCGTCACCAGGATGGGCAGCGCCAGGCGCAGAACCCGCGCCCCCTCTCTCCGCATTGAGTGTCCCCGCGTGTCGTCCCGGTGCGTCCGGGACCGCCCGGGCTCTGTCGATGATTGTTTTGCGAACGCCTCGCATTCGCGATGGATACTATGCCAGAAGCGGATCGCATGCAAAGGGTTGCGCGCCAGGCGGCTCATGCGTCGGCGGCCAATACCTCTGAAGGCGCGGCCAGGGGTAATTGCTTTCCCTGCCGTGGCGTGGCAATGCTGATGAAGATGATGCCAGGGACGGAACGCAATGACACGGGACGCTTGCTTCAGTCCGTCGTTGATCGCCTTCACCCAAGGCGGGGTCAGCATTCGCGTGGCCTCGCGCGCAGCCGGCGGCCATTCCGTGGTCGGGCGGGCGCATGCCGCCATTCCCATGGCCGAGACGGGCAGGCTTCTGATCGTCCTGCAGGAGCATGCCAACGCCGACGTCCTGAACGCGGTGACGGAGACCGGCGCGGTCGCCGTCGTGTTCACCCAGCCGACCACGCACCGCTCGTTCCAGGTCAAGGGTGCCGATGCCGTGGTGATGCCGCCCGCGGCCGGCTGGCGCGACGCCGTCGACCGGCACGCGCGGGCCTTCGCCCTTGAACTTCGCGAGATCGGCTTCACCGAAACCTTCATCGGCGCCTACAACGCCTGCGATGCCGACCGGCTGGCGGGTATCGCGTTTACTTGCGCCAGCGGGTTCGATCAGGCGCCGGGACCGCACGCCGGGGAACCCGTACCGTCATGACGCCGCCGCCGCCGCTGACCCTGGATACCATCCGCACCTGCCTGGAAGGGGTCGTTCCCGCCAGCATCGCCACCTGCGACGACGAGGGCGTGCCCAACGTGTCGCTGCTGTCGCAGGTCCACCATGTGGACGACCGCCATGTCGCCCTGACCTATCAGTTCTTCAACAAGACCCGCCGCAACATCCTGGCCAATCCCTATGCGGTGCTTCAGGTCATGGACCCGCTGACCGTCGCGGAATACCGGCTCCGCGTCCGCTACCTGCGCACCGAGACCGCCGGCCCGGTGTTCGAGACCATGAAGGCGCGGCTGGCCGGCATAGCCTCGCATACGGGCATGGCGGGCGTCTTCCGGCTGCTGGGGGCCGATATCTACCGCGTGCTGGAGATCGAGGCCGTGCCCGGCGCGCCGCTGCCGCCGCAACCGTCGCGCAGCCTGCTGCCGGACGTCCGCCGCACCTGTCAGCGGCTGGCGGAAGCCTCGGGCCTGGACGACATTCTGGAGGAGACGCTGACGGCGCTGCAAGCGCGCTTCGGGATCGACCACGCCATGATCCTCATGCTCGACGAAACGGGCGAGCGCCTCTTCACTGTCGCCAGCCGGGGCTACGCCCGGTCCGGCGTCGGGTCCGAGGTGGCCGTCGGCGACGGGGTGATCGGCGTGGCCGCGCGCGAACGCACGCCCATCCGCATCACTCATTTCACGACGGAATACGCCTACAGCATCGCCGCCGGCGCCGGCAGCCCGCCGGCCGACGAGATCCCGTTTCCTGGGCTGGAGGAGCCGCACAGCCAGCTCGCCGTTCCCATCGCGGCCGGCGGCCGGCTGTTCGGCGTCCTGTTCGTGGAAAGCCGGCGCGAGTTGGCCTTCTGCTATGAGCACGAGGACGCGCTTGCCACCATCAGCGCCCAGATGGCCGCCCTGATGCTGGCCCGCGCGCCCGGCGCGACGGCGGCGGAGCCCGCCGTCACCGCCCCCGCGCCCGCCGCCGGTCCGCCCGCCGTGGTGCGCCATTATCCCGCCGACAACAGCGTGTTCATCAACCACGACTACCTGATCAAGGGCGTGGCGGGCGCCATCTTCTGGAAGATGATCCGCGACTTCCTGCGCGACGGCCGGCAGGAGTTCACCAACCGCGAACTCCGCCTCAGCCCCGAGATCAGGCTGCCCGGCCAGGCCGAGAACCTGGAAGCCCGCCTGATCCTGCTGCGCCGACGCCTCGCGGAACGGTGCGACGGCGTGCGGATCGAACCCGCCGGGCGCGGGCGGGTGCGGCTGGTGGTGACGCGCCCCCTGGCACTGGACCAGCAGGCCACGGCCTAGAGCCAGGCGCCGCGTGTGCGCTGCGGTGAGCATTCTTTTAGGATTTGGCGACGGATCACTTAGCAACCGCCGCGTCCGCTCCGGGGCTAGTCTCTGGTCCACACCCCGGACCAGGAGACCACGATGAGCCTCTCCCGCTACGATATCTATCGCCCCATCCACAAGGGCCTGCGCGCCTTCATGGCCGAGACCATGGTCGCCGTCGGCCGCATGGACGCCGCGGACGCCACCGACACCGCCGAGGTCCTGGCGCGCGTGCGCGGCCTGCTGGACATCTGCCACGGCCATCTGCGGCACGAGGAAGACCACGTCCATCCCGCCATGGAAGCCCGCGTGCCCGGCTCCACCGCCGGCACGGAGGCCGAGCACCACGACCACCGCGCGGGCCTTGACGCCGTGTCGCGGGCGGCGGAGGCGGTGGCCGCCGCACCCTCGCCCGAAACCCGCGCCGAGGCGGGTCATGCCCTGTATCTGGCCCTCGCCCGCATGGTCGGCGAGAACCTGACGCACATGGACATGGAGGAGGACCGGAACAACGCGATCCTGCGGGCGGCGTACACCGACTCCGAACTGCACGCCGTCGAACAGGGCATCGTCGCCTCGCTCGCGCCCGAAGAGGCGCAGGTGATCCTGCGCTGGATCATCCCCAACCTGACGCCGGCGGAGCGCGCCCAGGCCCTGCGGGCCATGCGCGGCGACATGCCTGCGCCGGCCTTCGACGGGCTGCTCGCCATGCTGCGGCAGCACCTTTCGCCGATCGAGCGCGCCAAGCTGGACGCCGCCCTGGCGGCGCCGGCCGACGCCGCCGCGGCGGCCTGAGGAGGAGGACGGCCATGTCCCGCCTCGATCCCATGGACGCCCTGCGCCGCATGACGCTCATTCGCGCCTATGAAGACATGCTGGTGACGCTGCTGTCCCAGGGCCGCGCCGGCGGCACATGCACGTCGGTGGGCGGCGAGGCCTCGGCGGTCGGCGTCGTCTCGGCGCTGGCGCCCGAGGACCTGATCCTGACCAACCACCGCAGCGCCGGCCACCTGCTGGCGCGCGGCGCCGATCCCGGTCGCCTGCTGGCCGAGGTCATGGGCCGGCGCGACGGTTACTGCGGCGGGTTCGCCGGCTCCCTCCACGTCTCCGCCCGCGCGTTGGGCGTGGTGCTGACGTCCACCATCGTCGGCGGCGAGTTGGGCCTGTGCACCGGCGTCGCCCTGTCGCGAAAGGTGCTGGCCGAGCCGGGCATCGTCGCCTGCTTCTTCGGCGACGGCGCGGCGGCGCAGGGCCGCTTTCACGAAAGCCTGAATCTGGCCGCCGTGTGGGACCTGCCGGTGCTCTACATCTGCGAGAACAACGAGTGGCAGGCCTACGTCCACCGCCGGGAAACCATGCTCGGCGACGGCATCGCCGCCCGCGCGGCGGCCTATGGCGTCGACAGCGCCGCCGTCGACGGCTGCGACGTGGCGGCGGTGTTCGATGCCGCCGCAGCGGCGGCAGACGCCGTGCGGACCACGGGCCGGCCGTTCCTTCTGGAGACGCGCGGCTATCGCCTGCGGGGCCACCTGGAGCCCGACGACCAGGCCTATGTGGATGCTGCGGAACTCGCCCGGTGGCGCGAAAGGGACCCCCTGCGCGTCCTGCGCCGACGCCTGGAGGACGCGGGCCTTGCCCCCGCCGAACTGGATGCGGTGGCGCACGAGGCAGAGGCGCGGATGGAAGCCGCCGTCGCGTTCGCCGACGCCAGTCCCCTGCCCGACCCCGCCCACCTGCTCGACACCGTCTACGCCTGACCCGAGGCTGCCATGACCATCATCGAAAGCACCGCCCGCCAGGTTACGCTGGCGCAGGCCATCGGCGGGGCCCTTGCCGAGGAAATGCTGCGTGATCCCCGCGTCCTGATGTTCGGCGAGGGAACCGCCACGAAACGCCGCGACCTGGTGGCCGAATTCGGGTCGGCGCGGGTGCGCAACACCCCGCTGGCCGAGGGCATCATCGCCGGCACCGCCGCCGGGGCCGCCGCGACCGGCCTGCGGCCCGTGGCCGACCTGCTGTTCGCGCCGTTCCTCTGCTACGCCATGGACGAGATCGTTAACAGCGCCGGCAAGCTGCGCGGCCTGTCGGGCGGGCAGTTCGCCTTTCCCATGACCATCCTCGCCATGACCGGCGCGGGGTGGGGCGTGGGCGCCCAGCACAACCACAATGTGGAAGCATGGTTCGTTCACAGCCCTGGCCTGAAGGTGGTGATGCCGTCCACGGCCGGCGACATGAAAGGGCTGCTCAAGGCCGCCATCCGCGACGACAACCCCGTCCTGGTCTTCACCGACATCGGCCTGCTCGAACAGGCGGGATCCGTGTCCGACGAGGCGATCCCGCTCGGCCGGGCGGCCCTGCGCCGGGACGGGGACGACGTGACGCTCATCTCCTACGGCAAGATGGTGGCGACATGTCTCGACGCGGCGGCACGGCTGGCGGAGCGGGGGGTGTCGGCCGCGGTCCTGGACCTGCGCAGCCTCAAGCCGCTGGACGAGGCGGCGATCCTGGCATCCGTCCGCCGCACCGGCCGCGCCGTGATCGTCCACGAAGCGGCGGCGCCCTGCGGTATCGGGGCCGAGGTTGCGGCGATTCTCGCCGAGAAGGCGTTCGCGGCCCTGAAGGCGCCCGTCGTGCGACTGACGGGGCCGGATGCCCCGGCGCCCGGCAACTTCATGCTGGAACAGGCCCTGCTGCCCGCGCCCGACACCGTGACGGCGGCGGCTCTGCGCCTGCTTGCCGACCCGGTGCCCTGTCCTGCATGACCGTGCGGCCGGCGCCGCACCGCAAGGCCCGACCATGCGTGCATGGCGGGCAAGGCGGCGCGGCGCCGGGTGACGGGCCGTCAGGCGGTGGCAGCCGCCAATTCCTCGACGGAGCGGGCGAGCAGGTCGGCCTCGGCGTCAAACTGCTGGTGCAGCGCCGCCAGGCGCGACGTGAAGCCCGGTGCGGCGGGAGCGGCAGGCGCGCCGCCGTCCGCCGCGCCGTCGACAAACTGGCTCTCGATGGCGCCGTCGGCCGACGAAACGGCCGCCTGCTGCGGCGCCTGACCGTCGGCCGGTCCGCCACCGCCACCCAGGCCGCCGCGATCGCCTGACGTGTCGAAGCCTCCGAAACCGCCGAAGCCGCCGAAGCCGCCGCCCAGGCCTCCACCGAAGCCGTTGCCGCCTAAGCCGTTGCCACCGAAGCCGTTGCCGCCGAAGCCGTTGCCGCCGAAGCCGTTGCCGCCCAATCCGCTGCGCACCGGCTGGCCGCTGTTGCCGACGGGCGACCTGTCGCCCGTCTGCCCGGTGACGGGGCTGAGGGCGTTGGCGGAGCCATAGAAGTTGGACAGGGCTCTGTCGTTGCCGGTGACGGCGTTGCGCACGATGGTCATCGTGTCGATACCGCGGCCCGGGTCGGAGGGATTGCCTCCCCCCGTGAGGCCGGCGCGCTGACCGCCGAAATAGCCGGGCAGATGCCCTGCGAGCCCGTTGCGGCCGGGGTCGTCATCATCCTGCGGGCGATCGGGTTCCCGCTGGGGCACGAACGTATCCACCGGCTCGACGCTGAAGCTGATGGTGGTGGACTGCGAAAGGCCCGAGGCATCAAGCACCGTAACCGTCAGGACGTGCGAACTGGCCCGGGCATGGTCCAGGGTGCCGCCCTCCTTCAAGCGCAATTGGCCGTTCACCACCTCGAACAGGGTCGCCCCGGTCCCGCCGAGAGAGTAGGCCAACGGGTCGCCGTCGGGGTCGGAGGCCTCCACGCGGGCGATCACCGTTCCGCCAGGCGCATCCTCGGGCACCTTGTCCAGCATCATGGTGACGGTCGGGGCGGTCGGCGGGTCGTTCACGTTGTCGACGGTCAGATCGAATGTCTGGGAGGCTGTCGCGCCGCTGCCGTCTGTGGCCGTCATCCTGATCGAGATCGTGCCGACATCGCCATTGGCCGGGGTGCCCGAGAGCGTCCGGGTGGCCGCGTCGAAGCGCAGCCAGGCCGGCAGCGCCGACCCGTCGGCCAGGGTCGCCGCCCAGGTCAGGGCATCGCCCGCGTCGATGTCCGCGAAGGCGTCGACCGGCAGCGTGACCTGATAGGGAACGTCCTGGGTGGCCCGCGCATCGGACAGCGCGACCCCGGTGGTGGGCGGGTCGTTCACCGGCGTCACGTCGATCGTCATGGTGCCGATGGTCGCCGAGGACGTGGTGCCGTCGTTCACCATCCAGGTGAAGGCGGCATGGTTCGCGCCATTGGCATCGGCCGCCGGAACGAAGGTCAGCCTGCCGATGTCGGCCAGCGTGATGACCGTGCCGTCCTGCACCAGGGCATCGCCGGCGCCGGGCGTCCCGCTGCCGTCGTGGTCGAGGAACAGCGTGCCGCGGTCCGGCGTCGAGACGATGGTGACCGACACGAGGTCGTCGCCGGTATCGGGGTCCGTGAACCCGAAGTCGCCCTTGCTGAAGGTCAGGACGCCGTCCTCGGCAACCGTCCGGGTCGGCGCCGTGTCGGAGATGCCCGGCGCGTCGTTGACGGGCGTGACGTCCAGGGTGACGGTCCCGGTGACGGCCGGGGCCGCGCCGTCGCTGACGGAAACGCTGGCGGTGATGTCGCGGTCCAGGTCGGCTGCGGGGGTGAACGCCAGCGCGTTCATCGCCGTCCTCACCGCCGTCGCGCTGCCGGTCACGGTCCATTGCCCGGTGGCGGCGTCGTAGGTGCCGCCACCGCTGCTCGACAGGCTGCCGGCCAAGGCGTCGGACAGCGTGACGGAAGCGGTCAGGGTGTCGCTGTCCACGTCGCTGATGTCCACCGCCGTGCCGAACACCGTGACGGCGCTGCCGGGGTCTTCGACATAGCCGGTGGTCTTCGTCAGGTTGATGGCATCAGGCGCGTCGTTCACCGACTGGACGGCGACGGTCAGCGTCTGTGTCGCGCCGGTGTAGCCCCATTCGTCGGTGGCGTAGGCGGTTATGGTGCGCGCCGTGGTGGCGGGCGCCTCCGAGGTGTTGCGGTACTGCAGTTCCCGCAGCAGATCCTGATAGACGGCCGCCGTGTCGGTGCCCGAGAGGGTGATCCGCGTCGGCGTCGTGGCGTCGTTGTAGGTGACCGTGACGGCACCGCGCAGCCCCGCACCGCCGCTCAACCGGATCGCTTCGGCCATGCCGTCCTGCGCATTGGTCAGGTCTATGACCATCCCCTTGACGTTGTTCCCGTCGGGTTCGGTCAGCGTCCCGTCGGCGACCACAGAGGTCCAGCCGCCCTGCGCCTCGTTCGTGCCCTCGGCGTAGGTGGAATTGCCGTCCAGGCCCGCGGCGCCGCCGTTCATGTCGACGATGGGCGCCGTGACCACGGTCAGCGTGATGTTGTTTGACAGCGAGACACTTCCGCCGGTGTCGCGGGCCACGACATCCACGTTGCGCGTGCCAACGCTGACCTCCCACGCGCTCGGATCCCCCGTGTTGACGTAGGTGATGCCCCGCAGGATGGCCTGGTAGTCCGCCGCCGACGCGATGCCGGCGACCGTCAATGTCGCCTCACCCATACCTTCCTGGAAGGTGACCGTCAGGTTTCGCTCGTCGGCCAGGGCCTGCGCCGCCGCGGTAAGGCCCAGGATCTCCTTTCCCGAATCAAAGACGCTGTTATGGCTGACGGTCAGCCGGTCGATCTGGCCGCCGTTTTCGGCATCGGTCAGGGTCGCCGCGGGGGCAATCAGGGCCGGCGCGGTGCCGGCCGCGTATACGGCAGAGCCATAGTCGCCGCCATCGGAGCCGTTGAGGTCGGTCACGGGACGGTCGTTGACGCCGGTCAGCCCGATGGTCAGCGTCTGCGACGCCCGTGCCCCGCCGTCGTCGCTTGCCGTGACGGTGAAACGTTCGGTGGTGTCGGCGGCAAGCCCGTTGATCGCCGCGGCATCCGGCCGGTACAGGTACTTGCCGGTCGCCCGCTCGATGTACAGCGTGCCGTAGGTTCCCGCCACGGACCAGTCGTAGGTGACGCCGCCCGCCGAGAGGGATGCGCTCGTCCCTGCCTCGTCGACCCCATAGGTCAGCGTGGCGCCGCTGTCGCGGTCGCTGGCCGAGAGCTGGCCCGTCTGGTCGGCGAACGTGTCGGGATACGCGGTGTCGCTCAGGGCGATGGCGTTCGGCGCGACAAGCACGGGCGTGTCGTTGGCGCCGCCCACGGCCACGGTCAGCGTCGTGCCGCTGGAAGCGCCTCCGCCGTCGGTGGCCGTGATGGCGAAGGTGTCTTCGGTCTGGGTGCTGCCCAGCCCGTTGATCGCCGCCGCATCGGGCACGTAGGCATAGGCGCCGGACGTGGTGTGCAGGTACAGGGTGCCGTAGGTTCCGGCCAGGGAACGGTCGTAGGTCACGCCGTCGACGCTGAAGCTGCCCGAGGCCGCGCCCGTAAGATTGAACGCCAGGGCGGTGCCCTCGGCATCGGTGGCCGCCACCCTGCCGGCCTGCACGGCGAAGGTGTCGGCCGCCGCGGTATCCGTCAGCGCAATGGCGTCCGGCGTGGTCACGGCCGGCGTGTCGTTGGTGGCGGTGATGTCCAGGTACACTTGGCTGTTGACGGTCGTATTGCCGTCGGTGGCGGTGACGGCGAAGCTCGCCTCCTGCCAACTGCTGAGCGCATTGATGGCGTTGTCGAAGGCCACAAAGGCATAGGCGCCGCTGCTGCTGTTCAGGTACAGCGTCCCGAAGGCGTTGACCCTGGACACGTCATAAGCGGTCCCGCCCACCGAGAACGCACCGGCGTTGCCGCCGTCGATGCCGTAGGTCAGGGTCGCGGTGTCGAGATCGGAAACCGGCAGCGTTCCGGTGAAGGGCGCGAACGTGTCGGCCCCGGCGGTATCGTCGATAGCCACATATCCGATGTCGCTGAACTTCGGCGCGTCGTCGGCACCGGTGATGGTCACCGTCACCGCCTGCGTCGTCGGTTCAGAGGCCACGCCGTCGCTCACCTCGATCGTGAAGGTGTCGGTCCTGGTCTCCCCGGCCTGGAGCGCGTTGACCGCCGCGCTGTCGGCTTCATAGAAGTAGCGGCCGGTCTCGGCGCGGAGCCACAACTTGCCGAAGGCGCCGGTGGCCACCCTGTTGAAGGTGGTGCCGTCCGCATTCACCATCGCGTTCGTGGCGGCGCCCTGGATGGTGTAGGTGAGGCTGGCGCCCGCATCGACATCGGCGCCGGTGGCCTGCCCGAACTGCTTGGCGAAGGTGTCCGTCGCCGCGGTGTCCGTGATCGTGATGGCGGCCGGCGTGACGCTCAGCGTCGGCGCGTCGTTGATCGAAGTCACCGTGATGCTGGCGCCGGCCACCTCGCCGGAGAAGGCGGTGGTGCCGCCGCCGGTGCCGGGATTGGCCAGGCTTCGGCTGCCGTTGGTCGAGGCGGCGCTGCCGTCGCTGCCATCCCAGGCGCGGAAGCTGAAGGCCGCGGTCTCGCCGTTGTCGCCGTCGGGGACGTAGCGCACCTGCGTCGCCGCGGTCAGCAACAGGGCGCTGCTGTCGGACACGCTGCCGAAGGCCGTCCAGGCACTGCCGTCGGTCGAGTACTGCCATGTGCCGTTGGCCGTGACGCCGGTGATGGCGATGCCGCCGGAGGCTCCGGTGTCGACGTCGCCGTAGCCGGCGTCCGTCAGCACCGTGGACACCGGCGTGCCGCCCGAAGTGGTGTGCTCGTCAATTCCGGTCAGGGCCACGGTGGTGCCGCCGGTCAGGGTCGGGGCGTCATTCAAATCCGTGACATCAAGCTCGACGATCGCAACTGCGGCGGAAAACGGCGTGGTCCCGCCGTGGGAGGTGGTGTCGGCCGTCGGCGCCTTCGACGGGTCCGCGGGCGCCGCGGGGGTGACGCTCTGATCCCAGCCACGGAAGGACAGGGTCGCCCTCTCGCCGTTCTCGCCATCCCCGAGGTAGCGGATCTGGTCCGTTTCCTTGAGCAGCACGGCGTTGCCGTCGGACACGCCGCTGATGGCCACCCAAGTCGTGCCGTCGAGGCTGTATTCCCAGGTTCCGTTCCCCGTGACGCCGGTCACCGCCATGCCTTGCAAGTGCGGCTCGTCGTCCTCGTAGCGGGCCGACATCAGGAATTCGCCGACCGGTACGGCGGGAGCCGTCACGGTGTCGTCCTCCGAGGACATGAGCGGCGTCAACAGCGGCCCGTCGTTCATCACCGGGGCGTCGTTTATGCTGGTCACGAGGATGTCGACGGTCCCGGTCTCGCCCGAGAAAGCCGTGCCCCCGCCGTTGGATGACGCGTCGACAGTGCTACCCGCCGCGCCCGAGGTGCCATCCCACGCCCGCACGGTCAGCGTCGCGGTTCCGCCGAGCCTGCCATCGGGCGCGAAGCGGATCAGGTCGGTCGCCCGCAGCAGTACGGCGTGGCTGTCGCGGGTGGCGGCGCTGTCGATCGAGGTCCAATTGGCGCCGCCGTCGGTGGAATATTGCCACTGACCGGCACCATAGGCGCGTGTCACGGCGATACCCAAGATATCGCCGTCGGCGTCGTCGGCCGTCAGCCCATGCAGGATCGCCGCCACGTCCACGGCATTGGAGATCGTGTCCTCGTCCGTGCCGGGCAAAGCGAATGTGCCGCTGAGGGTGGGAGCGTCGTTGACGGCGGCGACGGTGACGGTCGACTGGATGTTGACCGCCGTCGTATCCTGGCCGCCGTTGGCCGTTCCGCCGGCATCCTTGACGGATGTCAGCGTGAAGACGCGGCCGGCCTGGGTCGGCGTGTCCGATGTGTTCTGGTACTTCAGGCCGTCGATATAGCCCTGCCAGGTGGCGGCGGAGGCCGCGGCGGTCAGCGTGACGGTGGCGGTGGAGCCGCTGAGGCTGACGCCGTAGTTCAGCGCGCCGGCGGTGCCGTTTCCGTCCTGGAGGCTCACGGCCACACCGTCGATGACCACCGTCTCCGCTGTACCGTCGGTGACGTTGGAGACGGTGAACGTGACCTCGCCAATGTTCTGGCCGCTCTCCACCGCCGAGATCGTGGTGCTGCTGAAGGGCGCCACGGCCGCGGTGTCCTCGGTGAACGTCGGGTTGGCGGCATCGGCGCTCAGGGTGGGGGCGTCGTTGACAGCGGCGACGGAAACCGTAGCGGTCGGACTGGCACTCTCCGTGGTGCCATCGTTGACGACAACTGAGATGGACCGGGCCGTAGTATCCGGTGCCTCGGAAGTATTGTTGTAGTGAACGCCTTGAAGAATCGACTGATACGTGGCTGCAGAGGCTGCCCCGGTAATGCTGAGAAGGCCGGTGGACGCTGTGTAGGTCACCGAAAGGTTGGCACCCGTCGCTGTCGTCATCGCAGTGCTGTCCAGCGAAAGACTCTCGACCGAGTCCCCGTCAGGGCGGTTGGTCAGGGTGACGGACATGGAGGTGATGTTATCGCCGTCCGGCTCCGTGATAGTGCCAGAAGGGGCAATGGGTACTGCGCCGCCCCCCTCAGTGTACGACGCGCCACTTCCCGTTCCGGAGCTTGCGCCGTTCAAGTCTAGGCTAGGAGGATTATTTGACGGCTCAATCGTAATTAAGGCACGGGCCCCCGATCCGTATATTCCAAAGAAAAACGTATCTGAAGTCCCGGATGTTCCGTTGTGCACGTATCTTATGGTATCGCCGTGGTTCACGGCACCAGGATCATTTGTCGGAAGGGCCGTTGTGGTCTCCTTGACGTTTACCCACGCTCCATCGTGTAAAACCTGGAACGTTCCATGAGCAGGCACACCGTTACCCAGAGAGTTGTTCATTCCAGCGCCGTCATGGCCGGACAGCTGGTTGATCCACTGAATAGTTTCCCCGTCCTGGATGGTGATCGTGTAGCTCCAAAAATCAGGGTCCCAGGTAACGGTTCCAAGACTGTGCCAATACTCACCCTCAAGAGCGTCACCGAATGCGGCCGTTTCGATTTCGCCCGAAAAGACTTCAAGCTGCCAATCACCTCCAAGCTCGGGTGCGGCCGTGAGGTCGTCCGATACAGCCAAGTCGGCCCCCGTCGCCGTCGCCATAGCGGCCACGAAGACGGCACCTGCACTGTCCTGGGCCACGTTGCACCCGTACAGCAGCAGGTCGCCGGTCTCCGTCAGCGCGCCGCCGAGCGCCGCCAGGTCGTCGGCCCGCGCCTCCACGGCGGCGGCATCAAGAACCGTCGTGCCGGCGGTGATGAAGCCCGATCCGCCGTGGCTCAGCACGTGGATGGCGTCGTAGCCCGCCCTCCCCTCGGCCCAGGCGGCCATCTGCGCCAGACCGTCCTGCCCGGCGTCGATCAGCACCACCTCCACGCCCTCGGGCACGGCGTCGCGCAGAACCTGCCAGTCCTGCACGCCGGTGTCGATGAACGCCACCTCGCGCCGCTGGTCCTCCGGCGCCGGCGGGGTGGCCCGGGCGGCGTCGGAGGGCGGGGTGTGCTGGGCGGCGGCGGCGGCCAGCGCCGAATCGCCGTCGGAGGTATCGGTGCCGGGGGCGGCGTCATGTTCCGCGGCAACCGCCTCGGCCGTGGCCTCGCGCAGGGCGTCCACGCCCGTGGCCGCGCCGGCGGCGTCGAACATGTAGCGTGGCTCCAGCGCGATGGCGAGCGGCGAAGCGCTGGCGCTCAGCCGCGCATGACGGTTGGCGCCGCGGCGCCCGGTGCGGTCCATGAAGCCCATGATGCCCCCCCCTGCAGGTACACTGTCCCCGTCCACCTCCGGCAGAGTCGGCGCAACCCCCTCATGTCGCGCCGCACGCGCCGGGCTTGTGGGCTCCGTGCGCGCGTCCTGGCCGTGTACCGTGGACACTATCCAAAGATTGAGATATTTCACATTGATCAAGATTGCGTAACTGTCCCTTCGGACAGGTCGCGCCGGCGCATCCATGCGCTAGACTGGCCGAAAAAAGACACGGCGGCTCGATGCGGCCGATGCTCCGCGGGGGGAAGCGGACGGCGCGGGGGCGCCGGGGGAAATGTCAGCGAGGGGGCGCAAGAGCATGATAAGGGATGTTGAACGTCTGGCCGAGGAGGCCCAGGCGTGCGACAGCATGGGCGGCCTCCATGCGCTTCTTGACCGCTTCGTCAGGCGGGCGGGCTTTGCCGAGTTCAACCTGATCGGGCTGTCGGGATTTCCCGCAAACCCCGAGACGGACCTGCCGCCCTACGTCACCACCACCTCGGAAGCCTGGCAGCGCCACTACATCGAGAACGGGTACGTCTTCAAGGACCCGGCGCTGGCGCACTGCTTCGCCTCGTCGCTTCCGCTGGTGCCCGAGGCGGTGTTGGTGGACCAGCTTTCGCCGGCGCGGCGCGAGGTGATGGAGGCGGCGGTGGAGTTTGGCATGAACAACTTCGTCTGCATTCCCATCCATGGGGCGCGCGGAACTCTTTCGTCTCTGTCGGTGTTCTGCGCCGACGGCGGGAAGGTCTTTGCCGAGGCGCGCCGGAACCTGCCGGCGCTCATGGCCTCCTGCGCATGGGTGCACGAGGCCCTGTGCCGGCTGACGGGGCAGAGCGGCGCGGGCGTCAGGCTGACCGACCGCGAGCGGGAATGCCTGCTGTGGGTGGCCCAGGGCAAGACCAGCCTGGACATCGGCAACATCCTCAACCTGTCGGAACGCACCGTGAAGTTCCACCTGCAGAATGCCATGTGCAAGCTCAATACCTCCAGCCGCGGCCACGCCGTCGCCCGCGCCGCCAGCCTGGGGCTGATCAAGATCTGAGCCGGCCTTTGCCGCGGCGCCGCTCCGGCACCGGGCCGTGAACCGGTTCACAGCGGCCGGCGGGAGGACGGGGCAGGATCGGGTCAGTCCCATCCCGGCACCGACAGGAGGCCGCCATGCCGATCCCGCACCTCTTCACCCGCCAGTCCCGGTTCGAGGCCGACGCACGGTGGGAGCGCGACGTCGTCTACGTCAAGCCGCTTGGCGATGCCGTGGCGATTCATGCGCCGGACGGCCGGGAACTCGGCCGGTGCGATGACTTGGCCTCGGCCCGCATCGCGGCCGCGGCCCAGGACCTGGTCGCGCTCAGCGTGCACTGAGCGGGCGGCCGCGCCTCAGCGCACCGTCACGGTGATCTTGCGCGACACCACGGGCGGGTCGTGCATGACGTGGTCGTGGTCGCCCATCACCAGTTGCAGCGTGTAGCGCCCTGGCGGCAGGTCGAGGCGGGTTTCCGTCTCGCCGGCCCCGAAGTGCAGGGTGTTGCGGTCCGCCGGCAGGGGTTCGCCCGCCGGCGGCAGATCGCTGTTGATCAACAGGTGATGATGGCCGGTGTTCTCGTGCGCCACGCCCTTGGGCGCGACCCCCATGCCGCGCAGGCCGAACCACACCTTGAACGGGCTGCGCACCCGCTCCCCGTCGTTGGGCCATCCGATGTAGAGGTAGGCGTTCTCCGGCGCCGGGGTGAGCTTCGGCGCATCGTCCTGTGCGAGGGCCGAGGCCACCGGCACGGCCATGGCGAGGCTCAGCGCGAACAGGGCCGTGCCCAGGCCGGGGACGGGATGGCGGAACATGGTCATCCTCCATGTCTGTCGTTGGCCGGCTCACGGCACGATGATGGTGATCTTTTCTGACACCAGCGGCGGGTCGAACATGTAGTGGTCATGGTCGGCCAGCACGAGCTGGAGCGTGTGCCGCCCCCGCGGCAGTTCGATGCGGGCTTCGGTCTGGCCGCCACCGAAGTGCAGGTGGTTGCGGTCGTTGGGGATGGGCTCGTCGGCCGGCGGCAGGTCGGTGTTGATGAGCACATGGTGGTGCCCCGCCCCCTCCTGCGGAATGGTCGCGGGCACCACGCCCATGTTCTCCAGCCCCATCCGCAGCCAGAACTTGCCGCCGTTGATGACGGCGCCGTCATTGGGCCAGATGATGTAGAGGCGCGCCCCCTCGGGCGCTTTCGTGTTCTGCGCGAGAACGGGGGCTGACAGGCCGCCGGCGAGCAGGACGGCAGCGGCGAGCAGGGCGGCGCGCTTCATGGCGGTCCCTCCGCATGTGGTGATGACGGAGCCAGTATGGCACGCACCGGCGGGACGGTCGGCGTGGCAGGCGGCGTGCGGCGGTACATCTTCAAGCGGCCACACTCCCCCAAGGACGCCGCGCCGGGCTACGCCTTCCGCCCCGCCGCGCAAAACGGCCCGCGGCGTTATCCTTGTCGGCATGTCTGGCACCGCACGATACAGAACCGCCCCTGGCCGCGCGTTGGCCGCCGTGGGCCTCGTCACCACCGCCTTGGGCGCGTCCCCCGCCCTGGCGGAGGGCGTGGTGCTGTCCTCCACCGCCCCGGGCATGACCGTAGGGCGCGTCCTGGCCGACAGCGACCGCCTGGACCTGCCGGAAGACACGGTGACCACCGTGCTCATGCCCTCGGGCCGCATTCTGCGCATCGGCGGCCCCTATGAAGGCCTCCTGCCCGACCAGCCGCAGGAAGCGCGCGGCTTCACCCTGATTGGCGACTGGCGCGGCGTCGACCTGAGCGCGCTGGGCGGCACGCGGTCACTCGGCGGTCTGCCGGAGGACACGCTGCAAAGCCTCGACGGCGGCCCTGTGACCATCGACGCCGCCCGCGCCGGAACATGGTGCCTGGGGCCGGAAACGCCGGTGCGGGTCGCGCCGCCTCCCGGCGGCTCGGGCACGCTGACGTTGACCGGCGAGAACGGCGGCGCGGCGACGCTCTCCTGGCCCCCGGCGCAAGGACCGCAGCCCTGGCCGGCGGCGGTGCCGCTGGGCCGCGACTCGATGGTGGAGGCCCGGTGGGAGGACGCGGCGGGCGGGCATCCCATGCGGCTGCGGCGGCTGGACGGCGAAACGCCCGCCGCCCTGCTGGCGCGCTGGGCGCTGGTGGGCTGCGTGCAGCAGACCGCACCGCTGCTGGAGGCTGTCGGCGGCAGCTTCACGCCCCTGTCGCTCTACCTGTCCAGCGACCGCGGCCGCACGCCGCGCTACGCCATCGGCGAGCCGATCTCGCTGGTGCTCCAGACCAACAGGGCGGCCCACCTGTACTGCTTCCTCAACCGCGACGGCGCCGTGCTGCCCCTGTTCCCCGGATCGGCGGGCCACGTCCGCACCGAGGGGCACGAGGCGATCCGCGTCCCCGGCCCCGACCTTTCCATGCGGCTCGACGCCGGGCCGCCGCCGGGGCAGAGCGAAATCCGCTGCCACGCGACAGAGGAGGACGTCGCCCCCGCCGTCGGCGCCGTCCTGGCCGAGACGCCGGAGGACCAGGCGGCGCGGGCGCTGGAGGCGCTGTTCCGCGACCTGGGCGACACGCAGGTGGCGGCGTCGCGGCTGTTCGTCACCGTTTACTGAAGGGCACTCCGGGAAAAGCAAAACCGGGTGAACCGGTTCACAGTGGGCCGTGCGGGATCGCTCTAGGGTGAGGTCATGGATCGAGGGCAACGGGCCCGAACATGATCCAGCCACCGAACCCAAGGAGACGAGCCATGACCCTTCGCCGCACCCTCTTCGCCGCTCTCGCCACCTCCGTCCTGTTCACCGGCCCCGCGCTGGCCGACGGCGGCTACAAGAGCAAGTCCTACCTGCCCGGCGCCAGCAGCAGCAACGTCGTGCAGTCGCAGAACACCGCCGCCGGCATCGGCAACCAGGCCACCCAGGGCGTCACGGTGTTCCAGTCCGGCCAGTCCGGGCCGTCGTGGACCGCGCCGCGCTTCAGCACCAACCAGGTGTTCTCGGGCAACACCGCCGCCGGCATCGGCAACCACGCCGCCCAGGGCGTCGGCGTGATGCAGCAGGGCACCAAGGGCGCCTTCAGCAGCTTCAACGCGGTGTCCTCCCAGAACACGGCGGCGGGCATCCACAACCAGGCGACCCAGAACATCCTCGTGCAGCAGAAGTAGGGCGCTACCTCCTCCCGACCCCGCGTCCCCTAAGCCCTCTCGCCCGGCCGGAGCCTTCCGGCCGGGCGTATGCTTGTGCGGAGCGACGGCACCGGACAGGCGGCGGAGGTGCAGGCATGAAAACGGGCCTCGGCGCGAGGCTGCTGGCGGCGGCGATCCTCACGATGGCGGGTTTCGCGCTGCAGGCGCGGGGCGCCCCGTGGCTCGGGCCCGAGGCCGCCCCGGTCAACGCCGTCGCCCGCCTTGTCGGCGGCATTCTGGGATGGCTGGCGCTGGCGTGGGTGGGCATCTGTCTGGTGGACATCGCGGTGAAGCGCCTGTCGGCCCTGGGCCGTCCGGGCGCGCCGCCGCCGCGCCTGGTGCAGGACCTGGCGCGCGTGGTGCTGCTGGGCGGGGCCGTCATCGCCATCGTCGGGCTGGTGTTCGACCAGCCGGTGGCGGGGCTGCTGACCACGTCGGGCATTCTGGTGGTGGTGCTGGGCATCGCCCTGCGCAACATGATCGCCGACGTCTTCGCCGGCATCGCGCTGAACGTGGAACACCCCTACCGCATCGGCGACTGGATCGAGGTGGCGCCGGACCTGGTGGGCCGGGTGGAGGAGATCAACTGGCGCGCCACCCGCCTCATCACCCGCGACGAAACGTCGCTGGTGGTGCCCAACGGGCTGATCGCCGGCAGCCATTTCATCAACTTCAGCTACCCTGAGCGCCACTACCGCAAGACCCTGCGCCTGCCCATGGACCCGGCGGCACCGCCCCAGCGGGTGAAGCTGGTCCTGCGCACCGCCGCCCTGGCCGCCCCCGGCGTGCTGCGCGACCCGGCGCCGGTCGTCCAGTTGGAGGGCGTGGACGAGGCCGGCGCGGTCTATCTGGTCCGCTACTGGGTGGCCGACGGCGCCGACGAGAACCGCTGCCGCGATGCCGTCGTCGGCGCGGTGCTCGACGGGCTACAGCGCGCCGGCATGACCGCGGCCTTTCCGCGCCGCTCGGTTTCCATGCTTCCCAGCCCGCGCAAGACGGCTACCGGCCCCGCCGAGGGTGCGGCCGGCCCGGTGGCGTCCATGCTGGGGAGGATCGACCTGTTCCAGGCCTTCGAGGAAGCGGACCTGCGCGCCCTGGCGGACGCCGCCCGCCGGCACCGCTTCACCGCCGGCCGCGCGCTGGTGTCGGAGGGAGAGCCGGGGCGTTCGCTCTATCTGCTGACCGAGGGCATTCTCGACGTCCGGGTGGACCGCGACGGCGGCGCCGTCAGCGTCGGCCGGCTCATGCCCGGCGCCGTGTTCGGCGAGTTCTCGCTGCTGACGGGGGCGCCGCGCGCCGCATCCGTCGTGGCTGAGACCGACGGCGTCGCCTTCGAGATCGACAAGGACCACCTGGCCCCCATTCTGCGCAGCCGGCCGGACGTGGCGGCACAGCTTGCCGACCTCATGGCAGCCCGCCAGCGGCGCACGCGGGAACGGCTGGAACCGGCGGAAACGGTCGCGGCGCCCCAGGGCGGGGCGCCGGACCGTCGGGATCTGCTCGACCGCGTGCGCGACTTCCTAGGGCTGTGAGGGAGGTCCGGCGATGCGAGCCCCTCCCGTCGTAGCCGCCTCACCGCACCCGGAACTGCACCCGGCGGTTGGCGGGAGCCTCGGGATCGCGGGTCAGGGGCTCGGTCTCGCCCTTGCCGGCCACGCTCAGGCGCGTTGCCTCCACGTTCCACACCTGCGCCAGATATCCGGCGACGGCCACGGCGCGACGATGGGACAGGGCGGCGTTGTAGGCGTCGGAGCCCGTGGCGTCGGTGTGGCCCTCGACCACCAGGGACAGGTCCGCTTCCTCGCGCATCAGCTCGCCCAGGCGGTCCAGGAACGGACGGGAGCCGGGCTGGATGGCGGCGGAGTCGAAGGCGAACTGGATGCGGAAGCCAATGGCGTCCGGCGCCTTGGCGGGCGCGGCCTGCGCCTGGACCGGTTCCGGAGCGGGCTCCGGCGCCGGAGCCGGAGCAACCGCGGGCGCGGGGTCACGGGCCACCGGCGCGGCCACGGGCTCGACAGGACGGGCCTGCACGGGAACGGCCGCGGGGGCCGGCGTGCTCACCGAGGCCGGGGTGGAATAGCGGGGCGCGGCCGGCTGGGGCGCGGCGCGGATCTCGATGCCGCGCGTGCGGCGGGGCTTTTCGGGCATCAGGTCGTGGCGCAGGTCCTCGACGCCGGGCACGCTGTCGTACATGCGGACCACGCCGCCGGCCGTGTCGTTGGCGTCGTCGTAACCGTGGGACGCCATGGCCGTCACGGGCGCGACGGACAGGGCGACGGTGCAGCTCAGCAGGGTCGTGCGGATCATGGTCTGTCTCCCGGTTGGCTCGGTCTTGATGCCTCATGGTGCGCCGGGCGCGCCCTGGCGACTGTGAACCGGTCCACACCCCGTGCGGTTTTCGCCGTCGCCCGCCGAAAGGGACGGTGACCATGGACGGCCGCACCAGCCTGCGCGACTGCCTGCTCGCCGCCCTGGCCGCCGCCTGCGTCGCCGTGGCGGCGGCGCTGATGCTGCCCACCGTGGTCATCGCCGACCGGCTGGTGGAAGACGCCGCCGTCGGAGCGCTGTCGCCACCCCGCCCGCAAAGCCGCGACATCGCCATCGTCGCCATCACCGAGGACACGCTCGCCACACTGCCCCACCGCGCGCCCATCGACCGCGCGTTCCTCGCCTCCACCATCGCGGCGTTACGGGCGGCGGAGATCAGGGCGTTGGGAGTCGACGTCCTGATCGACCAGCCGAGCAGACCGGAAGCCGACGCCGCGCTGAAGGCCGCCCTGCGCGCGCCGGGGCCGCCCGTGGTGCTGCTGACCGCCGCCGAGGCCACGCCGCTGACGGAGCGCCAGCGGGCCTTCCATGAGTCCTTCCTGGACGGCATGACGGTCGGCCACGGCAATCTCGCGGCGGACCGGCTGGACGGCGTGGTGCGCCGGCACGTGCCGCGGCTGGACGGCCTGCCGAGCTTTCCCGCCGCCCTGGCAGAGGCAGCGGGGGTGGGGGCGACGGTCCCTGCCGGCATGTTCCGCATCGCCTGGCGCCAGGCCGGGGCGGACGCCGCCCCGCCCTTCCCCATCTATCCGGCAGAGGCGGTGCCCTTGCTGCCGCACGACTGGCTGGCCGGCCGGATCGTCATCCTGGGCGTGGTCTCCCCGGCGCTCGACCGCCACGCCACGCCGGTGGCCGGACGCGGCGGGTCGACGGCGGGCGTCGTCATCCAGGCCCACGTACTGTCGCAGATGCTGAGCGGCGAGGATCATCCGCGCCTGCCGGCCTGGGCGTGGGCGCTGGTCTGCGTGCTCGCCGCCCTGGCCGGCGGAAGCCTCGTCGCCGCCGCCCCGCCGCCCGCCCTGCTGGCGGCGGGGGCCGCGGCGGGCGCGGCGGGACTGTGGATCGGCGCCGCCGGCCTTTATCGCGCGGGCGGGCCGCTGGTCTCGCCGCTTGCGCCGTCGCTGGCGTGGCTCATGGCGATCAGCGCGGCGGCGGCGCTGGCGGCGTGGCGTGAGCGCGTGGCGAAGGCCATGCTCATGGGCCTGTTCACGAGTCACCTGTCGGCGCCTGTCGCCCGCCAGATCTGGGAGCAGCGCGACACCTTCCTGCAAGGCGGACGGCCGCGGCCGCAGTCCCTGACGGCGACGGTGATGTTCACCGACATCGCCGACTTCACCCCTATCTCGGAACAGCTGGGGCCGGAACGGCTGATGGCGTGGCTGGAAGATTATCTGGAGGCCATGACCGACATCATCGTCGGACACGACGGCATTGTCCTGCGCTTCATCGGCGACGGCATCCTGGCCATTTTCGGCGCCCCCATCCCCCGCACGGACCCCGCCGCCATCGCCCAGGACGCATGCCGCGCGGTGCGGGCGGCGCTCGCCATGGAAGCGGCACTGGATGCGCTGGCGGCGCGCTGGGCGGACAACGGCCTGCCGCCGGCCGCCGTGCGGGTGGGCATCGTCACCGGCCCTATGACGGCGGGCAGCGTCGGCGCCTTCCGCCACCTGGAATACACGGTGATGGGCGACACGGTGAACACCGCCGCCCGGCTGGAAGCCCTTGCCAAGACCGTCGAGCCGCCGCCCGGCAGCCGCTGCCGCATCCTTGTCGCGCAGTCGACGCACGACCGCGTGGCGGAAATCGTCGACAGCGCCTGCATCGGCGACATCGCGCTGAAGGGCAAGGCGCGGCCGCTGCCGGTGTATCAGGTTCTCGGACCGGCCGAGACAGCCGGGGCTCAGACCTCGGGCTCGCGCCCCGCCAGGGCGGCCAGCGCGTCAGCGTCCACAACCGTGATGTAGCCGTTGCGGATGGCGATCCACCCGGCCTTCTGCCACGCGCCCAGATGCTTGTTCACGCTTTCGCGCGTGATGCCGACGATGGCGCCCAGCTGCTGCTGCGACAGCTTGACGTCGATGCACACCCCCGCCCGCGCGGGAATGCCGAAGGCCCCCACCAGGTGACTCAACGCCCGCGCCAGCCTGGCCGGCGCCTCCAGGAATAGCGAGTCCTCCAGGTGCGCGCTGGTGCGGCGCAGACGCTGGCAAAGAATGCCAAGAAGCCGCCGCGTGACCTCGGGGTTGGCCTCCAGGTGGGACAGGAAGGTCTCGCGCTTGAGCACCAGCAGGTCGCAGGTCACCAGCGCGGCGGCGTCGGCGGTGCGGGGCTCGCCGTCCAGCAGGCCGATCTCGCCGAACACCTCGCCGGTGCGGATGATGTTGAGGACCAGTTCCTTGCCGTCCTGGGAGTAGGTGGAAATCTTCACCTGCCCGCGCGCCACCGCGATCATGCTGTCGCCGGGATCGCCGCGCTGGAAGATCACCTTTCCAGCCTCCACCCGCCGGGGCCCCGCCTGCGCCGCGATGCGCCGCCGGGTCGCCTCGTCGAAGGCCTGCAGCAGGCCGTGGTCCGCCAGGATCGTCTCCGGGTCGACGGGCGCCACCTTCGCCATGGGCAAGTTCTCCCGCTGGGCCGACCGAGGGGGGACGGCTCCGCAGCGGGAATGGTAGCACCGCCCGCGCCCGCGCCGGGGCGGGTCATGAGCCTTAGGCGCCGCCGTATCCTTCAGCGAACAGGCACTGCCGCTGATCTAGGAGAACCACCGAAATAAAGTCTCGGAACTAACAAGCATTCGCCCGAGAAAAACCCACCGCTTTCGTCGTATCATCTTCTTTTGACAACGGAACCCGCAGAATAACAAAACCTTGAAAAGGTTGGCTTCGGTCAGCCTGTCCAAGCCTGGACGGACGGCGGGGGACTGAGAGCATGCACGGCGGCCACGCAGTCACAGGGAGGTGCCCCATGAGGCTCCTGGCGCTTCTCGTCTCACTCCTCTTCCTCTGGGCCGCCGGCGCGGCCCAGGCCGCGACCGAGCGGCGCATCGCGCTCATCATCGGCATGGGCACGTACCAGTACGCGCCGCACCTGATAAACCCGGTCAACGACGCCCAGGCAATGGCCCGGACGCTGACGGACCTGGGCTTCGATGTCGAGCACCGCACCGACATCGACTTCCGCGACCTGTCCGGGGCGCTGCGGCAGTTCGGCATCAAGGCGCAGAATGCCGACGTGGCGCTCATCTACTACGCCGGCCACGGCATGCAGGTGAACGGGCGAAACTACCTGATCCCCGTCGACGCCCGGCTGGAGCGCGAACGCGACCTGGTCTACGAGGCCATGCCGCTGGACCTGCTGCTGGGCGAGGTCTCGCAGGCCCGCACCCTGGGCATGGTGATCCTGGACGCCTGCCGCAACAATCCGTTCGCCGAACGCCTGATGGACCGCAGCGGCCAGATCAGCCGGGCGGCGCAGATCGGCCTGGGCCTGGCGCGCGTCGACGACACGCCCAAGGATACGCTGGTCGCCATGGCCACCCGCGCCGACGCCCTGGCCGAGGACGGCGAAGGCGACAACAGCCCCTACACCGACGCCCTTCTGGAGTACCTGGAGGTACCGGGGCTGGAGCTGGGCCTGTTCCTGCGCAAGGTGCGCGACGCCGTGCTACGCACGACGAACGGCCGACAGGAGCCCTACACCTTCGGATCTCTGGGGGCGGAAGCCTTCTACTTCAACCCGCTGCCGCCCAATGAGCCGCCGGTCGTGGGCGCGCTGGAACCGCTGGAGATCGGCGACCGGCAGGGCGAGACCGCGCTGGAGATCACGGGCGTCGAGGACCCCGACGGCGACCCGCTCAAGGCCCGCATCACCGGCCTGCCGCGCGGCGGCAAGATCCAGTTCGAAAGCCGCCCGCTGCTCATCGGCGACACGCTGACGGCCGAGCAGCTCCGGCACGTCACCTTCACCCCCGACGGCACCATGACCGGCCACGCCGGACCGCTGATGTTCGCGGTGGAGGACACCCGCGGCGGCATCGCCTTCGGCAGCCTGTTCATCAAGATCGTGCCGTCGAACCATCCGCCGGTTGTCGGGCCGGAGCGGCTGGTGCGCGTGATCGCCGCGCCGCTGGGCCTGGAGGTCCCGACGGACGAGGACGGCGACGACCTGCGCATCACCGTCTCCGCCGTGCCCGACCGCGGCGTGGTGCGCAACGCCGCCGGCGACGCCGTGCGGGTGGGCGACCTGCTGGCGCCCAACGCGCTCCAGCGGCTGAGCTTCGACCCCGGCGGCGCCCAACCCGGCGACGCCGGCGCCTTCGCCTACGTGGTGGAGGACGAGGAGGGCGCCAAGGCCGAAGGCACGGTGCGCCTGAGCATCCTTTCGCCCGACGTCCTCGACCAGCCGGCCGAGGCACAGGTCCCGCCCGCCATGGCGGCGGCGGAATCCGGTGACATGGCGGAGGAGGCCGAACTCGCCGCCCTGGCCGACCCGGTGAGGGCCACCGACGCCGCACCGGAAGCGGCACCCTCGGTGGAGGCCGAGCCCACGGCGGCAGCCGCCGCCGACGACGTGCCGGGCGACCCCGAAGCCGATGCCGCCGAGGCCGCCGCCGTTGCCGCCGCCTCGGTCGCGATGCGGGTGCCCGAGGCGCCCGAGCCCGCCGGGGACGAAGAGACCGTCATGATGGTCCAGACCATGGCGAACCTGCGTGCGGCCCCGTCCCTGGACGGCCGCCGGCTCGCCATCGCCGACCGCGGCGATCTTGTCAGCGTTGTCGGCGGCGAGGGCGGCTGGGCCTCGGTGCGCACCGACCAGGGGCTGGAGGCCTTCATCTGGGCCGGGCTTCTGTCGCCCCCGCCCGAGCGCCCCGACGTGAATTCCGAAGCCGGCGCGGACGAAGTCCAGATCGCCGGCGCACTTCCGTTGCGCAAGCCGCCGGCCGGCAGCGAGACCCGCGGGGCGGGCACGATCCCGGCGGTCGGCGTGCCCGGCCCGGCGGCGGAGGGCGCGGCGCCGCGCATCATCAAGGACTGCGAGGACTGCCCGCAACTGGTGGTCATGCAGCCGGGCACGTTCACCATGGGCTCCAACCGCGAGCACCCCACGGCGCGGCCGGCCCACCGGGTGACCATCTCCGAGCCGTTCGCCATCGGCCGGTTCGAGGTCACCATCGGCGAGTGGCAGGCCTGCGTCGACGACGGTGCCTGCGAGCCGGTGCCCGAAGCCAGCGGCCTGCCGCCGACCCTGCCCATCCATAACCTGGACTGGCACGACGCCGGCGCCTACGTCGACTGGCTGGCGGACACGACCGGCGAGCCCTACCGCCTGCCGACGGAAGCGGAGTGGGAATACGCCGCGCGCGGCGGTTCGGACGACGCCTTCTGGTGGGGTGCGCGGGCCGGCGGCGGCGAAGCCAATTGCCGAGGCTGCGGCGGTCCCTACGACCGTCGGCGCCCGGCCGCGGTGGACATCTTCCCCGCCAACGGCGCCGGGCTCTACGGCACCGCCGGCGGCGTCGCCGAATGGGTGGCGGACTGCTGGACGGAGTCTCACCAGGGCGCACCGGGCGACGGCTCGGCCCGTGTGGACGGCGCATGCCGCGACCGGGTCCTGCGGGGCGGATCGTGGCGCAACGACGACAGCTACGCCACCTCTGCCAGCCGCTTCTTCTACGACGCCGGGGTGCGCTACATCGCCAACGGCCTGCGGGTGGCGCGGGACATGCGGTGACGGATTGGGGCAGGGGGCCCGCCGCGGCAGACGGGTGAACCGGTTCACAGCGGCCGGAGACGGCCGGCGCTAGCGTCAAGGGCATGGACGGCGAGGCAGCGGCCCCGCCCTCTTCCGCCACCCGACGCAGGAGACGTCCCATGACCCACCGCCGCATTCTGGCCGCCGGCCTGATCCTGGGCTCCCTTGCCGCGACCCTGCCATCCGCGCCGGTGCGGGCGGCCGACCTGCACACTGGCGGTATCGCCCTCGCCCCGGCCGCCATGGTCGGCGCCCAGGCCCCATCCAGGCGGGGCGGCGCAAGGGTGTCCATGGAGACCCTGTTCTTCGGCATGGCCGCACGCGACCGGGCGCCAGCGGACCGGGACGAGCGCGCCGGCCGCGCAGCCGACCGGGCGCTGGGCATGTCGGCGGACATCTTCGGCCTGACGCAGGACCCTCGTGCCGCCGGCGCCGCCGATCCCCGGCGTTGACCGCAGCCCCCGCCGTCGAAGGAGCGCCGCCATGAGCCGCATCAACCCGCCGTCTCGTCCACGCCGCCGCCCGGCGACCGTCCGCACCGCCCGCCTGGCCGGCGCCGCCGCCGTCGCGCTTCTGGCCGGCGGCTGCATGACCCCGCCCGAACAGGCCAGCGTCATCCGCCAGCCGAGCACCGCGCCCACGCGCACCATCTCCAGCTTCACCGAGTCCCTGCGCTGCATGGACGAGTTGCTGTGGACCCAGGGCAAGCGCGACATCTACATCACCAGCAACGGCATTCCCGACGCCACCGGGCGGCTGCTCGGCGGCACGAAGGACATGCTGATCACCGCAGTCTCGCGCATGTCCGACCGCAGCGGTGCCTTCGACTTCGTGGACTTCGAGCCGGGGATGGACAGCGTCAACGCCCTGCACTCCCTCATCGGCATCCGGCCGGAGTTCCGCGCGCCGTCGTACTACGTGCGCGGCGCCGTCACCCAGTTGGACGAGAACGTCATCGCCGACGCTGCCAGCGCCGGCCTCTCCCTGCCGTCGCTGGACCTGGGCGTGTCGCAGGACCAGATCGTCTCGGTCATCTCCATCGACCTGAGCATCGGCGAACTGGTGACCCGGCGCATCCTGCCCGGCACGTCCACCAGCAACTCCATCGCCGTGGTCTCCTCCGGCCAGGGAGCCAGTGCCGGCGGGGAAATCCAGAAAGCGGGCCTGTCCTTCAGCCTGTCCTTCAACCGCTCGGAAGGGATGCACCAGGCCCTGCGCACGCTGATCGAACTGAGCACCATCGAGGTCCTGGGCAAGTTGACGCAGGTGCCCTACTGGCAGTGCCTGGGCATCGAGTCGACCAATCCCGCCTACATGGCGCAGGCACGGTCGTGGTACGACGGCATGGGTCCCTCCGACCGGGTGGTGTTCGCCCAGCGGGTGCTGTCCGGCGCCGGCTACGCCGTCCCCGTCGGCGGCGGCACGCTGGACCAGGCGACGCGGGATGCGCTGGGACGCTTCCAGGCAGCAAACGACCTGATCCCCTCGGGCACCGTCGACTTCGACACCTATCTGCGGATGCTCAGCCTGCCCCAGGCGACCGGCGGCACCGTCGCCGTCGCCACCGCAGCCGCCGCGCCGCCTCCGGCGCCCGTGACCGCGCCTGCTCCGCCGCCGGCCTCGGCCGGGCCCGACGTGGTGCTGGACAGCAACCGGGGCCCCGCCCCGCGCTACCGTACCGGCGAGACGATGGAGGTCTCCGCCCGGCTGACCGAGGCCGGGTTCCTCTACTGCTACTACGCCGATGCCTCCGGCGCCGTGGCCCGCATCTTCCCCAACCGCTTCCAGCCTGATGCCTTCGTGCAGGCCGGACAGCGGGTGACCATTCCGCCCGGGTCGGCGGAAAAGCCCTTCGTCATCCGCATGGACCAGCCGGGCAGCCGGGAGACCATCGCCTGCATCGCCGCCGAGCAGGAAGCCGGCGTCGCGCTGCCCGATGCCCTGAAGGCCGAGGATCTGCAGCCCATTCCCGGCGCCACGGTGGATGCCATCGTCGACGCCTTCCGAACCGCCTCGGGCTCCCCCGTGCGGGCCCGGACCATGCCGATAACCGTCACCGGCGGATAACGCCGCTTCGAACAGTGGAGTGAGAGCCATGCGAACCATCCGCCACCTGTCCGTGCTGGCGGCCGCCCTTCTGGCCGCGACCGCCTCGTCCGCCCTGGCCGGCATCGAACAGCCGCCGGAGCCCGTCCCGGCCGAGGCCGCGCCCGTGCCCGGCGGCGTGCTGGTCATTCCCGCCGACGAGAACGTCCGCGTCACCTGCTGGCAGGACGGCCGCAAGGTGATGGAGGTGACGAACCTGTCCGTCCGCTCCGTCGGCATTCCCAACCAGGTGCGGTCGCTGAGCTTCCAGTCCAGCGTCTCCGGCGGCACCATGACCCTGCTGCCCCAGCCCGACAGCCTGTGCCTGGTGCAGCCGCTGAAGTGAGTTTTGCACCCGACGAAACACCGCCCGCGACCGTCGGTGTCGCGGGCGGTTTTCTTTCGCTGCCGCACGGTCACTCGGTGATGGTGACCTGCTGCGTCGCGGTGTTGTTGTTGCCGACGGCCACGTTGACGATGCTGTTCTGGTTGGACAGGAACAGGGCGTCCAGTTCGGGGGCCACGCCCGCCTGCGCCTTGATCTCGCCCCCGTCGCCGTCCTCCCCTTCCACGATGCCCGTCGCCAGTTCCACGGTGATGTCGCTATCGAAGGTGTTCACGATGAAGGGCGCGTCGATGAAGGTGAAGAAATTGGGCACGAAGGGCTCCGGCGGCGGCTGGCGGCTGGGTGCCACAGGCTCGCCGCGGAAGAAGCCGTCGAGATAGCCGCCGTCGCCGCGGATCAAGGCCACCGCCTGACGGTTCGCGCCCTCGCGCAGGCGGGCGGGATTGGCGGCAGCGACGTTCGTCGGGCGCACGACGGGGGCGGCCACCGGCGGCGGCGCCATGGGCGCGGCCAGGGCACCGGCCACCGCCATGGCACCGGCCTCCGGCGGCACGAAGAGGCCCACGCCGCCGGCCTCCTGTGCCAGGGCGCCGGCTGGCAATGCGGCGATACCGACGGCCAGGGCCAGCGCGGGCCGGACCCGGAAGCGGGAGCGGGAGCGGACACGGGAAAAGCGGATCATGAGCGGTCTCCTTGCATCAACGGGGATGACCCAGGCTAGCGCCGGCGGCGGGACCGCACTGTGAACCGGTCCACTCCGCCCGCCGGTCGCGCCGACAAAAAAAGCCCCGGCCGATGCACGGCCGGGGCCAAGGTATCCAGACGAGAGAGACTGCATGAGCAAGCGTGGTGGTGTGCGAAGCAGGCTTACTGCTGGTTCACGAGAACCTGCTGGTCCGCCTTGTTGAACAGGCCCGCCGCCAGGTTGGAGGCATCGACCGCGTTGAAGCCGGAGGTCACCCCCGGGCTGCCCTGCTGGCTGACGCCCAGGAACTGGTTGGCGGTGTTGCCGATGCCTGCGGCGACGTTGGTCCCGACGGTGGTGTTGACGTTGACCGTCGGCGTGTACGCCTTGCCGGGGTAGGGCGACACCTTGCCCTTGTAGGGGCTCTTGTAGGACGAGGCCGCGCCGTGGCTCCAGCCCGTCATGGGGCCCTGCTGGGTAACCTGGGCCGCCTGATGGGCATGGTTGCCGATGCCGGCGGCGGTGTTCTGCATCTGCACCGTGTTGGTGTTGGACACCAGCGGCAGCCCGCCCTTGTGGAGGCCGTCCGCCAGCGCCGGACCGGCGAAGAGGACGGAGGTGGCGATGGCGGCGAGGAAGGTGCGGCGAAGGGTCATGGTTCGTCTCCTTGGGTTCGGGGTCTGGATCGATCCCGGGCCCGTTGCCCTCGATCCATGACCTCACCCTACCGACGCCCCGCCCCGCCCACTGTGAACGGCTTCACCGAAACGCGCTTTTCCCGATACCGCCGCCGTCACTCCCCTTTTCCTGTGCAAAGGGCCGGTTCCGGGACATGCCAGCCGCACGCCGGCGGGACCGTCCGGGGGCGGCCGAACACGAAGACGGCCGCGGCCTCAAGCGGACAAGGCGGGTCCGGCGTGGCATGATGGTCATCTGCGGCCGGCGTGGCCGGTCATCGGCGTCATGGCACGGCGAGGCCCCTGATGGACCATCACGACTATCGTCGCCGGCTGCATCCGCTGGCCGGTTCGGAATGCGCGCTTCCCGACGAGGAGATCCGCCGTCGCCATGAGGCCGTCGCGGCCGCGATGGAGGCCGCGGGGCTGGAGGCGTTGCTGCTCGCCTCGCCGGCCGATATCTACTACCTCACCGGCTACAGCACGTTCGAGGTGTCGGTGCACACGGTTCTGGTCTTCGCGCCGGGCCGGCTGATGCTGCAGGTCCCTTCCATCGAGACCGGTCCGGCCGTCGCCTGCACCCGGCTCGAGGACGTGACCGGCTACCGCTGGGAGAGCATCGCCGAGGTGCTCGACCCCCTGGCCGACGCGCTGATGCGGGCCGGCCGGCGAATCGGGATTGATCCCTGGCAGGCGGCCCTGCGGCCCGGCGTGCTCGACGGGCTGAAGGCGCGGCTGCCGCGGCACGACTTCCAGGATGCCGCCGGCCTGATGGCCGGCGTGCGCATCGTCAAGTCGCCGCTGGAGCTGTCGTTCCTGGAGCACAGCGCCCGCATCACCGGCCTGTGCATCGCCGCGGCGGCGGACGCCGCGCGGGCCGGCGTCACCGACAGCGCGGTCGCGGCGGCGGGCGCGCAGGCGCTGTACGGGTCCGGCAGCGAGTTCATGAGCATGCAGCCCATCGTCACCACCGGGCGGCGCAGCAGCATCATCCACGTCAACCACCACCGCCACCGGATCGAGGACGGCGACCCGGTGTTCATCGAGTTGGGCGCCGCCTGGCAGCGGTACACGGCCCCCATGATGCGGACCGTGGTCGCGGGGACGCCGACGCCCCGCATGGTGGAGGTCTTCGACACCATCCGCCGCATGTATGACGCCCTGCTCGTTGCCATCCGTCCCGGCGCCAAATTCGACGCCGCCGCCCGCGTCGCCGAGGAGGCCCTGGCGCCGCTGGTGGACGACGTCTTCTTTTCCGGCGTCTTCGGATATGCCGTCGGCGCGCAGTTCCCGCCGTCGTGGGTGGAGGGGTCCGGCTACATCGCGCGGGGCCAGGACCGGGTCTTCACGCCCGGCATGGTTTTCCATCTGCCGCTGTGCCTGCGCATCCCGGGCGCATGGGGCATCGGCTGCAGCGACACCGTGCGCGTGACGGAGGACGGCGCCGTGCCGGTCACCGACAACCCGTGGACGCTGGAGGAGCGGCGGTAGGCCGCTCGCGGCATCCGCCTTCGTCCTTCTGGAGCGCGCCCGCGTTCAGCCACCGCCGGCCCGCCCGTGCGCCGCTGACCCTCGGCGGCCCGCCCATCTGAGCGGCGGCGGCATTTCGCAACGGAACAACAAGACCTTGCAAATGTTGTGGTTCTTAAGCGACTGACATTGCACGCGACAGGGAGCGGGAGCCATGTCCCACAGGTCCACTCTGATACTCACCGGCCTCCTGGCGCTCTCGACCGCCGGACCGGCAGCCGCCCAGGATGCGGGCCCCGCGCAGCGATCGGCCGAAACGCTGGCGGCGCTCTGCGCCCTGTGCCATGCCCCCGGTGGAATCGAGGGGCTGGACGAGATCCGCTCGCCGGAGGAGTTCGCCGAGGAGATGCGCGAACTTGTGGCGGAGCCGGGCGAGCACCGCCTCATGGCGCTCATCGCCAAGGGTTTTTCCGACGCCGAGATCGCCGCGCTGGCCGACCATTTTGCCGCCCGGCGCGCCGCCGAGCACCCGGCCGCTGGCGAAGACGGACGCGAACGGCATGAAAGGCTTGAAGAGCATGAAGGTTCCGAGCGAGAGGAGGAAGAGCATGACTGAGCTGACGCGCCGCCGCTTCACCCTCCTCGCCGGCGCCGGCGCCGGCGCCGGCCTGGCACTGAGCGCCGGTGTGCTGCCCGCGCCAGGCGTTCGGGCGCAGGCACCGGCCGAGGCCCGCGTCGTGGTGGTCGGCGGCGGCTTTGCCGGCGCGACCTTCGCACGCTATCTGAAACGCGCGGCCCCGCGGACTGCTGTGACCCTCGTCGATCCTGCGGCACCCTACGTCACCTGCCCCTTCAGCAACACGGTCATCGGCGGCATTAACAGCATGGAGACCATTACCGTCGGTCGCGACGGGGCGCTGCGCGACGGCATCCATTTCATCGCGCGCCAGGCAGAGCGGGTCGATCCCGCCGCGAAGACCGTGACGCTGTCCGGCGGCACCGTTCTTCAGGCCGATATCCTGGTGGTGGCGCCCGGCATCGACTTCGTCACCGACGGCATCGAGAACTACACCGCCGACGCGGCCAGGCGCATGCCGCACGCCTGGAAGGCCGGCGACCAGACCCGCCTGCTGCGCGCGCAACTGGAGGACATGCCAGACGGGGGGCGCGTCATCATCGCCGTGCCGCCGGGGCCCTACCGCTGTCCCCCGGGCCCGTTCGAGCGGGCCAGCCTCATCGCCCACGAACTGAGCCAAACCAAGCCGCGCTCCAAGGTCCTGATCCTGGACGCGACCCAGGCCATGCCCAAGGGGGACCTGTTCCAACAAGGATGGGACACGCTCTATCCGGGCATGATCGAGCGCATCGTCACAACGCCCGCCGGCTGGGTGACGGGCGTGGAACCCGACGACCTGACCCTGCGCACCGACTTCGAAACCCATACCGGCGACGTCATCAACCTGATCCCGCCGCAGCAGGCCGGACGCATCGCCACGGACTCGGACCTGGCGGATGCCGAGGGATGGTGTCCGGTGGACCCGGCCACGTTCGAGTCCACCCGGTATCCCGGCGTTCATGTCCTGGGCGACGCCGCCCGCACCGCCCTGCCGAAATCGGCCTCGGCCGGAAATTCAGCGGCAAAGGTCTGCGCCCATGCGGTGGCGGCGCGCCTGACCGGCCGCGACTTTGGCCCGGCGGCCTTCATCAACGCCTGCTACAGTCTGCTTGCGCCCGATTACGGGATCGCAGTGGCCGCGGTTTATGATCTGAAGACCGGCGGCATCCGCGCCATCGACGGGGCCAGCGGCTCCAGCCCCCTGGACGCGACGCAAGAGTACCGTCGCAAGGAGGCCGAGGACGCGCGGGGATGGTACGCCAGCATCACGGCCGACACCTTCGCCTGAGGCGGGCCGGGGGCATTCTATCAGGCAGCAGGCTCGCCTGCGATCAAGGCGGCGTCCGGAGCAGAGCTTTCAGATCGTTGTCGGGACGGGCGTTGCCTTCCCGCACGAGGACGTAAAGCTTATCCGCCTTGACGGACTCGTGGGGCCTTGGGTTGAGTATCAGCTCCTGCTCCTCGGATCGGTACGCGATCGGCACCCCGATGTCTTCGCGGACCAGCGTCGCCACTAGGTCCGTCCACGACCAGCCGGAGACGGAGACGTCGTATCTCCAGCATTCGTGTCCTCTGCTGGTGAACAGGTTCTCCAGGATTGCCTCGCTCCCGGGCGCGGCCAAGGCACGCACGATCATCTCCGGATAGCCCCGCATGGGCCGGACGACGATGTCGGCTCCGAAACGTTTCAGGCGTGGCCGGTTCACGTCGTCCACGCATTCCGCAATGATCCTGCCCTTCGCGCCGAGGCCCCGCAGGCGGTCCACGATGTCGAGCGTCCGCCCGTCGGTTCCGGGATCGGAATCACTCTCCGCGAGGACCACGATGGTGGAGGCCTGGTCTGCCGTCGCGGCTTGCAGGGCAGCATGGTCCCACGGCTGACCCTGGCGATGCACCACTCCCAGCGTGCTCAGCGAGTCTGGAAGGCCATTCTCGAAACACATGCAGACGATCTGGATCGGTGTCTGCGAGAACCGGCGGCTTGCCCGGAATTCCCTGGACAACCGCCCCAGATACTCGGCAGTCCGTTCACTGGGGACGTTCAGCAGCAGAATGTGGTCTTTCATACACCATCTCCAGAGTCCGCGCTGCTTCCGCTCCCGGCGCTCCGCCCGATAGTCGAAGTAGGTGGCCGCGCTCTGAAAGGCGACCCAGATGCCCCCGAGAAAGACCAGGATCATGGTCGAGAGGCGCCCGGCGACGGTCTCGGCGGAATAGTCCCCGTATCCGACCGTTGTCATTGTGGTCAATGTCAGCCAGAGGGCCTGGAATGGCGTAAGCCCTTCGAAGACCACAATGGCAGCGACATGCAGGCCGGCGAGCACCAGCAAGAGCAGGATCAGGCGGACGAGATAGGTACGCAGCTTCAACGGCAGCATCAGACCGTCGAGCCGCTGCCGTCGTTTCCAGACGAGGCGTCGAAGGAAATCGAGCACGCCTCGCTCCTCAGCTTGGCCGGGCGGCGCTTCGGGAGGCATCGAACAGGCCGAGACGTGTGGTTTTGCAGCAGATATCCATGACCACTTACTTGCGCATCAACCGGATGCGCCGCAAGGTGGAGCGGCCGGCCCCAACTTGGAAATCAGCAGGTCGCATCTCCGCAGACTGCTTTCCAGACCAACCCTCAAGACCCCTGCCCCCCTGATGGTCCCGCCCCTCGGCGTCCGACAGCACGTCGACAAGCCGGTCGCGGGCACAGGGTGCGGCTTCGGTGGAGCCGGTGACGATAAACCCCGGCCGGCGGCACCGGCCGTCTGCAGACGGCATCTCAAGAGGCTCGAAACATGCCGGCGTCCGGGATGAAGGTGTCTTGGCGCATCCTCTTTGACTGCTCGTCCCGCCAGACGTCGATCAAGGGAAAATACATGCGCACATTACTCAGTTGAAACATTTCATACTTAGGTGTAATGCAGCAAAAAGGAGGTAGCCCATTGTCGGGGCTTCTCGCTGGTCCGCTGGAAGGTTTGGCGCATGGCGCATCGGAAGGGGCATGTTAGTGACCCATGGGATGTTTTCGGTGACTTGATCAGCCGAATAGCCGAGGATCGCCGTTACTGGATGATCCCGCTTATGCTGTGGACCGCGATGGTCGGCAGTTCGCTATGGTGGGGATGGCGCACCACCGAACTCCATACCGAAAACATGGCGTTGGGGCAGGCGAAATACATCGAAGGCATGGTTGAGGCCGTGCGAAGCTGGAACGCCTTCCACGGCGGCGTCTACGTGCCAACGGGTCCGGAAACGCAGCCCAACCCTTACCTCAAAGACCCCCATCGGGAAATCGACGGACCCGGGAACACGGTCCTGACCAAGGTCAACCCGGCGTTCATGACGCGCCAGCTCGCCGAGCTTATCCGCGACAAGTCCGACACCACCGTCCACTTGACCAGCCTCAAGCCGATCAATCCCGGAAACTTCGCGGACGCTTGGGAAACGGCGGCCCTGAAGGCGTTCGAGCAGGGCAGCCCCAGCCGGTTCGAGTTGGTCGAGGGCTCGACGCCATTGTTCCGCTACATGAAGCCCCTGATGGTCGAGCAGGTCTGCATCACATGCCACGAACATCAAGGGTACAAGGTGGGTGACATCCGTGGCGGGCTCAGCGTGTCATTCACGCCAACCGAACTTCTGGCCGCCGAGACTCGGACAAAGCAGCATTCCTTGGCAGTGCACCTGGCGGTCTGGCTTTTGGTCAGCGCGACAACCGTCGCCGGTCTGGCGCGGGTCCGGCAGCAGATCCTCTCCCTGCGTGCGGCAAAGGAGCACCAGGACGTGCTGGTCGAGCAGAGGACCGGCGAATTGCGGGTCCAGTGCGCCGAACGCAAGAGCGCCGAGGAGCGTCTGCGGCTGCTGATCGATTCCTCGGGGCAAGGCATCCTCGCGATCAACCGGCACGGGGTCTGCACCGACTGCAACCCGATGGCTCGGCAGTTGCTCGGATATGATCGAGAAGCGCTGATCGGCGCACATGTGCGTGACCTGATCTATTACGCCACCCCGGACGGCCAGCCCCGCGATGTTCGGACCTGCGCGATGACACGTGCCTTCCGCAACGGCGAGGCGGTGCAGGAAACCGATACCGTCTTCTGGACCGCCGAGGGTCAGACTCTGCCGGTCGAGTTCAACGCGCATCCGCTGGCCGCCGGCGAACAGGGCACGGTTCTGCTGTTCACCGACATCCGCGACCGGAAGAAGGCGGAACTCCAGCTTCGGACCCTTTCCAACGCGGTGGAGCGCGGCCCGGCCCCCGTCACCATCTTCGACGACGACGGCGTGATCCAGTATGCCAATCAGCCGTTTTGCGACTTGATGGGCTATCCGGCCGACAAGCTGATAGGCGCGACCATCGCGAGCATTCAGTCGGGCGAAACCGAGGCTTCGGTCTACGACGACTTCTGGCGCACCATCCGGGCAAACAGGGTCTGGCGCGGCGAACTGTCTTCGAAGTGCCACGACGGCCGCGTCCTCCTGCTGAACACCTCGGTGTCGCCCATCAGCAGCACCGGGAGTAGCGACTTCGTCTACGTGGCCTTGTTCGAGGACATTACGGAGCGCCGGCGCGAGGAAGACGACGTCTGGTGCCAGGCGAACTTCGATGCCCTCACCGGCCTTCCCAACCGCAACCTCTTCCAGGACCGCCTGGTCCAGGCGGTGGAGCAGAGCCGCCGCAACAAGCGCACCATGGCCCTGATGTACATCGACCTGGACGGCTTCAAAAAGGTCAATGACACCCTCGGGCACGCGGCTGGCGATATGGTTCTCAAGGAAGCGGGGGACCGCATCGCGGCGTACCTGCGCTCCACGGACACTGTGGCCCGTCTCGGGGGCGATGAGTTCGCGGTGCTGGTTCCCGCGACGGTGTCGCCCCGTGAGATCGAGTTCGTGGCCGAGCGGATCCTGCTGTCGCTGGCGCAGCCCTTCGATCTGGGCGGCCAGACAGGAAAGATCGCGGGATCGGTGGGCATCGCGTTCTATTCCGGCGAGGACGAGAGCCTGGATCGACTGGTCCATCGCGCGGACATCGCCATGTACGCGGCCAAGCGCCACGGAGGCAGTGTGTTCCGGTTGTACGATCCCAAGATGGAAGCCGCGTCCGGCTGACGCTTCGGATGGCGGCAGTCGGGCCGGGCGCTCGGCGCGAGCCGGAGGCCGGTACATCTTGAGCGGCGCGAGCAGCCGGCCGAGCCCGCCACAGCCGGGCCGCAACGGCATTTGGCGCGGGCGAGCGACCGTTGGGAAATGAAAGGTAGATCCGTGGCCCGGCGCGGGTCAGCTCCCGTGGACATGATGGATCTTGTCCACCATCGCCTGGAAGGAGACCGGCTTCTGGAGGTGCGCGGCCGGCTTCAGCGTCGCAACCTCTCCTTCAGAGTCCGCGAAGCCGGACATTATAATGACGGGTATGGCGGCTAAGGCACTGTCGCCCAATTGGGCTTCGCGGAAGTCCCACCCGGTCATCACGGGCATCATCAGGTCGAGCAGTATCACGTCGGGCCGCCAATCGGGCAGCACCTCTAGGGCCTCGCGTCCGTCGGCAGCCTCCCGCACCACGAACCCCTCCAGCTCAAGGACCGTCACGAAGCCCTGCCGAATGATGATATCGTCTTCGACCACCAATATCCGTATCGTCATGGCGCGTCCCCGCCATCCGCTTCCTGCCGCGGCAGGACTGCCGTAAACCGGCTGCCGCGGCCGTGCGCGGACTCCAGCTCAACCCGCCCGCCCAGGGTTTCAAGCAGGCTCTTGACCAGCGAAAGCCCGAGGCCGACGCCCGGGGTGTGCTTGCGGCGCACGTCGCCGAGTTGCTCGAAGGGCTGGAAGATGACCGCTTGATCGGCGGGGGCGATGCCGGGGCCGGTGTCGGCGACAGTGCAGCGAGCCTCATCGTGCCCCTCGGAGAGGCTGACGGTTACCGCGGCGCCATCGGTGTGCTTGATCGCGTTTTCGATCAGGTTGACCAGAACCAGGCGCATCAGCTTGCAATCGGTGTACACGACAATTTCGTTGCCGGGCTCAACGGTAATGGTCTGCCCCTGGGCGACCGCCCGTTCGCCAACGTCGGCCACCACCTGCTCGGCGAGCCCTCTCAAGTCGAAATACTCGGGGCTGACGCTGATCTTCCCGCTTTCGACGGCACTCTGCTCAAGGATGGAATTGACGATGTCGGCCATCCGTCGCGATGCACCGGCCAGGTTGGCGACCGCCTTGGCCTCGCGTCCCTCGGCCAGGGCGGGAGCGCGCTTAAGCACTTCCAGGTATAGCTCGAAGATCTGCAACGGAGAGCGCAACTCGTGGGACGCCATGCCAAGGAACCGGCTCTTGGCCGCAGCCGCCGCCTCGGCCTGTTGCCGGGCGACGTGCGCTTCATCAAGGGCCCGAGCAAGCTGCCGCGATCGCGCCGCCATATCCTTGGCCAGCGCCTCTATGTTGCGCTGGCTGGACTTCAACTCCCCGCGCAACACGTCCCGCGCGCGCTTGACGTCGGCCAGGTTTGCGACCCGCGCGGTCAGTTCCTCGGGCGAGAACGGCTTTACAACGTAATCCTGGGCGCCCCGTCGAAGCAGCCGGATACGCAGGGCGTCGTCGGCCTTGGCCGACAGCACCAGAATGGGCGTGTCCGCCAGCGCTGGGTCTTCGCGAATGGCCTCGATCATCTGGTCGCCGGACATGCGCGGCATCATGATGTCGGTCAGGATGACGTCGGGCCGGTGCTCCCGCGCCATGTCCAGCCCCTGCCGGCCATCGGACGCAATCCTGAGGTCGAACCGGTATCGCAGGGTCTCGACCATGAACCGACGCAGATCAGCGTTGTCCTCCACCACCAGGACCAGCGGGGCGCCGGTGCGGTCGGGCGCCGGGGACATGGGTTCGGCTTCGGCCGTGTGCGTCTCCGAGAGCTGGCCCAGCATTCCGGCGACGGTCGGGTTCCGCTCCGGCGCGGCCTCGGCCTCATCAGCTGGACGGACCGCCGTGCCGTCGGGGGCCTTCAGCGGCAGGCTGACCTGAAACAGCGCGCCGCCGCCCGGGCTGTCCGCCACGGAGACGGAGCCGCCGTGCAACTCGACGAATTCCTTCGTGACGGCGAGTCCGAGCCCGGTGCCGCCCGCCCGCCGGCTCGCGCTTCCGTCGGCTTGGCGGAACCGTTCGAAAATGGCCTCTCGCATCTGCGGCGGGACACCCGGGCCGCTGTCCTGCACCGAGATCACCGCCCAGCGGTCGTCGGCCTGGCCCACCGTGCAGACGATCCGCCCGCCCGTCGGCGTGAACTTGAAGGCGTTGGACAGCAGGTTGAGGGCGACCCGTTCGATCTTCGACCTGTCGACCTGGGCCGCCAGCGCCTCGGGCGCGCGAACCAGGAAGCGGACGTTGCGCTCGGGCGCCAGCGCCTCGAAGTGGCCGGCCATGCTGCGGACCAGCGCGGCGAGGTCGGCTTCCTGGTAATCGAGCCCCATCTGGCCGGCGTCCAGTTTTGCGACGTCCAGCAGGTCGTTCACGTGCTTGAGCAACATGAACGCGTTCTTGCGGATGATCTCGATGTCGCGACGGTCCGTGTCGGTCAGGGAGGCGGCTTGCAGCATGCGTTCCGTGGGACCGAGCATGAGCGCGAGTGGCGTGCGTAACTCGTGGCTGACATTGGCGAAGAACTGGCTCTTGACCTCGTCCAGCTCGCGGATGCGGGCCAGCAGGAGTTCAAGCTCGTGGTTCTTTCGCGCGATCTCGGCTTCGGCCCGCTTCTTCTCCGTGATGTTGCGGCCCTCGGCCAGCAGGAACACCACGGCACCGCTCTGGTCGGTGACGGGTATGAGCGAATAGTCAATGATGATGGTGTGCTCGCCGGCCGCCTCGCCGTAGACCTCCACGTCGTAGCGCACGAACGTGCCATCGGCCGCGCGCAGGCAGGCCTGACGCTGGTCTTCCATGATCTCCTCGGAGACGCGCCACCACCGCGCCTCCCAGAATGGTTTTCCCTTGAGGTCCTCCAGGCGGATGCCGGCCCCTTCGAGCGCAGCCCGATTGACATCAAGCAGCCGTCCCTTGCGGTCGAGCAGGCCGACGAACTGGTACATCTCGTCCATGACAACACGCGCCAGCTTCTCGCGGAGCTGGTGCTCATCGTTGACCGCGCTCAGTTCCACGTCGCGAACGCGAACCGGCTCATCAAAGCCGAGTAGCTGCCATAGAAGCGTGCTCAACTGATTGATCTCCGCCGTCACCTCACCGCAATCATGTAGTACGAGAGTATCGGTTAGTGGGTTGCCGATAGGAAGGCCCGGCTGTGCCTCACCCTTCAGATGGAACAAATTGGCACCAAAGGTTGTTCCTGGTTTCCGCCTCCGGTGCCGGCGCTGTGAAGCGACAAGAAGGGCTGCCGCCAAAAGCCGGTAACCCTTGGCCTGCTCCCCAACGCTCATCCGGTTGAAAGTAGAGCCTCCCGAGATTGATGCCCTGGGCGGGCGATGAAGGCAACCGTCTCCGGGGCGCGCCCCGGAGACGGTTGCGGCGAAAATTCTCGGCCGACTTCGGCGGGCGTGGCATCGCCCAGGCTGGAATGCGGCCGGACGTGGTTGTAGTCATGCCGCCACCCGGCCAGATCGTGGCGAACATGCCCCAGCGACGAGAACAGGGTCTCGTTCAGGCATTCGTCCCGCAGGCGGCCGTTGAAGCTCTCCACGAAAGCGTTCTGCGTCGGCTTGCCCGGCGCGATATAGTGCCAGGCGATCTGCCGGTCCTGGGTCCACCGCAGCACGGCATTGCTGGTGAACTCCGTGCCGTAACACATCAGGAAGCGCCAGGGGTGGAGGTCATGACCGCCCCGCAGCCCTCCGCCTTGCGGAGGGGCGGTCATGGCCGGTGGCAGAGCCCACTGTGACGGTTGCAGCTCTGTCACTGAGGGATCAACCGACCATGACCAATCACGAGCCTACGTCCGACGCCGTGCTGGTGGCTGTCGATATCTCGAAGTACCGCCACGAGGTTCTGATCGAGGCGCCGAGCCGCCGGCGACGCCGGCGCCTGACGATCCTGAACGCGAAGGCCGATCATGATCGGCTGGTAGAGGTCCTGCATGGCTACGGCGCCCCGATCGTCGTCGGGTTCGAGCCGACCGGCCTGTATCACCGGGCGCTCGCCTTCCGGCTGGCGCAGGAGGGCTTCAGCCTGCGTCTGATATCGTCGGTCAGCTTGGCCCGGACGCGCGAAGCGTTGCACAACGGCTGGGACAAGAACGACCCGAAGGACGCCCAGGTCATCCTGCACCTCTTGCGGATCGGCCGCTCCGGCGTCTACCTGGATCCGACCATCGCCAAGCTCGACGACGTCCAGGAACTGTCGAAGACGCACGAGGTGGTGTCGCGGGCCAAGACGGAGATCTGGCACCGCATCCTGACGCACTACCTGCCGCTCTACTTTCCCGAGGCCGAACGCTTCAAGGGCAACAGCCGGAGCGACTGGTTCCTGGCTCTTCTGGAAGCCTTTCCCACGCCCGCCAGCATCATGTGCCTGGAAAAAGATGCCTTTGCCGCCGCCGCGTGGCCCGTCATCGGCCGCAAGATCGGCAAGCAGCGCCTCCTCGCCGACATCTACGAGACCGCCCGCAACTCCATCGCCATCCCCGCCCCGGTGTCGTCGGCCGCCATTGCCATGTTCAGGATGGTCCTTGCCGAGGCGCGCGGCCTCATCCGGCAGCGGGACCTGATCGAGCAGAAGGCCGAAGACCTGCTCGGCGACAATCGCCAGTATCGTCTCTTGCACAGCATCCCCGGAATCGGCCCGATCAACGCCCTGACCATCATCGCCGAAGTCGGCGACCTTCGGCGTTTCGGCCACCACCGGCAGTTCCTCAAGTTCTGCGGCCTTGATCTCTCGACGCACCAGTCCGGTGTAGCGCGACAATTAGGAAGGCCGGTGGGCGTCAACTACGATGGCCGGTCGCCGTGATGGGATGACGATGGTGGCGCCGCGCAGCGGCGCCGGCAAGTCTAATTGTCGCCGGTCTCCGATGTAGTTGTCGCCGGGCGACAATTATCCGCGTCGGTAGTTGTCGCGGATGGTGCGGCGTCCCTGCCGACCGCGGTTCGGCGCCGGTAGCTCTCGACGTTCAACTCGAAGATCGTGGCGTGGTGGACCAGCCTGTCGATGGCGGCGATGGTCATGGCCTTGTCAGGAAAGATCCGGTCCCACTGGCCGAACGGCTGGTTGGCCGTGATCAAGAGCGACCGTCGCTCGTAGCGGGCGGCGATCAACTCGAACAGGACGCTGGTCTCGGCCTGGCTCTTTTCGACGTAGGACAGGTCGTCGAGGATCAGCAGGTCGTACTTGTCCAGCTTGTCGATGGCGCTCGCCAGGGCGAGGTCCTGCCGGGCCGTCTGGAGGCGCTGGACGAGATCGGTCGTCCTGGTGAACAGGACGCGGAACCCGTTGTCGATGAGCGTGTGGCCGAGGGCGGCGCTGAGGTGGGTCTTCCCGCCGCCGGGCGGACCGAAGAACAGCAGGTTCTTGCCCTGGTCCAGCCAGCCGTCGCCGGCAGCGAGCGCCATGACGTGGGCCTTGCTGACCATCGGCACCGCCGAGAAGTCGAAGGTGTCGAGGGTCTTGCCCGAAGGCAGCCTGGCCGCCACGAGGTGCCGCTGGATGCGCCGGCGCTCCCGTTCCGCGAGTTCGAGTTCAGCCAGCGTCGCCAGGAAACGGCTGGCGGGCCAGCCTTCCATGTCGGCGCGCTCGGCGAATTCCTCCCAGAACTGCTTGATGGTCGGCAGCCGCAACTCGGTGAGGAGCAGCGGCAGCTTGGCGATGTCAACCGAGATGCTCATCGGCCGGCTCCCGCGACGAGGATGTCGTAATCCGATGCCGACGGCAGCGCCACCGTCACGTTCGGGATCGTGCCGCCGCTAACCGGGAAGGTCATCCGCAGAAGGGCCAGGTCGGGAAGCCGTCCGTGGTCGAGATCCTCGCCCAGTCGCCGTGCCAGATCCGCCTCGCAGCCGGCGTCGTGCGCCAGGGCCAGTAGGCCGACCATGGTCCGGCAGGCGACGCGCGGGTCCATGGAGGCCATCATGGCATCCCAGGCCCGCCGGTATTCGGTCCGGGGGAACAGGTGGTCCCGGTAGACCAGGTTCTGGAAGGCCTGGGGCTTGCGTCGCAAGCTGTGGATGACGTGGCGGTAGTTGACGACGTAGCCATGGCCGTTGCCGGAGGGCGCGCGACCGCGTGGCAGGGTCAGAACGGGGGTGCCGCCGAGGAAGCCTTCAAGCCGGTCGTCGTGGATGCGCAGGCGGAGATGGTGGCCGATGAACTGCGACGGCGCCGTGTAAAAGACCCGGCGCAGGACGAAGCCGCCGGCGCTGGTCACCAGCACCCGGGCCTCTTCGTAATCCATCGTCCGGCGCGGCGGCAGGCTGCGGAGAACCGGCTTCTCGACGGCCAGCATCTCGCGGCGACGGGCATTGGCCCGCCCCACCACCTCGGCGACGAAGCGGCGGTAGGCCTCCAGATCAGGGAAGTCCCGGCTCCCGCGCAGCAGAAGGGCCTGGTCGAGAGCCCTCTTGAGGTGGCCGTTCCGGCTCTCGATAGCGCCGTTCTCGTGGGCGACGCCGCGGTTGTTGCGGCTCGCGACCATGCCGTAGTGGTCACAGAGACCTTGATGACGCTCCGTCATGTCCCGGGCGGCCTCCTTGTCGAGGTTCCGGAAGGCAGCCGACAGGCTGTCGGTGCGATGTTCGGCCGGGACACCGCCGAGGGACCACAGGGCGTTCTGGAGACCGGCGGCCAAGGCGATGAAGCTCTCGCCGCCCAGCACCACCTCGGCGTACTCCCAGCCCGAGTAGGCCAGGGTGAAATGGTAGAGCCGGTGCGCGAGCGGCGCCCCGTTGATGATCACCGCCAGCTCGGCGGCATCGGTGAAGTCCGACAAGGCCATCCGGCCGGGCGGGTTGGCCTGGCGAAAGATGACCTCCTTCTCCGGCCCCTTCAGCGCGCGCCATTCCCGAATCCGGCGCTCCAGGGTCCGCCGGCGCGACGGCCAATTCTGATCCGGATAGCGCCGCTCCAGCTCCTCGAAGATGGTGACCGCCTTCAGGCCGGGCGCGCCCTCCAGCATCGGCAGGATGTCCGTCTCCCAGACGTCCTCCAGCGGATCCTCGCGGGTGCGCCAGTGGCGATGATCCCGTTTCTGGGAAGGAAGGCGCGGGTCCCGGTCGATCCGCCGGGCCGTCCTCTCGCTGAACCCGGCCTTCGCGGCCGCGACTCGCTGCGTGTGTTGTCCTCGGTGCTTCATGTAGAGTTTCACCTGATGGTCCGTGATGTGGGTTCCAGGCACCGGCGGTCTCTTCTTGGTCGTTGAGAACCGCCAGTGTCTCCCATCACGGCCGTCGGCGGGGTCTATGAAGACCGCGCACCGCAGGGGGCGACCTCCGGCCGGGCTACGCCCGCCCTACGGTCACCCCCTGCGGCCATCGTAATTGTCGGCAGAGCGGCCATCCTGGTTGTCGCTGGGCAAGTCCGGCACGTTTCGCGGTCACAGCAAGCTGTCCAAGTTCGGCAACGCGCGGCTGCGGCGTACCTTCTGGATGGCGGGCCAGGTCGCCATTCGCCAGCGCGACAACGGGTTCCGCGACAAGTACGAGCGCTACATCGCCCGCGACCGCACCGACGCCGACCTGCGCCGCAAGGCGCTGACGGCGGTCGCCGCCAAGATGGCCCGCACCGCCCACGCCGTGGTCAAGAGCGACACCGAATACCGCCCCTTCTACGAGGGGCGGGAACCCGGAAGAACCCCTCTCTGTAGGAGCCGTGGAGGCACCGTCGCCCCGGCGATGTGACCTCGTAGATAATGTTCGGGTCTTCCGCTTGGACCGGCATCTCGTATTGAGGACGGTGAGGGCCGCAACGTCCGGACCCTGTGTTTGTTATGGATGAGAGCAGTTCCTTGACGGCGGAAGCCGCTTGGCCGACCATCTTCGCATCTTGCTGCCCGTCAGCGAGATGGGCTCTGTTCACCCCTGCCGCAGCCACTCGTCCTGACATAGGACGTTGTCGCTGACGATCATAAGCGGCTTGCCGCGGGCTTCGATGACGGCGTTCAGCTCCCGGCAGACCCTGGCCCCGGAGAGCGACGTGTCGGCGACCAGGCAGAGGCATTCCCGACTGAAGTCATCGACGACGGCCAGGATGCGAAACCGGCGCCCGTCGCTGAGGGCGTCGCTGACGAAGTCCAGTGACCAGCGCTGGTTCGGCCCTTGCGGGAGCGCGGCTGGCGCCCGCGTGCCAAGCGCACGCTTGCGGCCCCGGCGACGGCGGACCGCCAGCCCTTCCTCCCGATAGAGCCGCAGGAGCTTCTTGTGGTTCATCGTAAGCGTCTTCCAGCGGCTGCGGCGGCCGCCTGTTGACGGTCAGGCAGCCTTCTGGTCGTCCTGCGGCTGCCCGATGTTCCACGGCAGCAGGTCGTCGATCCGGTTGATCGGATGGTCGGCGATGCGAGCCAGCACCGTGGTGAGGTAGGCCTGCGGGTCGAGGCCGTTCAGCCGCGCGGTCTCGACCAGCGTGTAGATGGCCGCCGCCCGGCGGCCGCCGGCGTCGGAGCCGGCGAAGAGGTAGTTTTTCCGGCCCAGGGCCAGCGGGCGGATGGCCCGCTCAGCGGCATTGTTGCTGATCTCGCAGCGGCCGTCGCCTGCATAGCGGGTCAGCGCTGGCCAGCGCGTCAGGGCGTAGCGCATTGCGGCCGCCAGCTCGCTTTTGCCCGGCAGCTTGCGGAGGCTGGTGTCGAAGAAGGTCTTCACCGCCTCCAGCCGGGGCAGGCTCTCCGCCTGGCGCACGCGCAGGCGCTCGTCGGCTGGACGCCCGGAGATCCGGCGCTCCACGTCGAACAGCGCGCCGATCAGCTCCAGGGCCCGGGCGGCGATGGGTGATCCGGTCGCCGCATGGACGTCGTGGATCTTGCGCCGCACATGGGCCCAGCATGCCACCTCCTGCACGGACGCGACGCCGTCCTCTCCCGGCTCGTACAGCTTGTTGAAACCGGCATAGCCGTCGGCGTGCAGAAGGCCGCGAAAGCCCTGCAACTCGGTCTGCGGATGGATGCCCTTGCGGTCGGGCGTGTAGCGGTAAAGCACGGCCGGCGGCGCCGGGCCGGCATGGGGACGTTCGTCGCGCAGATAGACCCATTGTCGCGCCTGCCGGGTCTTGCCGGCGCCCGGGCTGAGCACCGGCACCGGCGTGTCGTCGGCGTGCAAGGCGTCGCCGGCGCGCACGTGGCGGCCAATCGCCTCGACCAGCGGCGCCACCAGGGCGGCCGTCCTGCCGACCCAGCCCGCCAGCAGCGCCCGGGGCAGCGTCACGCCCTCGCGGGCGTAGATCTGGCTCTGGCGGTACAGCGGCAGGTGGTCGCAGTATTTCGACACCAGGACATGCGACAGCAGGGCCGGCGACGGCAGGCCGCGCGCCACCGGCAGGGACGGCATCGGCGTCTGCACCATGCTCTCGCACGTCCGGCACGACAGCGCCGGACGGACATGGCGGATCACCCGGAAACGGCCGGGCACGTAGTCGAGGATCTCGGTCACGTCCTCGCCCACCGTGTGCATGGCGCCGCCGCAGGCCGGGCAGTCGTCGGCGGGATCATGACGGACCTCGTCGCGCGGCAGATGCTCCGGTAGGGCGCGGCGACGGCGCGCGGCAGGCTGGTCCGGGGCGTCGGCCTCGGTCGGCTCCGGCGGCGCTTCATCCTCTGCTTCGGCCGCTTCGGCCGCTTCGGCCTCCAGGTCCTCCAGGGCCAGTTCGAGCTGTTCGATCTCGCGGGACAGCTTCTCCGACGATCGCCCGAACGTCATCCGCCGCAGGCGGGCGAGTTGCACCTTCAGCTTCTCGACTTCCAGCGCCTTGGCGGTCAGGCCGGCCCTGGCCGCGGCCAGTTCCTCGGCCTGCGCGGCGATGATCGCCCGCAGGGCCTCGACGTCGTCGGGAAGCTGGGAAGACGGTGCGGAAGGCATGGCCGGATTCTAGCCGCAGAAGCCCTAAAAACCAAGGATTTCGGCGCCTTCCGGGGCTCGTCAGCCGGCTGTCTCCGGCCGCCATGTCCGCGTCGGCATGCGCCAGTCGATGCCCTCGATCAGCATGCTCAACTGGGCCGGCGTCAGCGCCGCCACGCCGCCCTCCGCCGACGGCCAGACGAAGCGTCCCTTCTCCAGCCGCTTGGTGAACAGGCAGAAGCCCTGGCCGTCCCAGGCGAGGATCTTGACCAGGTCGCCACGCCGCCCGCGGAAGACGAACAGGTGCCCCGAGAACGGGTCCTTCTTCAGGACCTCCTGCACCAGCATGGCGAGGCCGGGCATGCCCTTTCGCATGTCGGTCCGGCCGAGCGCCAGGTAGACACGCACGCCCGGCGGAACGGCGATCATGCCCCCTCCAGGGCCGCGACCAGCGTCCGCAACCGGGGTGGCGCGATGGTGGCCGGCACGATCAGGCGGCGCCCGTTGGTGAGCACGATCTCGACCGGAGACGGTTCCTCGGGCACGCGAGCGGCCGCCTCCTCCGGTGCCGTCACCTGGACGGGCAGAAAGCCGGGTGCGGCCGGAGCTGTCTTCCGGCACCAGCGCCCGAGGACGCTGGGATGAACACCATTCCGCCGCGCCACTGCGGCCACCGAAAGGCCGCTCTCGGCAACCTCTCTGACCATCCGCTCCTTGTCTGCCCGGGGCCATGTCCGTCGCCGCGCCGGAGGCTGACTACCATCGTAGGCCATAAGCAACTCGCTCCATCCGCCGATCCACTCCAAGATCGACGAAGTCAGCACTATCGGGACGTCGGCGCCAAGGCAGCCGTCAGAAGACGGTTACACTTAGGCGCGCACCGCTCCACTTGATGAGTAGGTGGGCGGCCGATCCAGCCTCGGGCATTTCCGAAGGGAGCCGGTACTCCAAGATCGACGACGTCGGCACGATCGGGTGGTCGATGCCAAGGCAGCCTTCAAAAGATGGCTACGGCTACGCATGCAGCCGATGCACAAGGGCGGCGCGCCCTATCGGGCGCTTCATTCGTCAATGGCCTTGCTGTATGTGACGAGTGCCCGCTTGAGCTCGTGCGGATTGATCGGCTTACCGATGAAGGCGATCGGCTCCACCACCGAGAGCCTTTCGCGAGTGGCATCATTCAGGTTTCCACTGATGAAAATGCAGCGGACACCAAGTTCGTCGCGAAGCCACCGGGAGGCGCCGATCCATCAGGGCAATGTCCGGCCGCTCGGCGCGTGCCACGCTCTTGCAGCTTTCCAGGTCGCGCGCCGTGCCGGTGACGCGACACCCCAGCGCCTCCACCTGATCTTGAAGATCCATCGCGATGAAGAACTCATCCTCGACGATCAGGACGCGCAGCCTCATGGTTCTTGCATCGGCGTTCGGACGACGGCGCGGTGGCCCGGCGCGGCGTCCTCTGTTTTGATCGAGGCACCGAGCTGGCCGACCAGCCCATGAACAATGCGCGTGCCGAGACCCGGCTCGGCGCCCGTAGACTTGCCGGCGCCGTCATCAGCCACCTCCAGAACCAGCGTGTCCTCCTCCAGCCGGGTTGTCACATTGATGCGTCCCTTCTCCAGACCGGTGAACGCGTGCTTCAACGCATTCGACACCAACTCGTTCACGACCAGCGCGAGCGCGATCGCCTTGTCCGCAGGCAACTGGACATCCGCTGCCTCGCACGTGATAACGACGCCCATCCCGGTGGCGTCGCCGCCACCGAGATGGGCGCAGAGCTTGCGCAGATACTCCCCGAACGCGAGGGTCGTCACGTCCTCCGACCGGTAGAGCATCTCATGCACGGAGGACACCGCCTGCACCCGCGCCGCCGCCCGCTCCAGGCGGTCGCGTCCCTCGCCGGCGCCGGCGCGACGGGCATCCATGTTAAGGATGCTCGAGACGAGCTGGAGGCTGTTCTTGATGCGATGGTTGGCCTCGGCGAGGAGCGCCTCCTTCTGGGCGAGCAGGCGGTCCCGCTCGTCAAGCGCCACGGCCAGCGCCTCCTCTCGCCGCTTCGACTCGCTGACGTCGATGCTCACGACCACGAAGCGCGGCAGGGCTTCGCGATGATCGCGCACGAGTTCTCCCTGCGAGGAGAGCCAGCGAGTCGTCCCGTCCGGCAGCAGGAGGCGGTGGATGAAGGACACCGTGGTGTGCTCGGGTGCATCCATCACATCGTCGAAGGCGGCGCGCACGGCCGCCCGGTCGTCGGCGTGGATGCGCGCGAAGCAGTCCTCGGCGCTGGCCGTGCCTTCGCGCTCAGGGAAGCCCAGCATCCGCGAGAAGGCGCGTGAAAAGTACATCGTGCCGGTCCGCGGGTGGTATTCCCAGAAGGCGAGGTCGTCGAGCTGCTGGGCAGAGCGGAGACGGATCGCCTGGTCGCGCCGGAAGAGGACCTCCTCCGTCACGTCCGCGACGTGGTGGATCAGGGCCACGACCTCGCCATCGCGCACCACGGGCGTGTTGAGCGGCTTCCAGTAGCGCTCCTCGAAGCTGCCGTCGGGGTCGTCGCGAAGCGGGATGTCGTATTTCTGCACCGCCATCTCGTGCGGACGGCGCGTGGCGAGCGCGGTCTCGAGCGACAGTCGGAGGTTCCGCACGCCATCGGCCGTCGGATCGCCGGGGTTGTCCGGGAAGGCGTCGAACAGACAGACACCGACGAGATCCTGGCGCCGGGCCTGGGTGAGGTCTAGGTAACGCTGGTTGACGTCCACGATGATGAAGTCCGGGTCGACGATCAGATACCCGTGGGGCGCAGCCTCGAAAACCGCTTCGCGCAGCCGCTCGCCGAGGAACTGAATGTCATCGCCCGCCAAGTTTTGCTCCTCCCCCACAATTGGTCATTGCGGCCGCTGAACACACTGCCCGCAGATATCATTACGCTTTCGACCGCCTCAGGTTCGTGCGGTTTCGAATGCACTGCCGCCGGCGTTCGACGAGCCCCCTGAAGAACCTTCAGGAAATGGCGCCCCACCCGATCCAGCACTACAAACTGTAGACGGTGGCTAACAGCCCGACCCCAAATTCAGCGGCTGAGGATGGACGAGGGATTTTTTCGTCCGTCAGGCGCCAAACGCAGCCGATGCCGGCGGCATCGGCGAGGATTGGCAACGCAGCCGGCCTGAAAAAGCACCGTCCAGCCGACCCGCCGGAGTTTCGGGTTGGGCTCTAAGGCGTTGGAAGCGTATTCGCCAGCGCGGCGCAGGCAGGGAGTTCGGGCACCCACCACTCTCTCAAGAGCTTTCTGAGCTGCTTACGCACTTCGCCCGGCAGCTTTTTTCTGTCGGTTCAGGCCCCGCGCGACCGGAGATTGACGTGATGATCAGCTTTCTGGACATTGAGGCGTCGAGCCTGCGAAACGGCTATCCCATCGAGATAGCTTGGTGCAACGCCGATGTGACAGCCGGGCGGTCCTGGCTGATCCGCCCCGGCGGCTGGCCCCCGCATCTGGCTTGGGACGACGACGCTGAGCGGATTCACGGGCTCACCATTGGGCGCCTGGAGGCCGAGGGCCTCCCGCCGGACACGGTGGCCGAGGCGCTGGCCGACGACCTGACGACGGCCGAGGTCGTGCTCTCCGACAACCCGCCGTTCGACCACGGCTGGCTGGTCGAGTTGTACGGTCTGGGCAGCGGGACACGGTCTGTGCCCTTCCAACTGGAGGAAGCCGACGCGGTAGCCGTGGATGACCGCAGGCGCTTGGCCGCCGCCGGCGTGGATCCCGTCTCCCGCACGCTTGCCGCCGATGCCGGCCTGGTGCCGCATCGGGCGCTGGACGACTGCATCCGGCATGCGGTGACGCTGTGCGTGGCGCGCGACGAGGAACTGGACACCATCAAGTGGAAAGCTCGGCGCCTGCTGGCTGAGCATGGGAGGGACCGATGACGGCCGGCGGCGCCTTTCAGTGTGTAGGCGACCCCGGTCCAGTGCTACAGCCGTAAACACGTTGTTCGTGAGCGATCCAATATCCCGGCAAGGGGCGGCACCAAGTGCCGCGAACCGCCGGGCGGGGTGCGCCGTTCGCTTCTCACCACACCCCGACGCCGGAGGGCTCCGCTATGGCCGATCGTGATCCTTACAATCCGGAACAGGTTTCGCCGGACATGAGTGCCGGAAACGCCGCCGGCTCGGTTCTGGTGCGCGAGGCCACCGATGCGGACCTGCGCGCCGCTGAGGCGATCGACGGCCCCGGCTCCCATGTCCCTGAGCCGGGATCGTCCTGGATCGTGGCGGAGGAAGCCGGTACAGGCCGCGTGCTGGGCTACGCCACGCCCGAGCCCAAGCACATTGGCGTGGACCCGGATATGCGGGGCCGCGGCGTCGGTGAGATTCTGGAGGAGCACCTGGGGCGGCGCTTCGGATGATGACGTTTCCGACGCGCGATAAGATCGGTGCCTAGGCCGGCCAAAGGCTGTTGATCTCGTCGGGCAGCATTTTCTTTACCTGCGCGATCTGGCCTTCCTCCACATGCTTGTCCAGCACGGCGAAGACCGCGCGGGCAGCATCCTCGGCGCGGCCCTCCAGCGGCACCGTAAAGAGACGCTCCTGGATAGAGGCCAGGAACGCGTCCTTGCTGCGCTCCTTGTGCGGCGGAGCCCCCGGGCGCCAGCCGTCCATGTAGATGCCTTTGACCATCATGGGAAACTGCGCCCCGAGATGGGCGGCTTCCTCGACCGTCAGGCGATCCCGGAGGGCATGCAGGGTGGCGCGCAGGGCGTGGTAGGCGTGCTGCTTGTCGCCGCCCAAATGCTCGGAAATCTCGTTCAGCCAGATGTTGGTTTCCTGTAGGGTCTTATCAAACATTTCCAGGCCGGTCGCACTCATGGTCTGAGCCTCCTGCTGGTTTGAATCGGCTGTCGACTCAACGGAAGTGCGGAGGCTTGGTTGCCGAGTTCCGGACCGTCCCGGGGCCGCAAACCGTGCAGCCGCTCAGACGGTGCACGGCCGCATCCTCAGCGCTGGTCCCTCCACCCCCTCGACGATCTGGAACACCGAATGATCCGGCACCTCCTGCCATCCTTCATCGGTGGTGGGTTCCGAGGCGACCAGAACGGCGCGGTAATCCTCCGGCGGCCGAGCCACGGCATGCGGCCGGCCGCAGAGCTGGCAGTCGTAGACGCCCTGGCGCTCCAGGACCCACAGGCTCTGCTGCCAGCGGCAGCCGAACAGGCGGGCGCCGTCAGACAGCAGCATGTTCAGGCCCAGGTTTTCGCACGGGCCGGCCTCCCGGCACCACGCGGCCACGTCCGAGACCGTGCGCGCCAGCACGTCCTCCACCGGCGTGTCCGGCTGGCGCTCCATGCGGCTGAGAAGGAAGTGGAAGAAGGCCTCGCTGTCGGTCGAGCCCTTGATGGCATTGACGTGAGCCGGCGGGACCTCCTCGGCCATGCGCTCGCCGACGCCCTCGTCGAAGTGGCGGATGGTCCCGTTGTGCATGAGCACCCAGGGCCCATGCGAGAAAGGATGCGTGTTCTCGATGCGCACATCCCCCGCGGTCGCCTGGCGTACGTGGGCAAGCACCCGTGTCGCGACCGCCTCCCGCGCCACCCGCGCATAGGCGTCGCCTTCTCCGGCGGCGTGCACGCGGCGGCTGACGGAAAGGTGCCCGTGCGGCCAGTGGGCGATGCCCCAGCCGTCGGCGTGGGCGAAGCCCTCCAGGTCCTCGCGGCTCTGGCGCAGCAGCGAATGCTGCGCTTCCACCAGCGAGCAGTCGATGCGGGTGGGATGGGTGGCGACGAATCCGAGCATCCGGCACATGCGGTGGTCTCCCGGCGGGTGGTTCAGGACGGGTTCCGTTACGCGTAGGGAGGCGCCGGGCCATGCGCCGGAGCCGCGCCGCGGTATTCGCGGTCGAGCAACGACATGCGGAGCGTCGAGAGGTAGGTGTCGTCGAGCCGCACATTTTCCCGCTCGCGGCCCTCGACGACGAAGCCGAAGCGCCGGTACAGGTCGATGGCGCGCACGTTGTCCTCGCGCACGTCGAGCCAAAGCCGATGGCATCCGATGTCGTCGAAGGCGTGACGCAGGATTGCGGCCAGCACCCGGCGCCCAACGCCCCTGCCCTTGCGCGCCACGACGAAGCGGCGCAGCAGCAGGCTGCCGTTTTCGTCGCGCAGCCCCTGAAGCAATACATAGCCGACGCGCGGGTCGTTCCCCCCGTCGGCCCCGGAGGCCCTGTCCTCGATGACCATGTGGCGGCAGTCCGCGTCGATCATGCACTCCTGGTGCTCCGGCTCCGTCCATTGGCCGACGAAGCGGGCGTTCTCGGGGGCGGCCTCGGCATAGCGGATGAAGGGGATGTCGTCCGGCCGGCTGCGGCGCAGGCACAGGCCGTCGGCGGGCAGAACTGGGTCACCCATGGATGGCGGCTCCTTTTTCGGCGGCCGCGATGCGGGCGCGGGCGCCGTCGATGATGCGGGCCAGAAGGTCGGGATAGTCGATGCCGGCGTAGCCCGCCATACGCGCCATCATGCCGTCCGCGCGCCACTCGGGATGGGCGTTGACGTCGATCAGCCGGGGCACGCCGTTGGCGTCGTCGCGGAAGTCAAAGCGGGCGTAGTCGCGCAGGCCCAGGCGGTCGAACATCAGCCGGCAGGTTTCGTCCAGCCGTGCCCGCAGGTCGTCGGGCACCTCGGCCGGCTTCAGCCGCAGGCGCTGGTAGTAGGGAGACTTCTCGTCGGTCTTGGACTCGTGGGTCATGATGCGCGGCAGGTCCTCGGGCAGATCGCCGTAGTCGACGGTCAGCGGCGGCAGGCAGCGAAGGCCGCCCGCCTCGCCAAGCACCGCGACGCTGAATTCATCACCCGGCAGGAGTTCCTCCGCCACCACCCAGAGGACGCCGGTATCGGCCGTCAGCGCGCTCAGGCTGGCTTCGGCGTCTTCCGGCGCCTGAACCACCGACCCCGTGGAGATGCCGGTGCTGCCGCTGCCGCTGTTGGGCTTGAGCAGGACCGGCACGCGCTCCGGCGGCCGCGGCCTGTTGCCACGGGACAGACGGATCACCTCCTGCGCCGGCACCGCCACGGCGTGGGCCCGGGCGACGGTGTTCACCGCGCCCTTGTCGTGGCAAAGCGCCAGGCAGGCCGCATCGGCCCCGGCCAACGGATGGCCCAGCATCTCCACCAGCGCCGGCACATGAAGTTGCAGCGCCGGCTGATTGCGAAAGCCGGCGTTGCAGAAGTTCAAGACAAGGTCGAAGGAGCCTTGGCGCAAAGCCTCCGGCAGGTTCTCGTGGTCATCGAGGATTGTGAAGCGGCAGGAGGAAAGCCGGCCGAGGGCGTCCTGAAGCCTGGCCGCATCGCGGTGGTCGTGCTCGGCCATGCGTCCCCCCGGATTGTACGGGTACGGCAGGCGCGGGTCGGCCAGGATGACGGCGATATCCAGCGGCATGGCGTTCCTGCTCCATGAAAGGGTCGCCTTCGCAACGCCTACCGCCGGAGGCCCGGTTCCCCGGCAACAGGGGCTTTGGCGGGCGCGTTCCGCGGGCATGTACAGAGGGAGCGCCATGAGCATCGACCTGTCCGACCAGACCGCGCTTGAACTGAAGCAACTTTATGCCGATGGCCGCGCCTCTCCGGTCGGGGCGACCGAGGCCGCGCTCGGCCGCATCCGCAGCCACGACCCAGCGGTCAACGCCTTCAGCGGCGTCAGGGAGGAGGACGCCATGGCTCAGGCCTGCCGGTCGGAAGAACGCTGGCGCCGCGAGATTCCCGCCGGGCGTCTGGAAGGCGTGCCGGTGGCGGTGAAGGACGTCTTCAACATGCGCGGCTGGCCCAACCGCAAGGGATCGGCCACCACACCCGCCGAACCGGTGGGCGACGACGCCCCGGCGGTTGCCGTGCTGAAGCGTCACGGCGCCATCATCACGGGCCGCACCACGACGCCGGAATTCGGATGGAAGGCGACCACCGACAGCGCGCTGTGCGGCGTCACGCGCAATCCCTGGGACCCGGAGCGCACGCCCGGCGGCTCGTCCGGGGGCTCCGGCGCGGCGGTGGCGCTTGGCATGGCACCGCTCGCCCTTGGGACCGACGCCGGCGGGTCCGTGCGCATCCCGGCGTCGTTCTGCGGCGTCGTCGGCCACAAGCCGACGCACGAGTTGGCGCCCATGTGGCCGCCCAGCATCTTCGCGCCGCTGGGCCATGTGGGTGCCATAGGCTGGACCGTCGGCGACGTGACCCTGCTGGTCGCGCTGCTGGCCGAGGCCAACTGGCTTGACGCCACCACGCCGCGTCCGGCGGAGGGCCTTCTGGCGGCGCTGGAGGATGGCGTCCGGGGACTGCGCATCGCTTTCGCGCCGACGCTGGGCGATGTGCCCGTCGATCGCGAGGTGGCCGCGGCCGTGGCCGAAGCGGCCGACGTATTTGAGGAGATGGGCGCTCTTGTGGAAATGGCGGATCCGGACATCGGCGACCGGTCCGAGACCTTCCATCGCCTCTATGCATCGGGCGCGGCCAATGCCCTTCGCGACCATTCGCCCGAGGAGCGCAAGGACATGGACCCCGGCCTCGTGGCGCTGGTGGAAGAGGCGCAAGGCTGGAGCATGCTTGACTACCTCGCCGCCATGAACGACCGCATGAGCCTGATCGACCACATGGAGGGGTTTCACCGCCGCTACGACCTGCTGCTGACGCCGACCGTGCCCATCCCGCCGTTCGAGGCGGGGCGCGACGTGCCGGAAGACTGGCCGAAGGATCGCTGGACGAGCTGGACACCCTTCACCTGGCCCTTCAACCTGACCGGCCAGCCGGCGATCTCGGTACCTTGCGGCTTCACGCAGGAGGGCCTGCCGGTGGGGCTGCAGATCGTCGGCCCGCGTCAGGCCGACCGGCGGGTGCTGGCCGCCGGCCACTCCTTCCAGTCGGCCCGGCCGCTGACCGGCCACCGCCCGCCGATGTTCGGGCCGCGCGTGGAGCACGGGCTCGGCGCCAGCCGGCGCTGAAGCGACCGCGTCATCCAGCTCGAAATCGTCCCGCTATTGGATCATCATGGGGGGACGCCGCATCAGTCGCTATCGGGCTTCCCCCGCTCCGCTTCCTCGTCGCGGCGGACGTCCTCGGGAGGCTTGGGCTCGCCGCGCGGCCGTTCCGGATTGTTGTTGTCTGTACCCCGGGGATGGGCCGTTCGGTGGGATTCTGCAGCGCCGCCTTCCGGCCGCGTCTTCTTGGAGCTGGACATAATGACCTCCTGTTGTCGGGATGTGTGCAAGGCCAACGGCAGGCCGCGAAGCCGGTTCCCGGTTTCCTCGTCCGCCCAGGCTCACCACCACCAGATGACGATGGCCGCCGCGGTCGCCAGCAGCGCTGCCGACCACCGCCACGCCACATCCCGTCGGTCCGGAAGGAGGCGGCGGCGGAAACCATGCCGGGCGGCGCGCTCTGGATTCGGCGGTGGCGTCGCCAGGGATCCCGCCGCGACCAGGGCCAATCCGAGCACGAACTGGATGCCGGCCGCATAGAGAAACTGGATGTCCGCGAGTTCGAGGACCTCAACGCTTACCCAGCCGGCGATGCCGAGCGGCGCGGCGACGGCAATCGCAAGCAGGGCACCGGTCTCGGTGGCGCGCCACCAGAAGATGCCGCAGAGGAAAAGCGCCACCACCGGCGGCACCAAATATGACAGGATCGACTGCAGGTACTGCCACAGGGTCGGGAAGACCGTCACAACCGGCGCCCACAGGGCCGCCAGAACCATGAAGCCGATCGTCGCCATGCGGCCCAGCCGGGCGAGCGTCCGGTCCTTGGTCTGCGGCCGCAGGCTGCGCACGAAGTCCATGGTGAGCAGGGTCGCCGACGAGTTCAGGATCGCCTCCAGGCTCGACAGGATCGCAGCGGCGACCACCGCCAGCATCAGCCCCCGCAACCCGACCGGCAGCAGGTCGAAGGCCATCGCCGGGAAGACCAGGTCGGGATCGTCGAGGTCGGGATAGATCGCCGTCGCCATGACGCCGGGCAGGATCAGGATGAACAGGTTGGGCAGCTTGAGGAAGCCGGCGAACAGGGCGCCGCGCCGGCCGTCCTCCGGCGACCGGGCGCCCAGGGCCCGCTGAATGACGAACTGGTTGGTGCACCAGAAGTAGATGCCGAGAATGAGCACGCCGGTAATGATGCCCGGCCACGGCAGGACGTCGTCGCCAGCGGGCTGCATCAGGTGCAGCGCGCCGTCCGGGGCCGCCTGGCGCACCGCCTCCCATGACGGGATCTCCTGCCAAGCGAGGTAGAGCAGAACCGCGCCGCCGAGGAAGATAAGGGTTGCCTGCAGGGCGTCGTTGAGCACGACCGCGCCAAGGCCGCCGAAGGCAATGTATGCGCCCGCTGCCACGGCGGCGGCGCCCACGGCGATCCAGGTGGGCACGCCGGGGAACAGCGTCTCGACGATCTTGGAGCCGGCGTAGAGAGAGGCGGTGGCGTCGACGATGATGCTCGTCAGCAGCATGAAGCCCGAGAAGGCGAGCCGCGTCCGCCGGCCGTAGCGATTCTCCAGGAACTGCGCCGAGGTGAACACCTTCGCGTCCAGGAACAGCGGCAGGAACACGAAGACGAACAGGACCAGCGCCACCGCCGGCACCCACTCGTAATGATAGACCGCGATGCCGTCGGAGTAGCCGGCGCCGGGCAGGCCGACGAAGCTGCCGCCGCTCATGTTGGCGACGTAAAACGACAGGCCGATGATGGGCCACGGCAGCCGGCGCCCGGCAAGAAAGTAGCTTTCGGCTCCTTCGCCGTGCGTCTTGCGGGCGAAGTACCAGCCGAACAGCAGGCGGGTCAGCACCACGTAGCCGAGCAGGATGCCGACATCGATCGCCGTTACGTCCAACCGGGGCACGCGAGCCTCCGCCTTCGCCCGTTCGTCAGAGCCCGAAGGGATAGGTCTCGGGCAGGCCTTCCACCTCCGCCGCCGCAATGGGGGTCACGGCCCGGCTTTCGTCGAACCAGATCCATTCATCGAACTGGCGCGGCAGGATGGCGTCGAAGTAGTGGCTCCAGCGCTCCGTCTCCGGCCTATAGATGACGCCGATGGCACGCTCCAGCCGCGCCTGCTGCAGATGGTCGCGCAAGTCCTGCGGCCCGTTGCGCAGCGGCAGGAAGAACCGCCGCACGCCGCTGTCGTGGCACAGGCGCTCGTGGCTGTCGGCGAGCGACGGGCGGACATCCATCACCTGCATCTCGCCGTCCCAATTGTGGGCGGCGGCGACGGTGCCGGCGTGGGTGCCGAAGCCGATGTGGTAGGAGGCGTCGCCGAATGCCTCCCGGCAGAGCTGGCCGATGTTGTGCTCCCCACGGGCGGACATGCCGGTCGCCGAGGCGTCGCCGACGTGGCTGTTGTGCGCCCAGACCACTGCGCGGCTGTCCGGGCCGTAGTGGTCGAGCAGACGCCGCAGGGTCTCGAACATGTGGCTGTCGCGCAGATTCCAGGAAGCCGCGCCGCCCTCGTACATGATGCGATAGTAGCGTTCCGCGCTCTCGATGAGGCGGGCGTTCTGCTCGGCGTCGAACAGGCGCACGCCGTCCAGGGCGGCGTACTCGGTCCGCCTCTGCAGCAGGTCGCGCAGCATGTTCACCACCGGCTCGCGGCACCGAGCGAAACCGCTGGTCAGCGCCATGTGACCATACTCGGCCGGTTCGTGCTGCCAGGGCATGAGGCAGGCATAGCGCTCGCGGGCGACCTGCGCCGTTTCCGGGTCGACGTCGTCAAGGTACTTCAGCACCGCCTCGATGGACGTATAGAGGCTGTACATGTCGAGGCCGTGGAAGCCGGCGCGGGCGTCCTCCGCCCGATCGGCGTTGCGCGCGTGCAGCCAGTTGATGAATGTGCGGGTCTCGGCGTTGCGCCACATCCACACGGGGAAGCGCGCGAAGGCCTGCCAATCCCTCTGAACCTCATGCCCCGCATGGTGGCGCACCCAGGCATCGACGCGGGCGGCATCGGGCCAGTCGGCTTCGGCGGCGACGATGCGGAAGCCCTTTTGCTCGATCAGCGCCTGCGTGATGCGGGCCCGCATGCGGTAGAATTCCGACGTGCCGTGCGACGCTTCGCCAATGAGCACGACACGGGCGTCGCCGATACGGTCGAGCAAGGGATCAAGGTCGGCGGTCTCCAGATCGTCGAAAGGCTCGCAAGCTGCCGCGATGCGGTGCGGAACGGACTGCTGCCCGGAGCCGCCGTTTCCGCCCTCCCTTTGGTGTTCCGCGCGCGGCTTGGGCGACGGGTCGTCGCCTTCCCACCCTTCGCTGCCGATCAGCGGAACGAACTGGACTGCGCCCAGGTCTTCCTCTTCGAACGTGTCCTCGCCGGTGCGGGTGATGCGCAGCAGCGTCTGCAGGCGCTGTGCCGGGCCGACGGGGATGACGAGGCTGCCGCCCACCTTCAGTTGCCGGCGCAGGGAGTCAGGCACACGCGGCCCGCCGGCCGCGACGATGATGCCGTCGAAGGGCGCCTTGTCGGGACAGCCGCGGGTGCCGTCGCCGTGCACGACCCGGGCGTTGGTGATGCCGGCGCGGGCGAGATTGGCTTCCGCCATCCGCACAAGCGGTTCGTGCCGCTCGATGGTGACCACCTCGTCGGCGACGGACGCAAGGACGCCGGCGGCGTAGCCCGAGCCGGCACCAATCTCCAGCACCCGCTCCGTGCGGTCGCCCAGGTCGAGCGCGTCGACCATGAGCGCCACGATATAGGGCTGCGATATGGTCTGGCCTTCCCCGATGGGCAGCGGCCGGTCTTCGTAGGCATAGTCGCGCAGGTTCTCGGGCACGAAGGCTTCGCGCGGGACGGCTGCCATAGCCCGTAGCACGGGCCCAGACGTGATCCCGCGCGCGGCGATCTGGTGGTCGACCATGAGGCGACGCCGGTCCTCGAACATCATCGTGCTCCTCCCTTGCATGGACTTCGTTGCCCGGTGAACGACCGGGGCAGCCGCCGGGTGGCGACCGAACCCCGACGGGCGCCAATCCGTTGCCCGGAAGGCATTGACGGGATTTCGAGAGAAAATGGCGCAAGGAGGTGCCCCATGGCAGGCTTTTGGATTCTGGTGTTGCTGTTGCTGCTGTGGATCGTCGCCCTGCCGTGGTGGCCTTACAGCCGTGACTGGACCTACTGGCCCGGCGGCGTCGTGTTCGCGGTCGTGCTGACGTGGCTGTTCCTCATCTGGCTCGGCTTCGTCGGCTTCTACTGGCCGTGGTACGGACCAGCCGTCTGATTGCCGAGGAGGGCGCCGTGGCCCTGCACGCCATCCGCTTCGTCCTCGACCGCCTGGCGGGCGTCTGGGCTGTGTGCTGTTCTACAAGCCGGCGTACTACCTCTCGAACCCGCTGGAGATCGTCCAGGTCTGGCACGGCGGCATGTCCTTCCACGGCGGCCTTCTGGGTGACGCCGTCGCCATCTGGCTGTACGCCCGCAAGCGCAAGGTGCCGCTGCTGCCGTTCGCCGACACCGTCGCCGTCATTGCGCCGCTCGGCCTGTTCTTCGGGTGGCTGGCGAGCATCATCAACAGCGAACTCGACAGACGCGCCACCGATGTGCCGTGGGCCATGGACTTCCCGATGGGTGGCGCGGTCCCGCACCACCCGAGCCAGCTTTACGAGGCGGCGCTTGAGGGGCTCGTGCTGCTGGCCGTCATGGCAATTCTAGCCCGCCGACCGGCGGTGCGGGCGCGGCCGGCCTGCTGTTCGGGCGTACCTGTCGGACGGCAGTTTCGTGTGCGACGGTCCCATGTGGAAGGGCATGAGGCGGTCAACAGGGCGCAGTGCCGTGTTCCGCGCGGGCGGCGTCGACATCATTGTGACGAGCAATCTGGTCCAGGCCATCGACCGTCAGATGTTCCTGGCGAACGGTATCGACCCGCAGCGCAAGCGCGTGGTGGCGCTGAAGTCGCAACAGCACTTCCGCGCGGCGTTCGAGCCCATCGCCGGCAAGGTCATCCTGGCCGACAGCGGCGGTCTGGCGTCGCCCGACTTCGCCCGCCTGCCCTACCGCTTCGTGCGCCGCCCGCTGAATCCGCTGGACCCGTCGTTCAACGGCTGACAAGTTTTCCTGCGGACGCGGCCCTACCGGTGACTGATCCGTTAACAAGTCGTAGGAAGCCCAAGAACCCTCGGTCCTCCATCAACATTCCGGGGAAAAATCTGGAAAAACGCCCTCCAAGCCTGCAACAGGCGCCGCATCTGCCCCCTACTCCACGACGAGATTGCCGATCATGCCGGCGGCCTCGTGCGGAATGCAGAAGTACGTGTACTCGCCCGGCACGGTGAAGGTGTGGCTATAGCTGCCGCGCGCCTGGATGGAGCCGGAATCGAATGGCTCCGCACCGTCCGGCAGGCGGACATGCGCCCGGTCACTGGCCTTGGCGGGATCGGCTGTCACCGTGTGAACCAGATCGGACGTATTGTCCCAGCGAACGGTGTCGCCGGCGGAGATGGTGACTGTCTCCGGCATGTAGTTCAGGCGGTTCGTCATCTCGACAACCGTTTCAGCCGCGACGGCCGGCACGCTAGCGATGACGGCCGTCGCGAACGCCACTACAGCGACTTTAATGCGGTTCATGGCTCTCGTCCTCCAGTGCTGTCCTGGCCGATCAACGGCGGATCGCACGGCCTCGTTCTGGAGAAGTGCGGCGCCAGGGGCCGAGCCGCGACGGTCTGCCCGACCTCCCGGGACAGGCGTCGCCGTTGCCGCCCGCCCTGGCGGCGGTGGTCAGGCCGTCCGGATCTTGACCAGGAACGTGTCGACCTGCTCGCGCAGCCCCTGCGACTGGCCGGTCAGCGTCTCGGACGCCGTCAGCACCTCGCGGGCGGCGCCACCGGTGGTGGAGACGGCGGTGGAAACCGACCCGATGGTTTGCGTGACCTCCCGCGTGCCCGCAGACGCCTGCTGGACGCTGCGGGCGATCTCGCTGGTGGCCGCGTTCTGCTCCTCCACCGCGCTGGCGATCGACCCGGAAATCTCGCTGATGCGGGTGATGGTCCGCCCGATCTGCTCGATCGCGCCGACGGCTTCCTTGGTCGCCTCCTGCACGTCGCCGATCTGGGCGGCGATGTTCTCGGTTGCCCTGGCGGTCTGTCCGGCGAGGCTCTTGACCTCATTCGCCACGACCGCGAAACCCTTGCCGGCATCGCCGGCCCGCGCCGCTTCGATCGTGGCGTTCAGCGCAAGCAGGTTGGTCTGGCTGGCGATGTCGTTGATGAGCCGCACCACCTCGCCGATGCTGTCGGCCCGCTTGGCGAGGCCGTTGACGATGTCGCTGGTGCGATCGGCTTCGGCGACGGCCTCGCGCGAGATCGTCGTGGCCGTCGCGACCTGCTGGGCGATCTCGCGGATGGAGGCGCTGAGCTGGTCGGCGGCACTGGCGACCGTTTGGACATTGGCCGAGGACTCCTCGGCGGCTGACGCGACGGCGGCGGTCTCCTCGCTCGTCGTCCGCACGGTGTCGGTCATGCGGTCGGCGGTCTTCTTCAATTGACCGGCGCCGCCGGCGACGGCCTCGACCAGCGTGCGGACCTCGGTCTCGAAAGCGTCGGCATAGGTGTTGAGTTTGGCGGCGGCGGTTTCGCGCGCGGTCTGGATATACACCGAAATGGCGATGTCCATGTCCAGGAACACCGCCTTGTTGACGGCGGCGATCAGTTCCGCCGCCTTTTGCGGCTTGCGGCGGCAGGCGGCCTGGATGACCTCGACCACGCGGTTCACGGTGAAGCAATAGCCGCCCATGTACCAGCGCGGCTCCAGGCCCACGCGCTCGTGAACGCGACCGATGATAGTGACCTGCTTCATGTAGCCGTCGCCGAACTCGCCGGAGAACACGTTCTCCATCCAGTGGCGCCGCTGCATCTCGCGGGCATGGGCCAGGCTGGCCTGCCCGCCGAAAAGCGTCATCAACTCGCGTTCGCTGCTGAGGTGCCGATAGAAGCCATCAAGGATGGCATCCACGTGCGGCTCCAGCAGGGGGCGCACCTCTCTCAGCAGTTCGCGAGTGCGTTCATCGATGCCGAGGAAGGACAGGCGGCGCGTGCGGTCAAGGTCGACTTGGGCGGTGGAGGCGGTCATCATGTCTCCGGTCTGATGGATGTTTGTCCGAGTTCTTCAGTGCGACATCGCGCCACAAGCACTCGGTCGTTCATGCTCTAGCGGTGAGATCGCTGGCGCTTCCCGCACGAAAGCGTAGCGTGATTACCTCACTTGCATGATCAAGATTTACCACAGACGTATCCTTTTGGACCCCCTTTATATCCGAACGCGGAAAATATTATCGTTGCCTCCGCGTGGCATATTTTCGGCCACCCGGTTTCCCGCAGCGTGCGGACACCAGGATCACCCGTGGACGTGACCCGGCGGAGCCTTCATACGATCGACGGCGTTATACCTCCATCGGAGGTTCCGTTGATCGACACCGCCCTGCACTTCCTGTACGGACTTCCGCCGGAGCAGTTCATCCGCACCTTCTAGCTGCTGGTCCTGGTGGAGGAGCCGCGTTTCTTCGTCAGCTACGCTGTCGTCATCGGCGCGTGGCTGTTCGGGCGGGAGCACTCCCCGCCCGCCTTGCCGGCCCGCCGCAGCGAAGGCGCTGATCCTGCCCTGGGCGTATCCGTCCTGGCGCCGGCGCTCAACGATGCGGACAGCGTCGCACGCACGGTCACGTCATTGCGCGAACAGCCGCACCGGCCGCTGGAGATCATCGTCGCCGACGACGGCTCCACCGACGCGACGGCCGCAGTCTGCCGCCGGCTGGAGCGGCAGGGCATGATCGACCGGTACGTGCGCGCCGATAGCCGGGGCGGCAAGTCCTCGGCACTGAACACCGCCCTCGCGCTGGCCCGCCAGCCGATCCTTCTGCTGACGGGCTGCGCGCCATCGCAGTAGCCTGACCTGTGGCCTCAGCCGCCGAAGACGACGGTGATGCCGTCGCTCTTACACCATCTCCTGGGACACGATCGGGCACTTCGGCTCCGGCGACCTTGAACTGACCCTGCGCGAACCGGCGGACTTTTAGAAGGCGCAGCCTCTATTGATGAAGAGCTACGAGAACTCCTGATATGAGTTGATCGCTCCATCACGTCGCTCCTGGCCGCGCCAAGGCGTTCGGCAGGCAGGTGGCCCAGGGGGCATCCCTGTCGCAGACGACCCGGCATGGCGTGTCCCTGCTCAGACCGGCCGGACGGCACCGCGGACGGCGTCCGGCAGGTTGGAGCGCGGAGCTGCGACATCACCGGCGCGGCACCCCTATACCGCTCGAAATGCGTTCATCCGTCAAACACGAAGCGGCCCCGCCCCCTTGCATTCGGCGTCACAATGTGACATCTACTGTGACAGAGGCATTCACAGGCCGTTGATTCTAAAGGGAATTTTCGCCAGACGAAAAAGTGCTGGGACTCCTACCGCCCCAGCCATCTCCTCCGAAGAACCCGGTAGATTTCAGAGTGTCGGCACCCCTCAAGGGGGCGGGCCTGGAGACCAGCCCGTGCGCCTCGTCCGTTACCCGGGCGCTGTCACGGCGCTTCGCTGCATCCGGCGCGGTTACCGGTGCCGCTGCTCCGGCCGGAGCGGCTGATGCTGCCGACGGTGATGGTGTTGCCCTCGGCAAGCGGGTTTACGAAACCCACTGCGCCGTCTGCCACGGCCCCGACGGCACGGGGACCGGCCCCTATGCCCGGTTGCTGGCCACGGCTCTGCCCGACCTCACGCGCGTTTCGGCCCGCAACGACGGCGCCCTCCCGCACGAAAGGGTCCGCCAGGTCATCGACGGGCGGGCCGACGCGGGCGCCCACGGCTCGCGCGACATGCCCATCTGGGGCGAGGCGTTCAGCCGCGCGGCCATCGAGCATTGCCAGGACGACTATACCCGCACCCAGGCGGAAGCTTTCGTCAACGGGCGCATCCTGGCGGTGATGGACTCCCTGCAGGCCCTGCAGCAGTAGGGCCGCGCCGCCGGCGTGCCCGATCAGGCGTCCACGACCGTGGCGCGACGGACCTCGCGGTTGACGTAGGCGGCGACGAGCGCCTTGAGGATATCGCCGGGAATGAACACCACCATCACGGCCGCCGCCTGGGTCAGCGACATGCCGGTCACCAGCGCCAGCCCCGGCACGCCGAAGGCATAGAGCACCACCACTCCCCCGATCAGCGAGGCCAGGACGCCGGCTACCATCGGCTTCATGCGCCGGCTCAAGGTGCGCCAGACCTGGCCGATGACGATGGTCGCGATGGGGAAGCCGACCAGGAAACCGGCGGTCGGGCCGACGAAGACCCCGAGCCCGCCGCGTCCGCCGGCGAGCAGGGGCGCACCCAGGGCCACCACCGCCATGAAGACCAGCACGGCGGCGGCCCCGCGCCAAGGCCCCAGGATCAGCCCGGCCAGCATCAGACCCAGCGTCTGGGCGGTGATGGGCACGCCGCCGGCAAACGGCAGCATGACCTGCGGCACCAGGCCCAGCGCCGCGATCAGGGCGGCGAACAGGGCGATGCGGGCGACGGTCGAGGGAAGCGAAGAGGATGCGGCACTCACGGTCTTTTCTCCAGGAAGGCGCCGCGGGCGGCCAGGGCCTCGGCGGCGCGGTCGGCATCATTCAGCACGCCGACAACGAAGGGCACGAGAAGCCGCCAGCCGGGGCGGCGGGCGGAGCGGGCGGTCCAGGCGTCGCGCAGCGTGCGCCAGCGCAGGGACAGAACCGGCACGAACCGCAGCGTCATGCCGATGGCGACACTGACGGGACGGGTCTGCACGCCCATCCAGCGCAGCGGCGCCAGCAGCCGGTCGAGCACCCCGAGCATCTCACCGAAGGGGGTGGTGGCGGTCACCACGCCGGCCAGCGACACCAGGGCGCCGACGCGCAGCACAATTGCCAGCCCCAGCCGCCAGTCCCCCAGCACGGCATGGGCGGCGAAGGACAGGACCAGCACCAGCGCCAGCGGCCGCAGGTCGGTCACCACCGCCAGCGCGCCCGCCGCCCAGGCCAGCACCAGCACGGCGGTAAATGCACCGGCCAGAACCAGCGGATCGGCCGACAGGAACAGCCCGGCGCTGGAGGCCGCCAGGGCCAGCAGCTTCCATCCCGCCGGAACGCGATGAAGCGGCAGGATGCCGCCGCGCGCGATCACGCCACCCATGCCGCGCCCTCCCCATCGGTGGCCAGATCGTCGTCACCGGGCACAAGCGCGTGCATGGCGCGGGTGAAGGCGGGCAGCACCTCGGCCGGCGCGCCGTCGGCGGCCAGACGGCCGTCCTCCAGCCAAAGCGCCCGGTCGAAGCCGTCCAGGCTTTCCGGCTCGTGGCTGATGAGCAGGACGCGCTGCGGCAGCCGCGCGATGAAGCGCTGAAGGCGCAGGCGCGTGGGGATGTCCAGGCCGGCATAGGGTTCATCCAGCACCAGCAGGCGCGGCTTGCTCACCAGCACCGCCAGCAGGCAGACCAGCCGCCGCTGGCCTTCGGACAGCGCCGCCACCGGGCGCTCGGCCCAGACGGCGATGCCGTGGTCATCCAGGATGGACCGGGCGGCGGCATCGGCCTGGACGCGAGGGGTGCCAAGTTCCACAGGCCCGAAAGCGATCTCCTCGGCCACCGTGGGGCACAGGATCTGGTGGTCGGAGTTCTGGAACAGGAACCCGACGTCGGCGATGGCGCGGCGGTCGCGGCGGGCGGGATCGCGGCCGAACACCCGCACGGTTCCGCTGTCGGGCCGCAGCAGCCCCTTCACCAGCCGCGCCAGCGTCGACTTGCCCGACCCGTTGCGCCCGACCACCGCCACGCGCGGCTCCGTCAGGCGCAGCGAGACGCCGTCCAGCGCCATGCGGCCGCCGCGCCGGAGGCGCACGTCCTCCAGCACCACGGCGTCCTCGGCGGTATGATCTTCGGTGGCAGTCACGGGCCGGTCCTGGTTCGTTTTCCCGATGTTTACCAGAACCACGCCGCCGCCGCACACCCTGGCATCATGGGCGGAGGCGATTGCCGGGGAAACCCGGGCGGCACCGAGCCGTTGCCCCTGAAGACCTTCCGCCGCACAAGGAGCGACCGATATGCCGCTGCGCGACATGCCCTTCGTCCTGGACCGGCTGGACTGGATGCGCGCCCAGGGCATCTGGCCCAATGGCCTGCGCTATCTGTGGACGGACGCCTTCGGCGTGGTCCTGCTGGTTTCGCTGTACGAGGAAACCGGCGACCGCCGCTGGATCGACGAGGCCGAGGCCCTGGTGGACGAAGTCGACCGGGTGCTGGGCCGCCGCCGCGGCTACCGCATCGGCGAGGCCCCGGACCGCGATGGCCAGTACTTCCATTACCTTGCCATGTGGATGTTCGCCATGGCGCGCCTGGGCGACGTGATGCCCGCCTACCGCGAGAAGGGCGTCGCCATCGCCAAGGCCGTCCACAAGCCCTTCGTCATCCCCGGCACCGGCGTGGTGTGGAAGATGGAGGAGGACCTCGGCCGCCCCTACCCCGGCTATGGCCTCGGGGCGCTGGACGCCTTTGACGGCTATGTCAGCTATCGCCTTCTGGACGAGACGGCGCTGGCCGACGAGATCGCCGAGATGCGCGGGCTGATGGACCGGACATGGCCCGACCTGCACATCACCCAGGACCTGGGCATCGGCATGATGCTGTGGATGGCGGGCTTCTTCCCGCGCGAGGATTGGGCGAAGGCTCAGGTCCCGCGCTGCCTGTCCACGCTGGATCAGATGTGGGTGGACCCGCCGGGTTATTTCTGCCGCCAGCCGGGGACGCGGGACGTCAAGTTCGCCTTCACCAACTACGGCGTGACGTTGGGCCTTCAGGCGCAGGACACATGGCCCGACCGGGTGGAGCGGACGCACACGCTGTTCGATGCCTACCGCTCCGGCGACCATTACGACCGCGACGCCATCACCCATGTCATGGCCTGCGTCTCCCACCTGCCCGGCGCCATGTTGCCGCACGGGGGCTGAGGGTCAGGTGTACTGCGCGGTAAAGCGGCCGAGCCAGTAGGCGATCAGCACGGCCGCCCCGCCCACCGTCAGCATTTCCAGCCCGCTGCGCAGCCAGTTGGCGCCGGTGACGATGGTGCGCAGCGCCCCGACGATGAACAGGGCCGCCGCCGTCATGGCCGCGGTCCACCAGAACAGCGACGGCGCCCCGCTCGCGACGAGGTAGGGCACCAGCGGCAGCGACCCGGCCGTGACGAAGGCCAGGAACGTCATCAGCCCCGAGATCGCCGCCGACCGCCGGCTTTCCGGCCGGTCCTGCGCCTGCTGCTGCGAGCGGCTGGCGAGGTAGTCGCTGGTCGCCATGGAAAAGCCGTCGGCGGCCAGGGAAGCGATGCCGATGATGAGGATCACGCGGGACTCCAGGCCCGCGCCCACGACGCTTGCCACCACGGCGAACGTCGTGACGATGCCGTCGTTGGCGCCATAGACCAGATCGGCGATCACCTCGCGTGCCCGCATATCAGACCTCGCAGCTGGTCACGTCCGCCGTCAGCCGTTCGATGTCTTCCGCCCGCGCCAGACGCGTGTCGGTGGTGGTGACCGCCGCCGCCGCGGCGGCCACGCCGGCGCGGGCGGCATCCTCCACCGCCCTGCCGTCGGCGAGAGCGGCAACCAGCGCCGCCACGAAGCTGTCGCCGGCGCCGACGGCGCTGACCTGCTTTACATCGGGCGGGCGCAGGCGCATCGCGGCATCGGCGGTGACCACCAGCGCCCCTTCGGCGCCGAGCGTCGCGATGACCACCTGCGCCGCACCCCGCTCGATCATGCGCCGTGCATAGGCGGCCAGGGCGTCATCGTCGGGCAGGTCCTCGCCCGCCAGGTCCTGGGTTTCATGGCGGTCGGGCTTGACCAGCCAGACGCCGGCCTCCAGCCCTGCCTCCAGCGCCGGACCCGAGGTATCGAGGATCAGCCGCGCGCCGCGACCGCGCACCAGTTCCGTGATACGGCCGATGAAGTCCGGGCCCAGGCCCGGCGGCAGGCTGCCCGACAGGACCACCCAGTCCACCCCCTTCATGCATTCGTCGATGGAGCGCAGGATGGCATCCGCCTGCGCCGCGTCGACCTCGGGTCCCGGCGGCACGAACCTGTACTGGGCGTCGTCCTCCTCGGTCACCCGAACCTTGAAGGACAGGCGCGTCGCCCCGTCGGTCTCGCAGCGGACCAGCCGGACGCCCTCGCCCTCCAGAAGGTCGGCCAGCATCTGCCCGGTCGGCCCGCCGAGCAGCGCCCAGGCGGTGACGTCCGCCCCAAGCCGCGTCGCCACCCGCGCCACGTTGATGCCGCCGCCCCCAGGGTCCATGCGCGGCGCATCCGTCCGCAGCTTGCGGTCGGGCTCAAGCCGGTCCACCGACGCATTGACGTCCAGGGCCGGGTTCAGGGTGAGCGTCAGGATGCCGCCCATGAGCGGTCAGCCCTTCTTGCCGTTGGCGAGGTTCCTCGGCTCGCCGGCGATGAAGCCCTCGATGTTCTCCCGCGTGGTGTCCAGGATGCGCTGGACGGCCTCGCGGGTGTTGAAGGCGTTGTGCGGGGTGATGACCACGTTGTTCAGCCGCAGCAGCGCGTGCCCGGCCAGCAGCTTAGACAGGTCGTGCTCCTGCGTGAAGACGCTGCGCAGGGTTTCGGCTTCCTCGCGGATCACCGGTTCCTCGGGCAGAACGTCCAGGCCGGCGCCGGCCACCTTGCCCGACAGCAGCGCCTCCGACAGGGCCTCGGCGTTGACCACGGTGCCCCGCGCGGTGTTGATGAGCACCACGCCGTCCTTCATGCGGTCGAACTGCTCCTTGCCGATCAGGTCCTTGGTCTTGGGCGTGCCGGGAACGTGCAGCGACACCACGTCGGCACGTTCGAGCAGGTTCTCCATGGCGCAGTACTCGAACCCGATCTCGCGGGCGGCGTCCTCGTTCTTCTGGATGTCGAAGGCCAGCACCTCCATGCCGAAGCCTCTGGCGATGCGGCAGGTGTGGACGCCGATGTTGCCGGTGCCGATGATGCCGATGGTCTTGCCGCACAGGTCGAAGCCGGTCAGCCCCTGGTTGTTGAAGTCGCCCTTGCGCGTGCGGTCGGCGGCTTCGATCAGTCGGTGGCTGACGGCCAGCAGCAGGGCGAAGGTGTGCTCGGCCACCGTGTTCTCGCCATAGCCGGGGACATAGGCGACCTTGACGTCGTGTTCGTCGCACCAGTCGGTGGCGACGTGGTCGACGCCGGTGGACCGGGTGACCACCAGCTTCAGGCTCTCCATCTTCGACAGCGTGTCCGCCGAGAAGTCGGAATAGATGAAGCCCGAGACGATGTCGGCGTCGGCGTTCTCGCCCACCGTCTCGGCCGACAGCGAATCCTCGCGGTAGACGACGTCGTGCTCGGCCTCCAGCGGCTTGAAGCTTTCGCGCTCCCAGTTCTCCACGTCGTAGACGACGATCTTCATGAACTCACTCCCTCCGTTGGGCGGATCACGCCCGCTTGCCGTGGGCGAGGCGCTCCACCTCGCCGCGGCGATGGTCCAGGCATTCGCGGCGGGCAGGCTGCTGGTCGACCGCCCGCACCCGCTTGGCCGGATCAATCAGCGGCAGGCGGATGGTCATGCCCGGCGACAGCTCGCGCAGATGGCCGCGATAGGCGATGTGGACGGGCGCGGCGGCCAGCGGCGCGCTGTCCACGGTCAGCCATGCATGATCGGCGGTCAGCGTCAGGCGCTGGTGGCGATAGCGCAGGTAGACCGTCACCCGGTCCAGGTCCGCGGGCAGCAGGGGGTCGACGTGGAGCACGTTCTGGCGGGTGTCCAGGCCCATGTAGCAGCGCTGGAGGATGTCCACCGAGCCCGCCATGGCGCCGGTGTGGATGCCTTCGCGCGTGGTGCCGCCCTGGATGTCCTTGATGTCGCTGTCCAGCGCGCTCTGGAACAGGTCCCACGACCGCGCCCGGTCGGAGCGCGCCAGCACCCAGGCGTGCGTGACGAACGACAGCGTGGAGCCGTGCGAGGTGCGCTTGAGGTAATAGTCGATGGTGCGCGGGATCAGGTCGGGGTCCAGCGCATAGCCCAGCTGCTCGAACAGCCACTCAAGCTCCTCGGCCGAGAACAGGTAGAAAAGCATGAGCACGTCGGCCTGCTTGGAGACCTTGTAGCGGTTGGGCGTGTCGTCCTCGGCCTCCAGGATGCGGTCGAGGCGCATGACGTTGCCGTACTTTTCCCGGTAAGGCGCCCAGTCGAATTCCTCCAGGTCTTCGTAGCCCGAGAACTGGCTGATGACCGGCCGGCCTTCCTCGCACTCGTGGAAGGGCACCAGCAGGCGGCGCGAGATGTCCACCCAGCGGGCCCGTTCGTCCTCGCTCAGGGCCAGTTCGTCGGCCAGGTGGGCCCGGCGGTCGGCGGGCAGCAGGTCCCAGACGTCGCTGGCGCGGGTCAGCACCCAGGCGGCCATGACGTTGGTGTAGGCGTTGTTGTCCAACCCGCCGGCCTCCTCCGGGTCGGTGCCGGGATAGGCCGTGTGGTACTCGTCCGGGCCCATGACGCCCTTGATCTCGTAGCGGCCCAGGCCGTCGTTCCACGTCGCCAGCGAGGCCCACAGGCGGGCGATCTCCATCATCATCTCGGCGCCGTGGAAGGACAGGAAATCCCGGTCCTCGGTGACCTCCCAATAGTGCCAGATGTTGTAGGCGATGGCCGCGTTGATGTGGCGCTGACGGTGGGAGTTGTCGGGTATCCAGCGCCCCGATTCCGGGTTCAGGTGAACCTTCTGGCTTTCCTCGCGCCCGTTGGAGCCCGACTGCCAGGGATACATGGCGCCGTCCAGCCCGGCCGCCTTGGCCGCCCGCCGCGCCTCGCCCAGCCGCCGGTGGCGGTAGAGCAGCAGCGCCCGCGTCATGATGGGCTGGCGCAGGTTGAGGAAGGGGAAGATGAACAGCTCGTCCCAGAAGATGTGCCCGCGATAGGCTTCGCCGTGCCAGCCGCGCGGCGGCACGCCGGTGTCCTGGTTGATGCTGTGGAAGGACACGGTCTGGAGCAGGTGGAAGATGTGGACCCGCAGCTTTAGCGCCGAGTCGTCCGCGCCGCCCACGTCCAGGTCGAACAGGTCCCACAGGCGCCCCCAACTCGCCACATGAGCCGCGCGCAGGTCGTCGAAGGCGGGCGCGTCGCGGGCCGCCTTGACGCTCTCCATCAGCGGCTCCGAGATCGCCATGTCGCGCGTGGTGTGCAGGGCGGCCACCTTCTCCACCACCACCGGCGCGGCATCGGCGGCGGCGTCCACCGACAGATCGAAGCCCGCTTCGGCCTCCGTCCGGTCAATCGCGCGCGACGGCGTCCCGCTGCCGCCGGCCACGCGCAGGCGCATGGCCTGCCCGACCTCCAGCCTCGATTGCCGGGTCCGCACGCGCAGGGCGGCAACCGCCTCCTCGGGATGGCCGACCTCCAGCACCTCCAGGTGGCGCGCCTCCAGCCCCCGATAGCGCGGCACGCCGTCGTTGACGACACGGCCGTCCAGCCGGCCGCGCACCGTGATGCGCCCCGACCAGTCCAGTGGCATGATCGTCACCCGCTGGGCCGCCAGGTGCTTGTCGGCCATGCTGACGAAGCGCTCCTCGCGCCATTCTGTGCGGCGCCCCTCGGCGTCACGGAAGCGCAGCCGCCGGGACAGCACGCCACCATGCAGGTCGAGCGCCTGGCAGTAGTCCTCGACCTCCACATCGTCGATGCGGAACCACGGCCCGTCGCCGACGCGGAAAGTCAGCGGCAGCCAGTTGGGCAGGTTGACCAGGTCCTCGTTCTCGACGTCGCGGCCTTCCACGTCGGTCACCTGACGGTCGTAGCCGCCGGCGAGGTAGGTGCCGGGATAGTGAACGTCGCGCAGGGGACCCTCGGCGGCGGCGGTGCTGTCGGCGGCGGCGCCGCGCGTGCAGATGTAGCCGTTGCCGGTTGTGCAGAGGGCCTCGCGCAGGCCCTCGTGCTCGGGCTCGTATCCGTCGTAGCGCAGGACCCAGCCGGTGATGTCGGTGCTGTTGTCATTCATGCCGTCGGAACGCTCCAAGGCCTCCGCCGGTTTGTGTGTTTTGTCAGCCCCCGCCCTGCCACTGGCGCACGATTTCCGCATACGGGATCGTCTCGCCGCGCCCTTCTTCGTCGGCCAGCCCGGATTTGGGCGCGCCGGGACGGGCGAGCCACGCCGCCGGATCCTCGGCCTCGGCAAGCGCCGGGGCACAGCGCTCGATGCCCGGCGCCTGCCGCAGCCGCCCCAGGATGTCGTCCTGCGCCGCCGCCAGGCGGTCCAGGGCCTCCTGCGGTGTGGCGCGGCCCGCGCGGGCGGCCGAGATCACCTGCCACCAGAGCTGCGCCAGAAGCGGATAATGGGGCACGTTCGGCCCCGTCGGTGTCCAGAGCGTGCGCGCCGGGCTGCGGTAGAACTCCACCAGGCCGCCCAGGCCGGGCGCGGCGTCGGTCATTGCGGAGCTGCGCATGTCGCTGTCGCGGATGGGCGTCAGACCCACCATGGCCTTCTTAAGAGACACCGACTTGCAGACGCAGAACTGCGCGTACAGCCACGCCGCCTTGCGCCGGGGCACGGGCGTGCTTTCCATGAGGGTCCAGGCGCCGCAGTCCTGGTAGCCCTGCTTCATGCCCGGCCGCCAATAGGCGCCGCGGGGTGTGGGGGCCATGCGCCACTTCGCCGTGCCGTCCGGGTTCATCACCGCCGAGCCGGGGCGCACCATGTCGGGCATGAAGGCCGAATACCAGAACACCTGCTGGGCGATGTCGCCCCGCGCCGGCACCGGTCCGGCCTCGGAAAACGACATGCCGGCGGCCTCGGGCGGCGCATACTTCTCCAGCCACTCCAGGTATTTGCGCAACGCATAGACGGCCGCCGGGCTGTTGGCGGCCCCGCCGCGCGCGACCGAGGAGCCCACCGGCACGCAGTCCTCCACCCTTATGCCCCAGTCGGCGACCGGATGGCCGTTGGGCAGGCCGGTATCGCCCGCGCCGGCGATGGGCAGCCAGGCGTCGGTGAAGCGCCAGCCGAGCGACGGGTCGCGGGCGCCGTAGTCCATGTGGCCCCAGACGCGGCGCCCGTCGATCTCCTTCACCGTGTTGGTGAAGAAGTCCGCGATGTCCTCATAGGCCTTCCAGTTGACCGGCACCCCCAGGTCGTAGCCGAACCGGGCGCGGAAGGTCTCTTGCAGGTCTTCCCGCTGGAACCAGTCGTGGCGGAACCAGTAGAGGTTGGCGAACTGCTGGTCGGGCAGCTGGTAGAGCCTGCCGTCGGGCGCCGTGCAGAACGCGCGCCCGAAGAAGTCGTCCACGTCCAGCGTCGGCAGGGTGACGTCCGCGCCGTCGCCCGCCATCCAGTCCGACAGGGGCACCACACCGCCGAAGCGGTAGTGGGTGCCGATGAAGTCGCTGTCGTTGACGTAGGCGTCATAGAAGTTCCGCCCGGTGCGCCGCTGCTGCTGGATGCGGTTCACAACCTCGCCTTCCTGCACCAGGTCGTGCACCACCGTGACGCCGGTGATCTCGGCAAACGCGCGGGCCAGCACGCGGGCCTCGTAGACGTGGGTGCCGATGGTCTCCGACAGGATATAGAGCCGCATCCCCCGGAACGGCCTGGCGGCGCGGTGGAAGAAGGCCATTTCCGCCAGCCTTTCCTCCAGCGAGAGCGTCGAGGGCCGGAACTCCACCTCTGCCCAGCGCCGGGCGGCGGTGGAAACCTCGGGCACGTCGATGGGTGCCCCCTGCCCCCACGCCGGGGCCGGCGGCAGGCCGAGCGCCGCCAGGGAGGCCGCCGATCCGGCCAGGAACCCGCGCCGCTGCATGGCCCGTCCTCCCTTTCCCGTCAGCGGAAGTTGACGTTGGTGGGGTCCTGGAGCATCAGGTAGCATAGTGCCGCCAGTACCGCTCCGATCAGCGGCCCGACGATGGGAATCCAGGCATAGCCCCAGTCGCTGTCCCGCTTGCCGCCGGGCATGGGCAGAAGCGCATGGACGATGCGCGGGCCCAGGTCGCGCGCGGGATTGATGGCGTATCCCGTCGTCCCGCCCAGGCTCAAGCCTATGCCCAGCACCAGCAGTCCCACCGGCAGGGCGTCCAGCGCGCCCAGGCCGAAGACGGCGACGGCCAGGAACAGCACCGCGAACACCAGCACGAAGGTGCCCACGATCTCCGACACCAGGTTGGAGATGGCGTTGCGGTAGGCCGGGCCGGTGGCGAAACAGGCGAGCTTCAGGTCCCGGCTCTTGGTCTCGCGGAAGTGGTCGCGGTACACGACCCACACCAGCGCCGAGCCGATCATCGCACCCGCCATCTGCGCCAGGATATAGAGCGGCACGCTGTCCCACGCGAACTTGCCCGCCACCGCCAGGCCCACCGTCACCGCCGGATTGATGTGGGCCCCGCTGAAGGCGGCCACGGTGAACACGGCGACGAACACCGCCATCCCCCAGCCCCAGGTGATGACGATCCAGCCCGAGCCCTCGCCCTTGGTGCCCTTCAGCACCACGTTGGCGACGACGCCGTTGCCCAGCAGGATCAGGATGGCGGTTCCGATCAACTCCCCCAGGAACGGGTTCATCACGGCACGATCCTCCCCCTGTCAGGTTGTCGGGATCATGTAGTCTCGTGCCAGCGCGGTGAACTCCTCCACCTGCCGTTTCTGCCAGGCCTCGTCGCGGCCCAGTTCGGCGGCCATGATGGCGGCGACCCTGGGTGCGGCCTCCACGCTTGCCCGCGCGTCCAGCAGAAGCGACCGGGTGCGGCGGGACAGCACGTCTTCCACCGTGCGCGCCATCTCGCGCCGCACGCCCCAGGCGACCTCGCCCCAGAAATACGGCAGGTTCGGGTGAAGCGGCTCGTCCCATCCGGGCTGCTCGGCCATGGTCTTGCGCACGCCCGTGCCGTCCGAGCCATAGAGCGACAACAGGCCTTCGGTCTCCATGGGCGTCTTGATCCAGCCGTGCAGGCGCAGGTTGGTGGTGGCGCTCGGCCGTTCCTCCAGCCCGCCCACCAGGGCGGCGGCGTCGATGGTGTCCTCCGCCATCTTGCGGTAGGTGGTCCACTTGCCGCCGGTGATGCTGACCAGGTTGGAGTCCGAGATCATCAGCACATGGTCGCGCGCCAACGCCGCCGTGCCCTTGTCGCCGGGCGAGCGCACCAGCGGGCGGATGCCGCAGTACATGGACAGCACGTCGGCACGGGTCGGGTCGCGGTCCAGGTAGATGGCCGCGTGCTCCAGCAGGAAGTCGATTTCATCCTGCTGCGGTTTCGGCTCCAGCGTGCTTTTCTCGATGGCGGTGTCGGTGGTGCCGACGACCGTGCGCCCGTGCCAGGGCACGGCGAACAGCACCCGCCCGTCGGCGGTCTTGGGCACCATGATGGCGCTATCGCCCGGCAGGAAGGACTTGTCGAGCACCAGATGCACGCCCTGGCTGGGCGCCATCAGGGGCTCCTCCGACGGGTCGTCCATCTGCCGCGTGTCGTCGGAGAAAATGCCGGTGGCGTTGATGACCACCCGGGCATCCAGCTCGTAGTCCTCGCCGGTTTCCTCGTCATGGGCCGTGACGCCCGTGATGAAGCCGCCGCGCTTCTTGAAGCCCGTGACCTTGCAGTAGTTCAGAACAAAGCCGCCCTTGTCGGCGACGGTCTGGGCCAGGGAAACGGCCAGGCGGGCGTCGTCGAACTGGCCGTCGTGGTAGATGACGCCGTTCTTCAGGCCCTTGGGCTCCACGTTGGGCAGAAGCTCCAGCGTCTTTTCCCGCGACAGCACCTTGGACGGCCCGAGCCCCAGCTTGCCCGCCAGCATGTCGTAGAGCTTCATGCCGACGCCATAGAACGGCCCGTCCCACCATTCGTAGACGGGCACCACGAAGGGCAGGTTGTGGCAGATGTGCGGCGCGTTCTTCAGAAGCCGCCCGCGCTCGCGCAGGGCCTCCATCACCAGGGACACGTTGCCCTGCTGAAGGTAGCGCACGCCGCCGTGCACCAGCTTGGTGGACCGGCTGGAGGTCGCCTTGGCGAAGTCGTGCATCTCCAGCAGCAGCGTCCGGTAGCCGCGCGCCACCGATTCCAGCGCCACACCCAGGCCGGTGGCGCCGCCGCCGACGACGATGACGTCCCAGATGTCGTAGCTTTCCTTCAGCTCCCGGATCACCGCGTCGCGGTTCATGTTGCCGGCGGCCGCCATGCCGTCGTCCTCCTTCTCCGTTTCGCCTTGGGATTCTTGCGGCGGGCCGGCGTCAGGTCTTGTGCACGGCCCAGCCCTTGGAATGCTCCAGCGCCCGCAGCCAGCGGCGGTACAGGCGCTCCTTCTCGGTCGGCTCCATCTTCGGCTCGTAGCGGTTGGCGAGCTGCCATTTCTCGGCGATCTCGTCGCGCCCCTGCCAGTAGCCGGTTGCCAGCCCCGCCAGGTAGGCCGCCCCCAGGGCCGTGGTCTCCACCACGCGCGGAACTTCCACCGTCACGCCCAACTGGTCGGCCTGGAACTGCATGAGGAAGCTGTTGACCGACGCGCCGCCGTCGCACCGCAGTTCCTTCAACTCGATGCCGGAGTCGCGCACCATGGCTTCGGCCACGTCGCGGGTCTGGTAGCAGATGCTTTCCAGCGTCGCGCGCACGATGTGGGCCCGCGTGGTGCCGCGCGTGAGGCCCAGCAGCGTGCCGCGGGCATAGGCGTCCCAGTGCGGCGCGCCCAGGCCGGTCAGGGCGGGCACGAAATAGACGCCGTCGTTCCAGTCGATGGAGCGGGCAAGCTTCTCCGTCTCCGACGCCGAAGCGATGATGCCCAGCCCGTCGCGCAGCCACTGCACGGCGGCACCCGTAATGAAGATCGCACCCTCCAGCGCGTATTCCACCGGCTCCTCACCGATCTGCCAGGCAATGGTGGTCAGCAGCTTTTCCTTGCTGATTGGCGCTTCCGTGCCGGTGTTCATCAGCAGGAACGAGCCTGTGCCGTAGGTGTTCTTCGCCATGCCCGGCTTGTGGCAGGCCTGCCCGAACAGGGCCGCCTGCTGGTCGCCGGCGATGCCCGCCACCGGGATGCCGTGGGTGCCGAAGAACATGTCCGGGTCGGTCTGCCCGTACACCTGCGACGACGGCCGCACCTCGGGCAGCATGGCCTTGGGGATGTCCATCAGGTCCAGGATCTCGTCGTCCCACTGCAGCGTGTGGATGTTGAACAGCTGCGTGCGCGAGGCGTTGGAGACATCGGTGATGTGCACACTTCCGCCGGTCAGGTTCCACACCAGCCAGCTGTCGATGGTGCCAAACGCGATCTCGCCCTTCTCCGCCCGGGCCCGCAGGCCAGAGACGTTGTCCAGCATCCACTTGACCTTGGTGCCGGAGAAATAGGGATCGATGACCAGGCCGGTCTTCTCGCGCAGGCGTTCGGGCAGGCCTTCCTTCGCGGCCAGTTCGTCGCAGTACTTGGCGGTGCGGCGGTCCTGCCAGACGATGGCGTTGTGGACGGGCCTGCCGGTCTTGCGGTCCCACAGAACAACCGTCTCGCGCTGGTTGGTGATGCCGATGGCGGCGATGTCGCTCGCCTTGATGCCACCCTGCTTCAATGCGTCGGCGATGACGCTGACCGTGACCTTCCAGATTTCCGAGGCGTCGTGCTCCACCCAGCCGGGCCGGGGGTAGTGCTGGGCGAATTCCGAATAGGCACGCTGCCTGACGGCACCGTCGCGGTCGAAGATGAGAACAGTCGTGCCGGTCGTCCCCTGGTCGATGGACAGGACGTAGGACTCGGACATTTTTTACAACCTCCCACGGACGTCAGTTGGCCGGTTTCCCGCGCAGCGGCACCCCTTCCCGCGCATGCCGGACCGGCTCTTTCATCCCAAGTATCGGGTTGGGTGCGAGTGCCTGCAACGTGGTTTTTTCAATTTCTCCGTGATAAGCTGCCCGAGACGGTTAATAATGCATTCTATTCCGTCATTAATCGAATGGTCGGGGTTAGTCGGGAACGCGCGCCCTCTCAGGCGGCAATTCTTCCTCCGTCATGCTGCGCCGCGGCATTCCTTAAACCGGCTTTCGAATTCTCGTCACGAGCCCTCTTCCCCCGCCCGCCGTTGGTCCTGCGCGAACGGCAAGGAGACGGGCTTGTGTTTTTCGATCAATGGGAGGGCATCCTCCGCGTGCTGGTGGTGGGCACGCTGGCCTATGTCGCGCTCGTGGTGCTGCTGCGGCTGACGGGCAAGCGGACGCTGTCGAAGATGAACGCCTTCGACTTCGTGGTGACGGTGGCGCTCGGCTCCACGCTGGCGACGGTGCTGCTGTCGGAGTCGGTCGCACTGGCCGAGGGCGTGGCGGCCTTTGCCGTGCTGATCGTGCTGCAGATGGCGGTCGCGTGGGGATCGGCGCAATCCCGCCGGTTCCGCCACATGGTCAAGGCGGAGCCCCGCCTGCTGCTGCACCAGGGAGAGATGCTCGACCAGGCCCTGCTGGACGAGCGCGTGGCGCCCGAGGAAGTTCTCGCGGCCATCCGGGCGAGCGGGCAGGTGGAGGTCGCCGACGTCACCGCCGTGATCCTGGAAACCGACGGCAGTTTCAGCGTCGTCGGTGCCCCGCAGACCGCCGGACGCTCGGCCCTGTCCAACGTCCGCCGCGAATAGCCGGGGTCCGCGCCGACGCGCGTCCACACGCGAAACGGCCGCCGCCGGAGGGTCCGGCGGCGGCCGCTGATCGAGCGCGGTCCGGCGATCAGGCGCGGGCGCTGAAGGCTTCCGTCATGTCCTGCATCTGGCGCGCCGCCAGGTCGGCGGACCGCTGCATGTATTCGGTCATGCGAGCCTGCACCGCCTGCATGGCATCCTGGCTGACGGTGACCGCATCCTCCGGCTTGCGAACGCCGGACAGTTTGCTCATGGCGTCCATCTGCAGCAGCATGATGTCGCTGCCGGCGCGAACCATCTCGAACTGGGCTTCCTGCCAGCGGCGGAAGCCGTGCTGCACGATCTCGAAGCCCTCGGTGCGGAGGTGCTTGCCCGCCTCGATCATCTTGGTCTCGGCCTCGTTGGTCACCTGCTGCGCACGGTCGGCCTGCTTCTGCTGGGTCTTCACGGCGTCGTCAGCCATTGGTGTTCCTCCTTATGTGGATTGCCTGTGCAACAGACGTCGACCCGGACTCTGGGGCGGCTCATGCTGCATCGCAACAGAGAAGAGGGCGTAGCGACCCGCCATTTCGTTTGCACGGCAGCCTGGGCAACCGGCGCCGGGCTCACCGCATTGCCTGGAAAAGCCCGGAGACCGCGCCATGAGCACCGCCACCACCGACGCCGACTCCCCCACCGCCGCCGACCTCAAGACGCTCGACACGCTTGCGCGGGTGGAACAGGGCTGCACGCGCTGTCCGCTCTACCGCGACGCCACCCAGGCCGTTCCGGGCGCGGGACCCAAGATGGCCCACGTCATGCTGGTGGGCGAGCAGCCGGGCGACCAGGAGGATCTGGCCGGAAAGCCCTTCGTCGGCCCGGCGGGGCGGCTTCTGGACCAGGCGCTGGTGGATGCCGGCATCGACCGGGACGAGGCCTTCATCACCAACGCCGTCAAGCACTTCAAGCACGAGCCGCGCGGCAAGCGCCGCCTGCACAAGCGGCCCAACGCATCCGAGATCGACCAGTGCCAATGGTGGCTGAACATCGAGCGCGATCTGGTCCGCCCCAAGGTGATCGTCGGCATGGGCGTCACCGCCCTGCGCGGCGTGCTGGGGCGCGCCGTCACGATCACCTCCATGCGCGGCGAGCCGCACCCCCTGGACGACGGCAGCCAACTGGTGGCGACCATCCACCCGTCGTCGCTTCTGCGCACGCGCGACCGCGCCGATCGCGACGCGAAGTACAAGGGTTTCGTGACCGACCTGGAGGTCTGCGCGACGCTTCTGGCCTCCACCTGACATTCCCGGCCAAGCCCGGCTCGGCATGAAAAAAGGGCGGAGCGCCATGGCGCCCCGCCCCTTTCTTTCCGTTGGCCCGACAGGCCGTGGATCAGTCCGCGCCCCGCACCGGGATGGTCGAGCCGTCCGACGGGTGGATGAACCGCTGGATCAGGAACACGGCCGCGGCGGCACCGATGCCGATGAGGTCGGTGATCAGGCCGCCCTCGATCATGAACAGCGCGGCGATCACCAGGCCCACGCGCAGGAACCAGACGGTCCGCCCGCCCAGGAACCAGCCCTGCACGCCCGCCGCCAGCAGGAAGACACCCACCGAGGCGGTCAGAAGGGCGCGGCCGATCTCCAGGACCGTTCCGTCCATGAGCAGGGCACTGTTGTAGAAGAACATGAACGGCACCACGAAGGCGGCGAAGCCGATCTTGAAGGACGCCACCGACGTCTCCATGGCGTTCGCGCCCGATATGCCCGCCGCCGCATAGGACGCCAGCGCCACCGGCGGCGTGATGGCCGAGACCACCGCATAGTAGAAGACGAAGAAGTGCGCCGTCAGCGGCGGGATGTCCAGTTCCACCAGACCCGGAGCCACCACCGAGGCGGCGACGGCATAGGCGGCCGTGGTCGGCATGCCCATGCCCAGCAGGATGGAGATGCACATGGCGAAGAACAGCGCCAGCAACTGCGACACGCCCGCCAGGCCCAGCAGCAGGTTGGAGAAGCGGGCGCCGACGCCGGTCAGCGAGATCACGCCGACGATGATGCCGGCGCAGGCACACACCGCGATGATCTGGATGGACATGACGCCGGCCATGTCGAAGGCCTTGACGATGGACTTGGGCCCCATGCGGAAAGGCGTCAGCCAGCTCACCACGGCGGCGGCGACGATGGCCAGCGTGCCCGCGCGGATCACGGAATAGCCCATGAACAGCGCGACGATCAGAATGATGATGGGGATGAACAGGTAGACGCGCTTGATCATGTTGCGCACCTTGGGCAACTCGTCGTCGCGCATGCCGCGCATGCCCAGCTTGGCGGCCTCGAAATCCACCATGAAGAAGATGGACAGGAAGTACAGGATGGCCGGAATGACCGCCGCAAGGGCGATCTCGGTGTACGGGATGCCCGTGATCTCGGCCATGATGAAGGCGCCCGCGCCCATGATCGGCGGCATGATCTGACCGCCGGTGGAGGCGCCGGCCTCGATCGCGCCGGCGGTCTTTTTGTGGTAGCCGACCTTCTTCATCAGCGGAATGGTCAGCGAGCCCGTCGCAACCACGTTGCCGGCCGACGTGCCGTTGATCATGCCCATCAGGCCCGAGGCGAAGATGGCCACCTTGGCCGGCCCGCCGCGCGCCCGGCCGGCGGCGGCGAAGGCGAAGTTGACGAAGTAGTCGCCCACCTTGGACGCCTGCAGGAAGGCGGCGAAAATGATGAACAGGATGATGTAGGTCGACGACACCGCCGTGGTCGGGCCCAGGATGCCGGCGTCGGTGTAGACCTGGCTGAAGAACCGCTCCCAGGTCACGGCCGGCGACTTCAGGAAGCCCGGCAGGTACTGCCCGGCGAAGACGTAGACCAGGAACACCAGCGAGATCACCACCAGCGCCAGGCCGGCGACGCGGCGCGTCAGTTCCATGATCAGCAGCGCCCCCGCCACCGCGGCGATGGAAATGCCGATGGGGGCGAACGGCGTGCCGGTGGAGTTGCGCATCAGCGTGCCGTAGATGGTGATCAGGTACGCCGCCACCGAGATGGCGCAGACCGTCAGCACGAAATCAACGGCGGCGATGTATGTCCGCTCGCGCTTGTTGAACCATGACAGCAGAATGCCGCCCACCGTGGCGATCATCAGCGGCAGGCCGAACAGCCAGGTTTCCTTGAACCGGATGCCGGGATCGATGCCGTTCCAGGCCACGCCCTGGGCGATCTCGACGGCAAACGACAGCGCCACGCCCAGCGACATCAGGGCCGGCAGCATGAGCGCCCAGGCGATGTACTCCATCATCCGTGTTTCATCGTCGCGGCCGTCGGCGAAGCCGCGGCCGGCGAACAGCATGAAGCCCAGGCCCAGCGCACCGGCGATGTGGACGATGCGGAAGTTCCACGTTTCCATGGGAAACTCGGGCAGATACGGGATCTGGACCAGCCCGCCGGTCAGCGCCGAGATCCCCAGACCGTTGAGCGCCGCGATGTGGAAGAAGGCGTAGATGGTCGAGACGGCGCTGATGAAGATGAAGCCGCGCCCCTCGAAGATGCGGCGGTTGGGCTCGATGGGTTCCTCGTCAACGCCCTCGGCGATAACCAGGTCCTCGTGCTGCGCCGCCCTGCCCGGATCTGTCATGATGCTGGTCCTTCGTGTCCCCGTTCCGGGCGTCGTAATGGCCCCACCCGGAATCTTGTCACGCAAGAAAGAACGATTGTTGGCGAATTGTCGACAGTTTTCCGCCGGTCGCTGCGGCGGACCGTGAACGAAGCGGACCGCCCTCCGGAAGGAGCGCGGTCCGCAGCCGTTCTAGCCGGTCATATCATGGTCGCAGGCGCTGTGATCAGCCGCCCTTGATCATGTCTTCGGGAATGGACGCGCCATTCTCGTTGAACCACTTGGCCGCACCCGGATGCCACGGCAGGACCTTGTTCTTGTCCCAGTTCTCGACGACCGTGGACCTGGCGGCGCGGTGGATGTTCTGCATGCGCTCGTTGTCGCTCATCACCACGTCGGTGACCGCGTAGACGAAGTCTTCCGGCAGATCACAGTTGGCGATGGCGAAGTTCCACATGGCGACCGAGCGGGCCGGCTCCTCCAGCGTCTGATAGGTGCTGGCCGAAATCTGGAACTCGGACACCGGGAACTCTTCCAGGATCTTCTGCTGCTCTTCCTCGGTGAACTCGATGATGTTCACGTCGGTCTGCACCTCCAGCTGGCTGACGGCCGGCACCGGGATGCCGGCGGCGAAGGCGATCACATCCACCAGACCGTCCTGCAGCTGGCCGCCCAGGTCGGACCAGCCGCCGTTGCGGCGGTCGAAGTTGACGCCCAGCGTCTCCAGCATGCGCGGGAAGTAGGTGTCGGAGGTGGAGCCCGCCGGACCGAACCCGATACGCGCGCCGTCGGGAATGGCGTCGATCGAATCGATGCCCGAGCCGGCGAGCGCCGTGATGGAGAACGGCGTCTGGTACATGGGGAACATGGCGCAGGCATTGTCCATCTTCATGCCCGGCGCGATGGGGTTGGTGCCCTCGATCGACTCGCGCGCGGGGCCCATGGTGGTCATGCCGAACTCGGCGTCGCCGGTGTGGACCAGCGCCATGTTCTGCATGGGACCGCCGGTGACCTCGGCGCCGCCGGACATGCCCAGTTCGTCAGCCACCAGGTTGGCCCAGCCGGACCCGTAGGCGAAGTAGGTCCCACCCTGGGAGGCGGTGCCGACGGTGAAGCTGTCGGGCCAGTTCTCGCGGTCCTGAGCGGTCGCGGCAGTCACGCTCAGGGCAACGATGGCGGCCGCCGCCCCGGAGACAGTATGAAAGCGCATCAATATCCTCCCTAGTAAAAACCTTTTTCAACTCATGCCGGCCTCGGGGTCGTCCCGAGACAACACGGGGCCGATAATTTTGAAGCCTTTGAATGGATTTACAAGACCCCAGCAGCGGCAGGGCGAACTTTAGGGAAATATGAGTCTACCGGACGATGCGGCCGAACAGGTATCCGCAGGCGCCGAACAGCACCGTGCTGACGATCACGCCGCCGATCAGTTCCGGCACCGACAGCGGCAGCCACGTCCCACCCGTGCGGGGCAGCATCAGCGCCGTTCCCAGCACGCCCGCCCAAAGCAGCCATGCGGCGCCGGCGCTCAGGGCGCCGAGAATCCAGGGAAGCCTGTGCATGGTTCTACCCCTTTTCCGGTGCCGGCGTGAAGGCCGAGCGGGTGCCGTCGCGGTTGAGCGTCAGCGCCTGATCACCGGTCGCGCCCTCCATTGTCAGGCCTTTGATGCCGCGCGGGCGCTTGCGGATGAGCCGCTCCACGTCGGCGGCCGGCACCGCGCCTTCCAGGTCGAAGCCGGCGGCACGGCCGGTCAGGCAGGGCGTGCCCGCCACGGCCGCGTCCTGGTCCTTGCGGACCACCTCGAAGCCATGGGCGGCAAGGCTGGCCGACCAGTCCTCGGCGGCGGCGGCACACTGCGGGGCGCTGACGACCTCCACGGTGGGAACGCGGGTGACGGTGGCATAGGTCAGGCCGGCCCAGCCCACGGCGGCGGAAACGGTGAGGAGAATGAACGTGCGCATGACGACGATCCAGCAGTTGGTAGGCTTCAGGCTGGACAACCCTGCCCCGCCACCGCGCGGCGGTCCTTGATGCCGGTCAAGGCCGGCGGGACGCCCGGCGCGCCTGCGGGAAGGCGGTCCCTATGCCGCGCGCCCTGCCGCGATGCCGCCGCGCCGGGCGAGCAGCAGCAGCAGGAAGTAGCCGCCGCCGATGACCGACGCCATGGCGCCGGCCGGCAACTGCACGGGGTGCAGCATCGTCCGCCCCAGCCAGTCCGACAGCACCATGAGCACCACGCCCAGCCCGCAGGCAAGCATCAGGTGCTGGCCCGACCGCCGGGCGCCCAGCAGCGCGGCCAGGTGCGGCGCGATGAGGCCGACAAAGGCGATGGGGCCGACGACCGCCGTCACCGCCGCCGCCGTCACTGCCCCCAGGGCCAGCAGGAAGGTGCGCGCCGGCCCCACGGCCAGTCCGCGGCCGGCGGCGAAGGCCTCGCCGCCGGCCAGCAGGGTCAGCCAGCGATGCGCCGCCACCGCCACGACCGTCAGCAGCAGCACCGCCGCCGCCAGGGCCAGCGCCTGCCCCTCGGTCACCCGTGCGGTGGAGCCGGCGAGCCAGCCGACGACCATCACCGCATCAGCTCCGCCCCGCGCCAGCACCATCTGCAGCACCGCGTCCAGCAGCGCCGCGAGCGCGATGCCCACCAGCGCCACCGCCGCCGGGGCGTGCCCCTGCCGCCGGCCCAGCATCAGCAGCACCGCCAGGGCCCCCAGCCCGCCCAGCAGCGCCACCGGCGCGCCGAAATCGTGGATGGAACCGCCCAGCAGCACCACCGCCCCCACCAGGGCCAGGGTGGCGCCGGAGGAAATGCCGATGATGTCCGGGCTCGCCAGCGGATTGCGCAGCAGCCGCTGCAGCACCACGCCGGCCAGCGCCATGCCGGCCCCGGCCGCCGCCGCCGCCACAAGGCGGGGCCAGCGCAGCGACAGCACCAGGTCCGACGGCCAGGCCATGTGCCAGCCCTCGGCGGTGGGGGCAAGCGTCAGGGAGGCGAGCACCAGGGCCACCGCCCCCGCCGCCACCAGCATCGCCAAGCCGGGGCGCAGGCGCGGCGCCCCCTCGGGCATGCGCAGGGGCGCGTGGTCCTGGGCGCGCAGGCGGCGCAGCGTCAGTCCGATCAGCACGGGCACGCCGATCAGGGCGGCGGCAGCGCCGCTCGGCACCAGGTCGCGGGTGTACTGCCCGGCGAACAGGGCCAGCGCGTCGGTCGCCAGCAGCACCAGCGCGCCGAGGACCAGGCTCGCCAGCATCTCGCCGCCGGCCGAGCGGGCGCCGGTCATGCGGGCCAGCGCCGGGGCCAGCAGGCCGATGAAGCCGATGACGCCGACCGCGGTGATGACACTCGCCGTCAGCCACAGGGCCGCCAGCACGGCCACCAGCAGCACGGGCAGTAGCGCCAGCCCGCGCCCGGCGGCGGCCTCGGTGCCCAGCTTCAGAAGCATCAGCGGCCGTATGCACAGCAGCAACACCAGCACGCCGCCCAGCACCTGTGGCCACAGCCAGGCTGCCCAGTCCCATCCCGTCTGGGTCAGGTCGCCCGCGCCCCAGATGAACAGGCTGCGCACGGCCTCTCCGTTGGTCAGCACCACCACCGTCGCCACGGCCTGGAGCAGCAGGTTTACGGCCATGCCCGCCAGCACCACCGGCAGGCCGGTGATGCCGTTGCGCCCGGCGATCACCAGCACCAGCCCGGTGGCCGCGAGGGCGCCGCCCATGGCGAACCAGATGCCGTGTGCCGCCACCAGGGCGGGCGCCGCCACCGCGCCGGCCACCAGCGCCAGCCATGCCCCCGACGAGGCGCCGATGGTCAACGGCGAGACCAGCCGGTTGCGCGTCACCTGCTGCAGCACGCTGCCCGCCAGGCCGAGGGCCGCCCCCGCCAGCACCGCCACCACGGCGCGCGGGCCGGCGGCATAGGACAGCAGCGCCGCCGCCACGCCGTCGGGCTCGGCCCCGGTCAGGGCCGGCCAAAGCTCCGCGAAGGGCAGCCCGCTGCCGAGCGACAGGTGCAGCGGCACCAGCGCCAGAAGAAGCGCCGCGGCCAGGCCCAGGCGCACGATCATCGCGGGTCGAGCCGCAGGAGCGCGTCGGTGATGGCCTCGGCGAAGTAGACCACCGAGAACACGCCGCCATAGCTCCAGGTGGGCGGCAGGGCCTCCACGTTGCCGGCGCGCACCACGGGCAGCGCCTTCCACAGCGGCTTGTCGAACTGCTCCGCGCCCTTGGGCACGGGCTCGATGTAGAGCAGCACGCCGTCTGTCAGCCGGGCCAGGTCGCGCAGGGTCAGCATGGCGAAGCCCCACTTGCTGTCGGGCTGCGGCAGACCGCTCTCCAGCCCCAGGGCCTCCAGCGCAAAGGTGGACATGGCGTTGCCGCCATAGACGGCCAAACGGGCCTCGTCCAGGAAGCGGATCACGGTCACCTTGGGCGGGTCGCCGTCGAAGTGGGCGCGGACCCGCTCGCGCAGGTCTTGCAGCCGGGCATCCCGCTCGGCCAGGCGTTCAGCCGCCAGGGCCTCGCGATCGAACAGCGTCGCCAGCCTTTCATAGGTCTCGCGGCTGGCCGCAAGGTTGTCGTGATCGGCGCTGAAGGTTTCGAAGTGCAGCACGGGCGCGATGCGCGCCAGCGGCTCCAGGAAGGCGCGCTGGTCGTCTGATATGAGAATGACGTCGGGCGCAAGCTCGGCGATGCGCTCCAGGTTGGGCTCCTGGCGCAGCCCCAGGTCCGCCACGCCTTCAGGCAGCGCCGGTCGCACGACCCAGTGCCGGTAGCCCGCCGGATCGGCCACGCCCACCGGCGTCACGTCCAGGTTCAGCAGTTGCTCGGTCAGCGACCAGCTCAGGGCGACCACGCGCGCGGGCGGCGCCTCGAAGGTGTGCGTCCCGCCGCTGTCTTCGACGGTGACGGGCGCGGCGGCGGCCGGCGCGGCGAGGCCCAGCAGGAGCAGGCAAACGGTGAGAAGACGCATGGATGTCCTTCGGGTCAGGCGATGACGGCGACCGGCTCGGGCCGCGCGGGGTGGGAAACCAGCGAGATGTCGATGCCGTAAAGGCCGCTCAGCACGTCGCGCTGCATCAGGGCGCCGGGGCCGCCGTCGAAGACGATCCGCCCGCCCTTCAGGGCGACGATGCGGTCGGCGTGGCGGGCGGCCAGGTTGACGTCGTGCAGAATCACCACGACGCCCCGCCCGCGCTCGGTGTTCAGGCGGCGCAGCAGGGCCAGGACCTCCACCTGGTGGGCAAGGTCGAGCGCCGAGGTCGGCTCGTCCAGCAGCAGGATGGGCGAGCCCTGCGCCAGCAGCATGGCGATCCAGGCCCGCTGGCGCTCGCCGCCAGACAGGTGGTCGACCAGCGTCTCCGCGAACGGTGCGACGCCGGTGCACTCCAGCGCATCGGCCACCGCCGCCTCGTCCGCCGGCCGCCAGCGGCCCAGCGCGCCGCGCCAGGGGAACCGGCCGAGCCGCACCAACTCGCGCACGGTCAGGCCGGGCACCTCGGGCAGGCGCTGGGGCAGGAAGGCCACGCGCCGCGCCAGCCGGCGGGCGCTATAGGCCGACAAGGGCATGCCGTCCAGGCGGATCTCCCCCTGCCCCGGCCGGTGCTGGCGGGCCAGCAGCCCCATCAGGGTCGACTTGCCCGAGCCGTTGTGGCCCAGGATAACCGTGAAGGCGTCGGCGGCGATCTTCAGCCGGTCGACGCGCAGAACCTCGCGCGCGCCGTGCCGCACGGCGATGTCGTCAAGCCTGTACATGGTTTCCGTCCTCCCATTCCATGCGCATGAGCGCGAGACGCTCCGCTTCCGGCCGCTTGGGGCAGGAGGCGCAGAGCACGCCGCCGTCCACGCGGAACGCCAGGCAGCAGGCCCGGCGGTCCAGCCCGTGACGGCGCCGGCCGTCGGACAACGCCAGCGGCACGATGCCGCTCTGCCCGGCGAGCCCCATCGCCTGCAGCCAGGCCGCGGCGTGACGATCGGGCTCGGGCGCGACCTTGACCAGCGTGCCCAGAACCCGGTCGGCCAGCAGCCGCCCGGCCAGCACCGGCTTCACGGCGGCCACACCCCGCAGGTCCGCCAGCAGCGCGTCGGAGACCTGCCGCAGCCGGGCGCCGGCCTCCGCGATCAATGCCGGCGGCGGGGCGCGGAACACGCCCTCTTCCGGCAGGGTGAACCCGAACACGGCGGTGCCGGCGGTGCTCTGGCCCATGGCGTCCAGGCGCGGCACGAGGCCGGTACCGTGAACGCCAAGAACCGCCAGCACCGCCGGCTGCCATGTCAGCATCCCCCAAGCCCGCACAGCCCAGTAGGCGCGGCCGGCTTCGGGGGAGTGGGCCGCGATGCCGTCCACCAGACGGCGGACGGCATCGCGGTTGTCGGCGCCCGCCACGACCTGCCCCGGCGACGGCGGCCCGATCCTGCCCCCCAGGCCCGGAACCAGGCTCTCCGCCGCCGTGATGAGCGACCGCAGGTCGTGCGTGGGCGCCGGCATGGTCAGAACTTCAACGAGTACGCCGCAGTGACCGTGGTGCCGGGCCCCTGGGCGTAGGAGAACGACTGATAGCTTGGCGCCGAGGAATATGCTTGGTTGATGACCGGGTAGTACTCTGCGTTGAACAGGTTCTCGACACCCAGTTCAAGGTTGCCTGGGCCGACCGCGAACGAGCTGTAGAGGTCGACAAGCGTGTAGTTGTCGATGTCCGTTCCGCCGAACTGAGAACTGTCCGGGTTGCGGTCGCCCGAGTGCAGGGCCTGCACGCGGGCCGTCCACCAGTCGGTCACATCGTACTCGGCGTAGGCGGTCAGCTTGACCGGCGGGATGCGCAACGCGGGAAGGTCCTCTTCGTAGTCGCCGTCGTCGTCGGTATCCACGACACCTTCCATCCAGGTGACGGTGCCGCCGAGACGCAGCGCGTCGGTTGCATCCACATTCACGGTGGCTTCCACGCCCCAGATGCGCTCGGGCTGCTTGACGATCTTCAGGTTCTGGTCGAAAGAGGTTCCGTTCTCGGATGTGCTGTAGAAGCCGACAACCGAGCCGTCCCAGCGATCATAGGCGGCGCGGAGGCCGAGTTCGTAGTTGTTGGTCTTCTGAACCTCGCTCTCGGCCTCGCTGGCGCTGGTAAAGTTGCCGTCACTCAGCGACCGGCTGATGTCGGCCACCGTGAAGCCCTGGTTGAACCCGCCGTACAGGTCCAGGTTTTCGTTCAGGAACACCGTACCCGTTACGTTGAACAGCGGCTCCTTGAACGTCAGCTCTCCGCCACGCACAAAGTCACCGTCGCCATTGGTGAAGTCGGCGACGTCCAGCGTGATGTGCTCGTAGCGCAGGCCGCCGGAGATCAGGCCGAATTCGGCCACCGGCACGTCCAGCTGGGCGAAACCGGCCACGGCGTCCTGCTCGAAATACGGATAGATGTCGGGCCCGTCCGTGACGTACTGCACCGTCTCGTCGTGCAGGAAGTCAAGGCCCCAGGTGACGTCCAGTCCGACAGGACCGGCCGCGACAGGCGTTTCGACGGTCAACCGGCTGCCCAGCTTCTCGGATTCGATGCCGGTCTGGCCGTATCCGGGAAACTTGCCGAAAATCACATCAAGTTCAGCATAGTAGAGCTGGGCCGCCAGGGCACTGCCCAGGATGTCGGCGTGGCTGTATTCAAGGTTGAGGTTGCGGTTCTCGGTGCCGGGGTTGACCGGATTGCGGTCGCCGCGCACGGCGGTTGCACTGGTACCTGCGGGCCGGTTGCCGCCCTGGCCGAGCGCCGCGAAGTCGCTGTCCTGCTCGAAGTCGTGCCACAGGCCGGTAAGCTGGACGCGCTGGCGACCGTCGTCGAACTCCGTCCCCAGCTTGGCAAGCAGGTTGATCGTGTTGCTATCCGCCAGACCGCCCTGGATGCCGGTCGGATCGGCCGGAATGCGGTCGCCGTTGGAATCGAAATGGCCGCCGCGCGTCGCGAAGGAGCCGCTCGCCAGATAATCGACGGCACCGGTCCGGCCGCTGACCTGCAACGCGGTGGTGGAGCCGAGTGAATCCGCAGGATGGGTGGCCGACAGGCGCAGACCCTGGGTCGCCGAAAACTCGACGTCGCCTTCTTCAGGGCGCTTGGTGACGACGCTCACAAGGCCGCCGGAGGCCCCGAATCCGTAGACGGCGGTGCCGCCGCGCACCACCTCGATCCGCTCGATGGACTCGGGATCGATGGTGTTCAGCGACCGGTAGCCATTGCGAAGGGGCGTGGACTGGGGCACGCCGTCGATCAGTGTCAGGAAATCGCGGCCGCGCAGGGTCTGGCCGTAGTTGGTGTTGGCCTCGTTGCTCGGACTGAAGCCCGGCACGGTCTTGGACAGAATGTCGCCGACATTACTGTCGATGCGCTTCTGGGTTTCCACCTCTTTGCGCGTGACCACCGTTACCGACTGCGTCGTCTCGTCAAGCGGGATTTCGGTGCGCGTCGCCGATTCAACGAGCACCGGGGCCAGCTCGATGGTCTCAGTATCCTGTGCCAGCGCCAGGGCCGGGTGCGCCACGGAAGCGGCCGTGACGGCAATCACTAACCTTCTGTTATTCATGGTTCTTTCCGATCCTTCTCTCGCCCGGCCCGGTTGCCTGCGGACCTTGTTGAGAACTCTTCGCAACTGCGTGATGCGCCATCACCTACCGCAGCCACCGGCGTTTTTGCAAGCGATTCTCGTTCGCATTCTCACCTTGACATGCGAGTGCCTTTCATTTTCACCTAGAGGTCGATGCCCAACCACCCGCCCAGGACGATGCCGTCATGCCCGATGCCCTATCGCCGCCCGCCGGCGCCGAGACAGCCGGCACACCGCCGTTGGCCGAGGCCGCGCCCGGTCCGCTTGCAAGTCTTCTGGATCTGGTGCAGGCGGGCGGGCCGATCATGCTGGTCCTGGCCGCCCTCTCGGCCGTCACTCTGATCGTCGTGCTGGCGAAGCTGGTGCAGTTCGCCGCCTGCCGCCTGTGGGCCCGGCGTGCGGTCGAGCGGGCGCTGGAGCTGTGGCATGCGGGCCGCGCCGACGAGGCGCCGCCGGTGCTGGAGGCCGAGCGTACGCCGGTGGCCGAGGTGCTTCTGGTGGCCCTGCGCACCCGGCTCGACCCGCACATGACGCCGGCCCAGGCGCGCGAGGAGGCCGCACGCACGGCCGGCCTCCACCTGGACCGGCTGGGCCGGGGCCTGCGGCTGCTGGCGGTGATCGCGAGCCTGAGCCCGCTGCTCGGCCTGCTGGGCACGGTGATCGGCATGATCGGCGCCTTCCGGGCCCTGGAAACGGCCGGCAGCAAGGTCGACCCGTCCATCCTGTCCGGCGGCATCTGGGTGGCGCTTCTGACCACCGCCGCAGGCCTGGTGGTCGCCATTCCCGCCGCCGCCGCCCATCAGTGGCTGGAGGGCATGGTGGAGCGCACCGGCCGCGCCATGGAGGATGCGGCGACGCAGGTCTTCACCCGCCAGCCGGCCGCCGCCTTCCGCCGCCGCGACGAGCCTTCCGCACCGCCGCGGCTCGCCCTGCAACCCGCCGAGTGACGGTTCCGTGCCGACCGGCCCGTCCGACCAAGAAGCAAGGAGGATGACCGTGCTGTCCCGCTCTCCCGTTCTGCCGGAAGACTTCACGCCGCCGCCCGTGCCGGCCGCGCCACAGCGCCGCCGCCGGATGGACCAGATTCCCGGCAAATGGCATTGCAGCATCATCGGCACGTGCCTGCCCCTGGCGGAACTGCGCAAGATCGCCGTGAAGGCGCGCTTCAACCTGCCGCGCGACGCCAGCGACTACCGCATCCACGGCGCGGTCGTGCACCATTGCGCAGAGCACAAGGTGCTGTCCCGGCTGGTGACCAAGGCGCTGGACAAGCGCTTCCCGGCCCACATCGCCCGCTTCTCCCGTGCCGCCACCGAGGACGAGTTGGCGGACCTGTGGCGGTCGCACTGCGACGGCGGCGACGTGCCGGGAGCGTACTGGGCGCTGATGTCGCACCCGGTGGACTGCCAGACCCTGCGCGAGCAGGCCTATGGCGAGGTACACATGCTCTCGCACCTGTCGGGCGCATCGCAGCGGGTGGACATGCGCCGCCTTGCCGACCTGGAGCGGGCGCTCGCCAGCCGGGCCGGCGAGGTGGAGGCCCTGACGGCCGAGCGCACCCGCTGGCGGGAGACCGAAACCCGCCTGCGCCACGACGTGGCGGCGCTGGACCTGCACCGGCGCCGGGCGGAGCAGCTTGAGACGCGGGTGGCGGAGCTGGAAAGCGGTCGGGCGCTGGCAGAGATGCGCGCCGCCCTGGAGGCCGCGCGGGCGGAGGCCAACGAGCGCGCCCTCGGCATCGCCCGGCGGGACGAGCGGATCGCGGCGCTGGAGGAGGAACTGACCGGCCTGCGCGCCGACACCGCCCGCCTGCGCAGCCGCGCCGCCGACCTGGAGCTGAAACTGTGCGAGGCCGCGGGCTGCCCGCGCCTGGGCGGGGCGGCGGATGCCGCGCCGCCGCTCGACCTGTGCCGGCGGCGAATCCTCTACGTCGGCGGCATGACGCGCGCCGTGGCGCACATGCGCGACCTGGTGATCCGCCACAACGGCGAGTTTTTGCACCACGACGGCGGGTTGGAGGACGGCTGTGCGCGGCTGGCGAGCGCACTTTCGCAGGCCGACGCCGTGCTCTGCCCGGTCACCTGCGTCAGCCATAACGCCATCGACACCATCAAGCGGGACTGCCGCCGCGCCTGCAAGGCCTTCCTGCCGCTGCCCAGCCATAGCGTCAGCGCGCTGGAAAGGGCCCTGCGGGTGGTCGGCCGGCAGCAGCCGAGCCCCGCCAAGGCGTAGGCGTTCCTCCGCCGGAACGCGGCGCCGGCACCACCTGCCATTTAAAATGTAAATCCATCTTATAAACGCAATCAATTTCCCAAATGAGGACGTGTTGGATAGGGTGCGCCGCCGCTGGCCTGCGCCAGCCGAATCGCTATCTGGATGCAACACGACCCGATGTACCTGCTCGCCCTCGCGCACGACTCCCGCGCCCTGCACCTCAACATCGACGCCATCGGTGCCCTGACCCGACGCCTCGGGTGCGGCAGGGCGAGCCTGATCGGTGCGTGGTGCGATCCCGAGACGCTGCGGCACCCGCCCGGCGTCCTGGTGCTGCCGTGCGAGCGGGTGGGGGTCCGGCCCGTCGCGGTGGAGCAGACCATCAGCGTCTCGGGCGTGTGGTCCGTGCTGTGCGCGCGTTCCCCCACCTTCACCGGCACCCCGTCGTGGCGTAGGCTGCACGAGGCGGTCGTGGCGGGCCTGCTGACGGACCAGCCTTGCACGCCGTCTCCGCGCTACCGGCCTGTTTTCAGCGCCGGCCTGCCCGAACCCGCCGTGACGGCCGACGTCACGGCGCTCGCCGGCGCCTGGCCGCACGTCATCGGCGGCCCGCTCTATTATTCCTGCGTGTCGGGGCGCTTCGTCCGGCGCTCCGATACCGCGTGATTGAAGGCGATTTCAATGGTTGATCCCGTCATTCTTTTCTTCGTACTGGGCGTGGCCGCCGGCCTCATGCGCGCGGACCTGCGCCTGCCCGCGCCGGTCTACGAATTCCTGAGCTTCCTGCTGCTGCTCGCCATCGGCCTGAAGGGCGGCGTCGAGCTGGCCAACCAGTCGCCGTTGGCTCTGCTGCCGCAGATCGTCGTGATCGGGCTGATGGGCACGCTGATGCCCTTCATCGCCTTCCCGGTGCTGCGCTTCCTGGGCCGCATGAACCGCGCCGATTCGGCATCCATCGCCGCCCACTACGGCTCGGTCAGCGTCGGCACCTTCGCCGTCGCCGTCGCCTACCTGAACTTCCGCGAGATCAGCTTTGAAGAATACATGCCGCTGTTCGTGGTGGTGCTGGAGGTTCCGGCCATCATCATCGGCATCATGCTGGCCCGTGGCGTCAGCCGCAACACGGCCTGGGGCCGCATGGCCCATGAGGTGTTCCTGGGCAAGAGCATCGTGCTGCTGGTCGGCGGCCTGCTGATCGGCTGGGCGCTGGGGGCCGAGGGCGTGGAGCCCATCGCGCCGATGTTCTTCGACCTGTTCAAGGGCGTCCTGGCGCTGTTCCTGCTGGAAATGGGCCTGATCGCCGCCGCCCAGATCTCGGTGCTGCGCCGCCACGGCGTGTTCCTGGTCGCCTTCGGCATCGGCATGCCGCTGGTGGGCGCATCGATCGGCACCGGCGTCTCGCTGCTGCTGGGGCTGTCGCTGGGCGGAACCGTGATCGTCGCGACGCTGGCGGCCAGCGCCTCCTACATCGCCGTCCCGGCGGCCTTCCGCCTGATCGTGCCGGAAGCCAACCCCACTCTATCCCTGACCGCCTCGCTCGGCGTAACGTTCCCGTTCAACGTCATCGCCGGCATACCGATCTATCATGCTATGGCCGGCGTGGTTCATGGAACGGGAGGAGTGTTCTGATGTCCGTCACATCCGCCACCAAGCGCAAGCGCGTCACCATCATTACCGAGGCCGCCATCGAGGGAAGGCTCCTCGACGACGTGGAGAAGCTGGGCGCCCACGGCTACACAATCAGCGAGGCGCGCGGCAAAGGGGGCCGCGGCGTCCGCAGCGGGTCGTGGGGGCCCTCGGCCAACATCCGCGTCGAGATCATCTGCGACGATGCCACCGCGGACAAGATCATGCGCCACCTGTGGGACCACTACTACAATGACTATGCGATGATCCTGTTCGCGCATGACGTCGAGGTGCTGCGGCCCGAGAAGTTCTGACCACATGCCCACGCCCCTGCCCCCGTTCGACTTCGACCTGCTGCGCAGCTTCGTGGCGGTGGCGGACCATGGCGGCTTCACGCGGGCGGCGGCGCGGCTGGGTCGCACGCAGTCGGCGGTCAGCCTGCAGATCAAGCGGCTGGAGGAGGGGCTGAACCAGCAGGTGTTCATCCGCGACCGCCGGGGCATCTACCTGACCACCGAGGGCGAAATCCTGCTGACCTACGCCCGCCGCCTGCTCAAGACCGCCGACGAAGCGCGTGTCCGGCTGCTGGAGCCGGACGTGGGCGGCATGGTGCGCCTGGGCACGCCCGAGGATTTCGCGACGCTGCACCTGCCCGACGTGCTGTCGCGCTTCGCCCGCGCGCACCCGCAGGTCAGCCTGGAGGTCAACTGCGACTACACCGCCAACCTGCTGGAGGGGTTCGGCAAGGGGCAGTACGATCTGGTGCTGTGCAAGCGCGAGCCCCAGGGCGGCGGAGGGACGCCCCCACGCGGCAGCGACGCGGACGCCGACGAGGCGGCCAGCGTCTGGCGCGAGCCGCTGGTCTGGGCGGGATCGGAGCGCCTGAGCCTGCCGCCGGAGGCCGAGGTGCCGCTCGTCCTGGCGCCCAACCCCGACATCTACCGCCGCCGCGCGGTGTCTGCTCTGGACGCGGCGGGGCGGCACTGGCGGATGGTCTATACCAGCCCCAGCCTCGCCGGCATTCAGGCGGCCGTGCGCGCCGGTCTGGGAGTCACCATCCTGCCCAAGGAAATGGTTCGCCCCGGCCTGATGATGCTGGGTGCCGACCAGGGCCTGCCGGACCTGGCCGATACCGAGATCGTCCTCTTGCGCGCGCCGGGCACGACGGCCAAGGCGGCCGGTCTTCTGGCGGAGCACATCACACGCTCCCTCGGCAAGCCCGGCGGCCACTGATGAAACATCAGGCCCCCACGCAGGTGCCGAAAATCCCCTCGAAAAGAGCGTCCAGCAGGCCCGAGCTGTCAGAGGTGATGGGGATCACGACACCGGACCCCGTGTCTTCCGTGAACTGCCGGTAGAAGGTCTGTGCCGCGCCCGAGGCGACGAGAAAGATCGGCGTCACGTTGGTGGCCGCGAGGCGCTCCTTCACAATGGCGCGGCTGGGGTAGTCCTCGTTGAGGCCATCCCCGTCGGCCACGCCGTCTTCCTGCGCCGGCGCGTCCTCCCAGTCGCCCTCGACATGGGCAGGAGCATCCGTGACGATCACCAGGAACTTCCGCGCATCGGGACGGAAGCCCATGTCGTCCATGGCTCCCAGAACCTCGATCATCGCCTCGAACTGGGACTCCTCGGCGGTGTTTCCGCCGCTGTCGATGGTGAAGGCCCTCACGGCCTCCGAGACCTTCGGCAGGTCGTCCGTGACGGAGACCGCCGACCGGAAGGAATAATCCCGGGTGGGATCACCGAACGGCCGAACGGGTTTGTCGGTGAAGCTGCCGACCCCCAGCCGGAAACCGGCCGGCAGCCGCCCGTCTTCACCGCGCGCCACCAGGTCGTCGATGGCGGTGACCAGGTTGGACAGGTCGTCGGAGAACGAGCCCGAGAGATCCTGGAGCAGGTACAGGTCGACCGCCACGTCCTCTCCCTCGAAGAGGCAGCCGGCACCGCAGTACGGCGTGTCGTTCACCTGGCGTTCGAGACGGGTGATCGCATCCTCCAGGCCGCGCTGCTCGGCTTCCAGCGCGGCAAGCTCGTCGGCGCGCGAGGGAACTTTGCACCATTCGACCAGAACCGTCCCGTCGGGCAGCGCGAGGCCGCAGCCCTGCAAGGTCTTCCAGGCAAACACACCCAGCACCGCCGCGAGAACAAGCCACAGCCCGGCGACCAGGGCGATCATCCGGAGCGGCATCGGATAGCGTGAGCGGGAAGTCATGTGAGGGAACTCCAGGTGTAAGGCCTTGCTGCGGCTGTTTTTCTAGTACTGGAAGACGTCCCCGACACACCCGCCGGCGTGCCGGGGACGGTGCGGCAGGCTATTCGACCACGCTCATGTTGCCGAGAATGTCCGAGACCGCCGCCTTCTTGCGGGCGATCTCGCTCTGCAGCGCGGCGATCTGCTCGGGCGTGACGCTCGATGCCGACTGAACCTGCGCCAGGTTCTGCTCGGCCTCCGACAGTTCCTCGCGCAGGGCCGCAAGCTGGGCCCGCTGCGATTCGTTGCGGGCGGTGACGGAGTCGATCCGCAGGCGCATGGCCGCCAGGTCGGCATTCAGGCCGGCCAGCCGATCCTCCAGCACATCGGCATCGCGGGCCATGACCTCCGCCTGGGCCTGAAGTTCCGCGGTCTCCGCGGCCGTCAACTGGGTGCGGGCGACCTTCGCCCGCGTCTCCGCGCGGATCAGGGCCAGCCGTTCCTCGTAGCCGCCACCCTGCTTGCAGGCGAAGTCCTGGAAGACGCTGTTCGCGTTCAGGGCATCGCAGTTCTCGGCGGTGCCGGCGGCACAGCCTGCGAGAGCCAGCGTCGCGCCCAGCACGATGGCCGGGGTCGTGAATCGTTTCATGATGCAAACCTCGATGGAAAGGCGCCGGCGGTTGGCCGGCGCGGCAACGGGGTCAGGAACTGGCCATCAGCGCTTCGGTGGCCTCGCGGTCGGACGTCAGCACCGCGAGCTGGCGGTCCAGGTTGTCGGCCTCCTTCTTCAGGCTTTCATAGGTTGCCGTCAGCTTGGCCGTGTCGCCGCCGCGATCGCGCTCCGTGTCGATGCGCTTTTCGATGTCGCCGAGCGAGTCACGCAGCTTGTCGCGCGAGCCGCCGATGAGCATCTCGGCCTGCTTGGCATCCTCCAGCGCCGCATCGTACTGCGCGCGGCTCGCGGTACCGGCTTCCATGCGCTCGCGCAGGCTCGCGAGCCGGCGGCCCTGCTGCGTGACCACCGCCTGGGCGGCGCGGTTCGAGGCGCGGGCGTCGTCAAGTTCCTGCGCCGCCACGGCCAGTGCCTGTTCCTCGCCCAGCTGGTGCTGTGCCAGTTGCGCCGTCTGGCGGCCGGCCTCGGCGCCGTAGGCCACCCCCGCAAGGCCACCGATGCCGGCGCCGATCAGGGCGCCGTCTTCACAGCTGGCACCGGCCACCGCCGCGATGATGCAGCCCGCGATGGCGCCCCCCGCCGCGCCGGCCAGGCCGGCCTGCATCGCGTACTGCTCGACGTAGTCCTCGCCGGCGTAGGAGGCGAGCTGGCGTTCATCGGCGTTCATGTTCGCCTGGTCCAGCTTCGGTCCGGTGGCGCAGGCGCTCAGCGTCGCCACCGCCGTCAGTACGACGGCCCCTGTCTTCAGTCGCTTCATCATGCTGGTCATCATCGTGTTTTCCCCTCTGCGTTTTGGTCCCTGGGCGTCGCCCCTACAGCCCGCCCAACTCCTCGAGGTAGGCCTCGATATCGCCGCCACCGCTGCCCGCCCAGCGCTCCACCTGGCCGACGAAGGCCTGCGCGAAGCCCGCCATGCTCTCGGCGCCGACGTCGCGCAGGCGCTGCCCGACGATCGCCGACTGGTCCGCCAGCAGGGCGACGGGATAATCCTCGGCCGTCTGGCCGAGGACGGTGGTGTAGACCGATTGCGTGATCTTCAGCCGCTGGCGAATGTAGTCCCGCGTCTGCTCCGCCTCGGCGATCTGCGCCGAGGCGTTCGTGCCGGTGCTTTCGCGGCGAATGGCGATGATCTTCTCGATGTTTTCCATGCGCCGGAGTTCGTCGCGGTACTGGCGGATGATCAGCGCGCCTGACTGGATTGCTGCCTGCACCGCCCGGCGCTCCACGTCGGCACGGTCCGAAGCGTCTTCGCGGATCGCGGCGGCGATATCGCGCATGACCTGCTCGGCCTCCACGTCCGAGGTCGCGCCGGCAGCCGCCTCCAGGGCCTCCGCCGGGCCACGGGACGCCGCATCGGCGGCCGCCGCCCGGGCTCCACCGTCCGACAGGCTTTCCCAGTCCTCGCGCAATTCGGCGATGCGCTCGTGGCTGACCTGCACGGGCGCGGCGACGACCATCCTGAAGCCGGTCATCTCGGGCGTCCTGGCCTGGCCCGTGCGGGGATTGAAGTAGTTGGCCTCGGTGCGGCTTGACGTGGTCAGCATGCCGCGGTCCGTCAGGCACGACCCGCCGCGGCTGACCATGCCGCCCACCTGGCCGTGGTGGCGCTGCACGCGGACCATGCGGAAGGGCTCCAGCATGATCTCCTCGACATTGCCCAGGATGTCGTGAAGCCCCAGCGGGTTGGGCTCCAGCAGGCCCACCGGCTGCAGGTGCCCCTGGCATGAGGACGCGCCCTGGAACCAGGCCCAGCGCGAGATGTCCCCGTCCATGGGGAAGCGCGGCGCCATGAAGTCGTCCTCGGTCACGGCGCGTCCGCCACGGGCGGCGAACTCCCATTCCGTTTCCGTCGGCAGGCGGATGAAGGCCGGGTCGCCGTCTTCGTGCGGCAGGCTCTCGCGCGCGTTCTGCAGCAGCCACTCGGTGTAGGCGCGGCCGAAGTGCACGGCGTCGAACCACGACACGCCGTCCTTCGGCAGCCGTCCCATCATCCCCGGGCGACCGCACTCTCCGCCGATGACCGCGGCGTACTGGTCCGCCGTCACCTCGTACTTGCCGACCAGCAGATGGCGCGTGGCCGGGTCGCTGTTTTCGCTGAGGGACCCCGCGACGTGGCCGCGGTTCAGGTAGGATGCGAAAGCCACCTCGGCGTGAGGCGACCCCAGCCGCACGCGGTCGTCCGTCAGCCAGTTCCCCGGCAGCGTCGTGGGCACCTTGCGGAAGGCCATGGCGCCGCCGCAGGGCATGGGAAGGATGACGTCGTCATCCGCCGGCTTGGGGTTCCACAGTCGTTCCGGCCATTCGATCGCCGGCGCGTCGGCGGCGGCCGCCGGCGCCGGCTGTCCGCCCAGGCCCGTCGCGACAAGAGCGGCGGCCGCGGAAACAGCGGCCAAGACATGACGCAGTCTAGACATCGGTCAATCCCTTGCTCGGGTCGATCCTTGCCACCACGTTCGCAGCCGCGAACGAAGCGATCAGCGACAGGAAAACGGTGCCGGCCGCGGCGGTAAGCACATGATCGGGCTGCGTGCTGCACACCTGCGTGCCAGCCGCAAGCCCTTCGCTGAAGAAGGCGTCGATGGTGGCGCAGGTGCCCGTCGCCATCCCGGTGGCGAGCACGACGCCGGAAACCGCGATCATCACCGCCTGCGCGACCGGAAAACCGGCCACCGCGCCGCGCTCCATGCCCTGGAGGCGGATCAGGCTGATTTCTGCGGTCTTGCGGGCCACGTTGGACCAGAGGGTCGCGCCGAAGGCGATGGAGACCCCAAGCGCCGCCACCACCGTGATGATGACGAAGATGGCGGTCAGGCTGCGGTCCAGGCCCTGGATCGCCTTCACGTCGCCGAGGCGCGAGCGGACGTCGAACCCCATGGCCGTCAGGTCGGTCACCAGTGGTTCCACCGCATCCAGGCCCGACGCATAGAGGCGGATGTTGGGAAAGCCTTCGCCGCGCGGGCCGTCGGCGCGGCCGTCGGTCCAGCCGCGCCGGGGCACGGCGTTGCCGTCCCGCCAGCGCTCCACGTCCACCAGGGTGTTCAGGCTGACCAGGGCGCCGCGCGCGTCCCAGAGGCCTGGGGCGACCACGCCGGCGACGCGCAGCGCCAGGAAGACGTTCTGCTCCGCACCGTCGAGCCGGCGCGAGATGACTGCTTCCACGGTGCTGCCCGGCGCGGCATCCAGCGCAGTCGCCAGGGCAGACGACAGCACGACGGCATCGTCGCCCGGCGCCGCCACGCCCTCCGGCAGCAGCGGATCGCCCGCGCCGGACGCCAACAGGGATGCACGCTGCATGTGCATGGCTCCGCTGTCGCTGCTGCGCCGGATGATTTCCACCGTGGCCGCCAGGGTACGGGTATGCGCCTGGATGAAGCCGACCTCGGGCCGGGCCCGCATGGCGGCGATCCATTCGGCGTCGTACTCGGCCTCTTGCAGCACCGAGACCTGGAGCGTGCGCACGTCCGAGGCCAGTTCCTCCGTCAGGTGACCCATGACGCCGGACTTGAGGCCGTAGAGCACCAGCAACGGCGCGATGACGGCGGCCAGCGCAAGCACCTGACACCCGAAGCTCACGGATTCGTGGCGAAGGTCGCGCCACCCCAGGACACAGGCGAAACCGAGCCGGCGGAGTTTACTGGACACGGGGCGCCTCCGCCCGGGCCGACGGCCCGCCAGCGACAGGGCGCGGACCGGCCGGCTCCCTGTGGAACACGGTCTGGGCGCCCGGCAGAACCTGCGCAGGCACGATCTCGAATCCGAAGCTCTCGCACAGCGCCAGGTCGTGGCTGGCGACCACAAGGGCCACGCCGCGCTCCTGCGCCTGTTCGACCAGCAGCCGCATGACTTCCGCGGCATTTTCGCGGTCCAGGGCGGCGGTGGGCTCGTCGGCCAGCACGATGAACGGACGGTGCGCCAGGGCGCGGGCGATGCTCACCCGCTGGCGCTGCCCCACCGACAGCGCATCCGGGCGGCGCTTGAGAACCCCCGCCACGCCCAGCCGCTCGGCCAGGGCGCGCGCGTCCTCCACGGCACGCCTTCCGTTGAGCGTCTGCGTGAAGGTCAGGTTCTGCTCCACCGTGAGGAACGGCAGAAGGCATCCCACCTGCTGGACATAGCCGAAGGCGCTGCGGCGCAGGCGCGTCAGGGCATCGTCGCGCCCCTTGCGCCACAGCGCGTTGGCGTCGACCACCTTGCGTCCGCCGTCCGCCCGGATCAGCAGGCTTCCCTGCGGATCGGGACGCATGGCAAGCGCCAGGATATTGATGAGCGTGCTCTTGCCGCTGCCGCTCTGCCCCATCAGGGCCAGGCGGTCGCCGGTCCGCAGGTCCAGCCGGGGCACGGACAGCGTGAAGGTGCTGTCCGCCGACTGGCGCCGGACGGCGAGATCGCGGCACGAGAGCACGGTCACACCAGGCGTCATGGCAGCAGGTCCAGCGGGATCGGGTAGACCCACTCGTCCTCCGGCGCGCCTTCGGCCAGCTTGACCCAGTTGTCGGCGTCGTCGTGGAAGTGCTGGTAGGCCCGCAGCTTGGAGCGGACGGTGGTCAGCACCCGGTCCTGGAACGAGGGGCTCGCGTCCAGCCAGGTATCGGCGCTGATGTCCATGAGCTGGCTGCTGTAGGGCAGGTCTTCCAGGTATTCGCCCAGAAGGTCGCCCAGGTTGTCCAGGCTGGCGGGATCGCTGATGGCCGGCGCGCCGGCCTCCAGTGCGGACGGATCGCGGGCGGCCCGGGCCACCACGGTCCGCAACTGGTCGAAGAAGCGTTCCGGCGCGTCGTCCAGCACGGTCTGGCCGGCTTCCAGCACCATTTCCAGGGCGGCGGCCATGCGGCTGAGCTGCTTCTTGGTCAGCAGGACGCGAACCTCGAACGCCTTGCGGCTGGGATCGTCCAGGGCGAAGTCGGGCGCCCAGGCCTCGAACACGTCGGGCGCCGTCGTGCCGCGGGCGCGGCCGAGCCATGCCATCTGCATGGCCTGGCCGATGTCGCCGGCCGAGGCGAGGAAGGCATCGCGGGCACCGCCGTCCGCCGCGCCGCCGCCGCCACCGGACGAGCACGGCACACCCCGCGCCGGGCCGGTGCCGGCGGGCGACGCCGGTGCGGGCGCAGTGCCGACGGACGCGGCAGCCGCCTCGATCTGGTTGATCAGCGTGCGGGTCAACCCGTCGATCGTGGGGCCGAAATCCTCCAGCCGTCCTTCCGGGACGGAGTAGAACGGCGCCGCCGTGCAGTCGTTCCAGTACGACAGTTCCCGCAGCTGCTCCTCGGCCTGCGCGTGGTAGGCAGAGCCCGCCGGCGTCGCCAGCAGCATGGAGAACACGGCGATCACCTTGTCACGGGACAGGCGGTTGATTTCACGCGGGCCCATGCCGGTGGTGGCCAGGGGGTCCGGCGGTTCGCGCACGCCGGCGTCGCTGATGAAGATGATGTAGCGGCCGCCGAAGTGCTTCCAGTCCTCGCTGCCGATGGCGGCCAGCACGCCCGCCAGGCCGTCTTCGTTGAAGCCGGCGCTGGTGACGCGGGAGACCGTCACGTTGCCCATGCGACGGAGGAAGTCCTCGTGGTCCGGCGGGATCTGAAGCGGCGCCACCACCTTGGTCACGTAGCCAAGCCCCGGCGCGGCGTCGATGTTGTCGCGGAACTCGACCAGCCCGAAGCTCACCTTGTCGCCGACGGACGAATTGCGGACCTGCTCGTAGATGCGGTGCAGGGCCTCTCGCGTGCGGTCGATGTAGGGCTGCATGGAGATGGTGCTGTCGATGACGAACATGATGCCCGCCCGGAACTCGGAAGAGGTCTCGGGGCTTGCGGCATCCTCCTGCAGCGGGATCGAGGCCACGCGCACCAGCGACGCGCGGGTGCCCGTCGCCAGGAAGGTCATCTTGGCGTCCAGGACCGGCAGCAGATAGAAGTTGTCGCGCAGGTCGACCCATTCCCGCGGCTCGATCGACAGGACGCCCGAGCCCGCCGGAGCCTCGCCGGCGCGCGCCTGGTCGACGTACTCCGGCGCCAGGACAGGCAGGCGCTCGCTTTCGACCAGGTCGCGCAGCGAGTCCTCGTCATCGAAAAACAGGACCGGCAGGCGATCGGAGGGATTGTTGAAGGCGAGCACCATGGTGGTCTGCCACTCAACGGTCTCTTCGGCCTTGATCCATCCCGTCGGATCGCCGCGGCGGGCCGGCCCCACCTGGAGCCACTCGCCGTCGGCGCCGGCTTCGCGCGCGAAGACATAATAGGCCGAGAAGGCGGCCGGCTCGTCGACGGACGCGCCGCCCACTGCGCCGGTGATCGTCGCGTCAGGACGGGTGAGGACGCGCTGATAGATGTCGGTCTTCCCGGGCACCAGCAGAGGCTCGGCCGCCGCCGGGCCGGAAACGGCCAGCGGCGCGCAGGCAAGCGCCGCGAGCATGATGGCGCGGCTGGTCCACCGGGCAAGAACGACACCCTGCGATGTGAAGCGGGCTGACATGGTTGTTCTCCTGGGGATTACGGGGCGCAGGCGGCCGCAGCCGCGCCGAGATCAATGTCCAGGGCAAGGCGCGCCATGGCATCGCCACGGTCGGCCTGAGCCGTGATCGTGGACTGCACCTGATCCAGCAGGCCGGCGCCATCGGCGAGCCCCTGCTCACAGGCATCCGCCGCCAGGCGCAGGGCCTCGCCCGGATCGATGTCCGCGTAATGCTCCGCCAGCGCGCCCATGGACGGGGCGTGACCGTCACCGGCGTTGGCACGGAGAAGCGGCACCGCCGTGTCCGGATCGCCGGCGCGCAGGGCCGCCATCGCCATGTCGTAGCGCTCTGCCGGCGACAGGCTGCTGTCCACGGCCGGCGCCGCGTCGGCGTCGGCGGGCTCCGCTTCCTCGGCGGGAGCCGTGTCGCCTGCTCCGGGCGCCGGATCAGCGTCGGCGGCGCCCGTCATGTCCTCCACGAAGGCGGTGATCTCGTCGCGGAAGGCGTAGGCGGCTCCCCCCAGCGCGGCGAGGAGCACGACGATCAGCAGGATGAACGGCCAGAGCGGCCGGCGCTTTCCGGCCGTCTGCTCCGGGTCGACCGTCGGGTCCGGGCCGGGGACGGGATCGGGGATCGGCTTCTTTTCAGGTTCCGGCGACGTCTCGACCTCGCCGTCACCGCCCTCGACGGTTCCGCCGCCGTCCTGCGGCTTCGGCTCGGGCTGCGGGACCGGCGGCTCGGGCTGCGGGGCCTGCTTGGCCTCCCGTTCCCGCTGGATTGCCTCGCGCTCCTTCTTCTGCTGGAGAAGAAGGTCGTTCACGTCGGTCGTCGGCGCAGGCCCCGGCGTCTGCGGGCCCGGCTGCGGGCCCGTCTCCGGTTTCGGAGCCGTCTGCGGCTCGGGCTTGGGCTCGGGCGTCGGTTTCGGCTGCGGCGCCGGTCCGGGGCGGGGCACCGCATCGGGTTCCGGCTTGGGATCGGGGACCGGGTCCGGTGTCGGCTCGGACGGCGTCTCGGACGCCGGCGGCTTGGCGCCTCCGTCGTATTCGATAGGGGGCTCGGCACCGTCGTCCACGAAATTCTGGCCGTCGCCCTCCGCATCAAGGTCCGTCGCCGGCATGAGCGAGGGCCAGCGGAGCTGTTCGGAAACCTTGAGCGGCGGCACCGACACGGTCACGCCCGTGAATTCGTCGACGTTGTCGACGATCTCGGGGCCGAGAATCAGCACGAGGGACGAGCCTTCGACGCGGATCTTGCGCGGCTTGAACTGGTGCTCCGCCGCCTGCCAGCCGGCGTGCCCCAGGCAACTGTCGCTGTTGCTCTGCCGGGTGATGGTGACCCGCGGCCTCTTCCGGGCGTCGCCCGCCTTGCCGGGCAGGACCAGCCGCGCAAAGCCGCCGCCGGGATGGGCCGGGTCCTGCTCTATCTTCATGCCGTGACTCACTGTGCGACCTCCGCCGGAACAAGCGCGATGATGCTGCCCATGCGGGCGTTCTGCTCGACGTCGATGACCCCGCCCTCATTGGAGGCCGCGCTCTCCTCGGCCAGCAGGACGAGCCCCTTCAGCCAGTCGCGCAGCGCCGCCCCGCGCACCCGGCGAAGCTCGTTGTTGTCGGTGGGCAGCACGGGCAGGCCGTCGACCACCTCCGGCGCCTCGCGCTTGAACAGGACATCGCCCTTGTTCTCGGCCTCGGGTCGATCACGGCCGAGGAAGTTGACGAGGCGGTTGATCTCCATGGCCGAAACCATGGCGACGCGGTGCATGTGTTCGTCGGGACGCTGGTGGTACTGGATGATGGGCTGCACCAGTTCCGCAATGCGGTTGGCGACCTTGTACCGGCGTGCGGCGATCTCCAGTTCCTGCACCACGGCGGCGAACTCGGCCGGCCCCATCCCGTAGGTCTGGGTCAGCTTGGCATTCTGCGCCGCGTCGCTGATCCGCATCAGCCAGCGCCGGACGGCCGCCTCGCCATAGAGCGCCGCGAGGCCCTGCTTGACCGGCGCGGTCTCCTCGCCCGCGGCAGGCGCGGCGCCGGCTCCGTCGCCCTCGTCGAACAGGTCCCCGAGATCGATGGCCGCCGTGCCGTCGAAGCCCGCGTCCGCCATGGCGGGCACCGCCTCGGCGGCGGAGTCCGCCGGCGCCGTATCGCCGTTTTCACCGCGTGCCACGTCCAGGAAGACGGTCGCCATGGTGTCTTCGTCGGTCTCAAGGGCGGCGATGAACTGGCCGATGAGCGCAACCTTGGACTGCAGGCACTTGACCACCTTCATGGCCTCGGCCCGTCGTTCGGCCACGCGCTGCGCGACGTCTCCGGCCTCGTAAAACTCCGTCAGCGTGTTGCGCATGCGCTCGGCAAGCGACAGGGCGCGCGGGCGGATCTGGTTGAACTTGAGGTCCGGGTCGCAGGTCGGCGCCAGCTTCCTGGCGATGTAGGAAATACCGCCGTCATTCAGCGACAGGATGGCGTCGACCCTCTCGTCGGGATCGGCAACGTGCTCCTTCACGAAGCTGATCTCGCGGAAGGTCTGCTTGAACCGTTCCATCTCCGGCACGTCCAGCAGGCCGGTCTCCTGCGGCACGAACCCTTCCGGTGCGCCCTCGGGCGCGTCCTCGTAGGCGAACAGGTCGCGGCGCTGGAACTTGGGGTTCCGCGCGAACACCACGTTGTCGAAGGGCTGGTCGCCGGCCCACCGCTTCATCCACGACTGGTAGAACGTGATGTCCTTCCTCAGACGCGCCGACACCGACTCCTCCATGGTGGCGCCGGCCTTACGATCGAACAGGGTGTCCGCCTTGGTCATGCAGAGCATCAGGGCGGTCTTGCAGTTCAGGCGATCCTGCGCCGTGGCGCCGTGCGTGCGGGCCACCCAGCGCTGGATCAACTCCGCCAGCTTGCGGACCTCCTGGTTGCGGTCGTCCGAACACAGGAGCATGGTGTTCAGATCCAGCTCGGCCGAATACTTGTCGAACAGCACGGCGATCTTGCCGCGCAGGAAGCAATAGGCGCGGTTCTGCGGCTTGGTGTCCTCGCCGCCCCGGAAGAACTCCGTCGCCGTCTTGCTTTCACGGCCGCGGGCGCCGGGGAAGTCCAGCAGGTCGGTGTGCTCGAGGAACGGCCAGGGCTTGTCTTCCAGCGTCACCAGAAGTTCCGCCGTCAGCGCCGTGACCACCGCCTTGCGCAGGCTGGCGGTGCGGCCGTTCTCCGCCATGACGGTCACCTGGTCCACGCCGTCCTGCGCAAAGCTGCCGTCCTCGTTGGCCGGATCGAGGTGGTAGATGGTCTGGACGTGCAGCACGCCGCGCGCGCGGTCGCGGATGGCGGCCAGCGGCACGTAGACGAAACCCGGGTGGCCGATGCTGTCCAGCGCGCCCCGCAGTTCGAGGTAAAGGTCGGTGAACTCGGGGATTTCGCCCCACAGCGGCGCCACCAGCCTGGCCCGTTCCGCCGCCTTGAGGTTCGGCGCGAGACGTTCCAGCGTCAGCCAGTATTCCTCGCGCAGCGCCTCTTCCTTGTTGAGCGGATGGTCCTCCAGTTCCTCCTGGATGTACTGCTCCAGGTCCAGGATGGACTCGACGGAAAGGCCCGGCTGCACCGCGTCCTGCCGCACGCTCTCGGCCGCGCCGGTGAGTTCCGTGAGGATCGCCTGGCTGAAGACGCGCTCCGGCTTGGCGCGCAGGTCCAGCACGAAGGTGTTGGCCAGGATCTTGATGATGTCGCCTTCGGTCAGCAGGCGCAGGGTGACAGGGTAGTCGTTCGACGGCGGCCGGCGGTGCCGGATGGAAAAGCGCGTCACCAGGCCGGTCGTCTCGTCGCCGCCGGTGGGGTTGACCTCGCTCAGGAAGTCCATGCGCACCGGGTTCTTCTCGTCGCCGAAGATCACCTTGATGGGGTTGTCCTTCGGCGCGATGAAGCTGCCGGTCAGGAACGACTTGCCGGCCTGGCTGGCGCCGAAAACGCCCACCGACATGGGCCGTTCGGCGGCATTCGCCAGCTTCAGGGCCTCGACGGCGTTCTTCTTGAAAAGACGCTCCAGATTGGCGCGGCGGTATCCGACGATCTTTTCGTTGTCGGCGAACCAGCCCAGCGCCTGCCTGCACGCCGTCGCCATGTCTTTGCACTGCTTGCCCAGGACGGCATCTTTGTCACGCAGCATGGTTTTCCTCTTGCCCCTGAACTGGTTCGATTACTTGCCGGCCGTCGGCGCGATGCGCAGCACGCCGCTGTCCAGCCAGTACCCGGAATCGCCCTGCGCCTCGTTGCGCAGGGTCTGCAGGCGGAACTTGATCCAGTTGCGGCACGTCTTTCGGTCCGCGTCCTCGGCGTCGACGACCTTGAAGGCCTCCAGCCCCGCCTCGTCGGCGCCCTCCTCCAGCACCTGCCGCTCCATTTTAACCGTGATGGGCGGCCGCAGCTTGGCGAGGCGGTCATGGTCTCGGAAGGTCAGGTAGTACAGCGGCGTCGTCTTCCAGCGGGCCAGCGGCAACTGGCGGAAGCCGATGAAGGTCGGACCTTCCATTTTCAGCTCGAAACCGACCACGCCGTCTCCGGTGTCGAAGTCCACGTTGTGGATCAGGACGTTGTCGTCAGTGATCTCGCCGCGCTGATTCATCACGCCCAGGTAGCGGGCGGTGGACTTCATCTTGATCTCGCTGGACTTCATGAAAAAGCCCGGCATGCGACCCTCGCACATGAGGCACAGCATGGCGCCGACGGCCGCGGTCGTCTTCGGGTCGCGGATGCGGAAGTCGTTGGACCGGAACGGATACCAGTTGAAGACCTCGTACTTGTGCATCGCCACCACCCGGTTCGGGGGCACCGGAAGGCTGGTGTTGATGCGGTCGCGCACGACGGGCAGCCGCGACGGCCGGCCGGACAGCAGCAGAAGGTCGCACTGGTAGTGGCGGACGACGTCGCAGAGGTCGTCGAGCATGCCGCCGATCACTGCCGAGACCTCGGCGGCCATACGCCGCGGCGCCATGGTCAGGGTCACGTCCTCAATGCGGAAGTCGGCCGCGCCGCGCCGCTCGGCCTCGCGCTCCAGATAGGCCCGGACATGCGCCTGCGGCGGATGTCCGGCGGCCAGAAGCTCGCCCACCTTGAAGGTTTCCTCGCCGGCCGTGCGGCGGCCGTCCACCGCCTCGTAAGCTCCCAGCAGGCCCAGGGCCGCCGGCGTGAGCACCTGCTTGACGAAGTTCACGCGAAGCGTCCGGTCCTGCTCGGCCGTGCCCTCGCGGTCGCCGCCGAACAGATCGGTGATCAGCCCGTGAGCGGCGGCCGACGACAGGCCGCACTCTGCCAAATGCTCGACGAACCGGGGCAGGACCAGTTGCTCGACGACGGTCTTGACGATGTCGTCGCCGGCCAGGCGGAAGCCCTCGCGGAACAACTGGCGCGGGTGGACGATGCTTTTGCCTTCCACCTCATGCTCGATGATCATCAGGTCGGTGGTGCCGCCGCCGATGTCGATGCTGGCGATGCGCAGCGCCGGACCACCATCGGGGCCCTTCCGCCCGCCGCCGAGCAGGTCGAACAGCTCCCGCGGCTGCCCCTGGTATTTCCAGTTGATTTCGTTGTGCAGGTAGACCAAGTGCGTGCAGGTCGCCTCGTCCCAGTCCATGCGGATGGTGGGGGTCTTGTGCAGCGGGTCTTTCTCTCCCCACCGCATGATCCGCGCGAGCAGTTCCCAGGCGTCGCTGGCGAACCGCTTTAGCGCCTTCTGCTCGGCCAGCGGCGTCGCCGACGGCAGGGTGAGGATCAGGTTGTTCAGGCGCCGCGGGATGTCGCGGTTGGCGCGCTGGCTGCGCAGGCCCGGCGAGTTGATCTGCACCAGCGCGTGGGACAGAAGCTCCACCAGCATCAGGGTGTAAAGCGACGCCCGCGAGTACCGCGGCGACGTTCCCACCGTGCGGCCGGCGCCGCCGAGAAGGTGCCCGTCTTCGGTCAGTTCGGCGGTCATCGGCCCCTTGATCTCCTCGGGGTCCTCGCCCGGCGGCGTCAGCCCGCGGGTGTTGGACCAGGGCTGCTGCCGCGCCTCCTTGTCCCACAGGTAGCGCTTCGGGCTGGACAGGCCCGTGATGCCTTCGGTGCCGTCGGACCGCGCCGCCAGCCACGAGGCTTCGGGACCGATGCGCACCAGGCTGGGCCACCAGAAAGCGTTCTGCTGGCTGGTCCGGCGGGCATGGGCATAGCTGCCGAAGCGCGCGGGGGAAAACTCCACCCACGTCTCGAACGGGTCGGAGTACGCCAGGTGCGGACGGGTCAGGTCCCGCAGCTCCAGACGGGTCGCGCCGCTGATGTCGAGCTGCTCCTCGTCCCGCGCCTTTTCGATCAGGATGCCGCAGGTGCGGCTGTTGCCGACGTCGATCACCAGATCGACCTCGATGGGACGCAGGGACGCCGGGCTGCTGACGGTATCGATAAGCTTGATGCGCGGCACCTTGCAGGCCGCGTTCACCGCCTCGATCAGCATGACGTACTGCGCCCAGTATTCGCCGGGATCAATATCCTCCTCCGGCACCGGGCGGCCGCGGTGGCGCGCCATGCAGGCGAGGAAGCGGTCCTTCAGCCAACGGCGGATGGGCCGCGCCTCAAGGAAGAACATGATGGCCTCCGGATCGGAGACCAGCTGGAACTCCACCGGGTCCTGGGCATCGCGCGGCTCCGGCGCCAGATACGGCGCGTTTTCCCGCTTCGGCGCGCCCAGCGTGGTGTCGAAGGCGATGGTGACGCGGTGGGTGTTGCCGTGCTCGTCGGGTTCGTTCAGCGCCGCCGTGCGGAGCCGCGCCCAGCCGATGGGCCCGCGATCATAGGCGTCGGCGTTCTGCTTGGTCGTCGTGCGGCTGCGCAACACCGGGACCGGCAGCCACTCGCTGTCGAGGATGGCAAGGGCCGGGCCGGCGCGATAGGAGTTGACCTCCTCGGTGGGCGCGACGCGGCCCTCGGGGTACTCGTCGTTCACGTAAACGTGGCTGTCGTCCACCTCCCGCAGCGGATGCAGGTGGATGACCGTGCCGCCGTCCGGGTCCTTCTCGTCGCGCTTTTCCGGCCAGAACGATCGGGACAGCTTGCTCAGATCGGACAACTTCAGGCCGAAGTCGAGCATCTGAATGCCGCTGTTGGGCACCAGCGTGATGACATCGGGGAAATCGGTCAGTTTCTTCAGCATTGCTCTTCCCGTTCAGGCAGTCCGGCTATCGGCGGCCAGGGTCATTCGATGGTGAATTCAGTGACAGGGACCGCGCCGCCGGGCTCTGCGACCTCGCCGGAGTACTCCTGCACGTCGCCGCCGATGGTCACGCGCACCTGGAATGGGACCGGCGCGTTGCCGGCGCTGCGGCCCTCGTAGTTATCGACGAACACGCGGTAGACGCCGGGCGCCGCCTCCCCATCCGGCCAGAACACGTTCTCCACCGGGCTCGGCATGATGCTCGACGACTGGTTGTTGGCATCGACGTCAAGTTCACCCCCACACGACGAGCGCTGGGTGTAGTCGATCTGCGAGCCGTCGGGGCAGCGCGCGACAAGGTCGAGGTCGCTGTTGCCGTCCCAGATCAGGGTGACCGTGATGTCGCCCGACGCACCCCCGGCTTCCTCGCGCCGGCGATCGAACTCGGACTCTTCCGGCGCCGGCGCCGGCGCGGGCGGCGGTTCGGGCGCCACCCGCGGCGGCGGCGGCGGCGGCGGCGGCTCACGCGGCACGCAGCGCGGCAGGTCGGCCAGCTGGTCCTCCAGCCGGTCGATCTCCGCCTGCAGTTCGACGCCGCGTCGGCGCTCCGCCGCCAGATCATCGCTCAGGGTGGGGGGCTGCGGGCAGTAGGACAGGAAGGTGTTGCCGAACGGAATGCCCAGGGCACAGCCCCACAGCAGCAGCACCATGATTGCCGTCATCAGCAGGGCGAACAGCACCCACAGCAGGTTCCACCAGCGCCACCGGCGGTCAACCAGGATGCGGCTGATCCGCCGCAGGATCGGCGGCGGAGGCGGGCGGACAGGCTCGGGCGCGCGCGGACGCACGACCTCGTCGAGCACGCTCAGCCGGGGCGCCGCGACGTCCTTCAACGTTCCCCAGTTGACCAGCACCGGCCGGCCATCCTGGACGTACAGGACGTCGGTGTCCTCGGGCACGAACAGGGCCGTCGCCAGGGTCTCGCCCAGGCGCTTGTCCTCCTCGCGCGTGCTCTCGCGCAACGCATCGGCGCGGGCGCTGATCGCGTCGGTCAGCCGGGCCGCCTCGGCGCGAACGCTATCCTGCTCCGCTTCCGGCAGGCTCGATACGGGTACGGCCTCGGACTCGCTGTCGCGCGGCGCGTACCACTCGACCGCACCGTTTTCGTCAACGACCGGCTCGGCGAACAAGGCCGCATGGTCGGGCCCGAGTTGGCCGTCGTGTTCCAGGAAGGCGACGATCTGGTCCCAGGCGTCGAGCGTACGGCGTTGGCCGACGCCGACCGGCCGCAGCCCGTCCAGCGTCGTTTCTGCGATGACGTGGCGGCTCATGGCGCTTACTCGGACGCGGCCGGGGCCGACGGCGCGGCATCGGCACCCGCGCCTGCCTCGGCCTCCGGCGCTGGCGCGCCACCGGCACCGCCTTCGGGCATGGGCAGCGACGGAGCCGGCGGGGACGCGGCCGGCGGCTGGCAGGCCTCGGCCGGCCGCCGCATGGCAACACCGTTGGCGGCCAGGAACTCCGCCAAAACGTCATGGGACAGCGCGTAGTTCATGCGGCGGAAGGTTTCCTCCGACCGCACGAAGGTGTTCACGCCGACGACGTTGCCGCACATGTCGATCAGCGGCCCGCCGCTGTTACCGGGGGAAATGGCCGCGCTGTGCAGGATCAGTTCGACGCCGGCGCCGCCCTGGCGGGCCGTCACGATGCCGTCGGTGAACGAGACCTCCGGCGCCGACGAAAGATCGCCGCTCATCAACTGCCGGAAGCTTTCGTCGGTCTCGGTGACCAGACCCGGGAACCCCGCCGCGATCACCGGCTGCATGCGCTCGACCTCCTGCGCGATGCTCAGGTGCGGCAGCGACTCGGCGCCCGGCACGGTTAGGATGGCAAAGTCGGGCTGACCGAAGTCGCTGTTGGGCGTCATGGCGGCCACGGTCGCCTCCATGGCGGTGCCGGCCTCGTGGTTGATGACCAGGGCGGTGCCGCTGCCCTGCTCGACCACATGACGGTTGGTCACCAGCACGCCGGGAGCCACGAAGAAGCCGGTGCCCGTGCCGACGCCCGATCCATCCGCCGAGGGCGCGAGGACGAGGGCGGTGGAGCGGTCCATCAGGCCGACGAGGCTGCCGTCGGGGCTGCCGGGCGGGACGGCCTCGGGCGGCGCGGGTAGGCTTTCGATGCGCGGTGCCGGAGGGCGCAGGGCGGCATCCAGCGGGGTCAGCGTCAGGCCGTTGCCGCTGTCGCCGTACAAGGTTCCACCTTCGACGCACACGGCATTTTCCGCGAGCATCCGCAGTTCCCTGAGGCGTTCCTCGAGGGCGTCGTTGGCGTCGCGCTGGGCGGCCACCAGGCGATCGTCGCTGGCCGGTGGACGGGGAAAGAGCAGGATGCCCGGGATCGCGAGGATCACCAGCAGAACGGCGGCCACCACGCAAGCGATGGCAATGCCGAGCCACGGCCGCCCCACTTGCACGACTTCCTCCGTCACTTCCTCAATGACATCGCGATTGTCGGTACCCTGATTCTGCTTGTCGTCCGTCGTCATGCCTGCCCGCCATTCGAAAGAGGCATTACTTGCCCCTAAAGTGGTGCTGAGAGCACATGAGTACCGACAGGTTTTAGAGATAACAACGTTTTTTTTAAGGCCTCAACTGGCAAGCGAAATTCTGCATGCGGTGCGAACCATATGCTTCCAAAACAGCGACTATGACGGGTTCCGGCACAGCCGCAGGCGGCAGGAGGGTGACGCCGCGGGAACGGCGGACGGCGGATCCAGATGGCGCGGTGAAAGCCTGCCGCGCCCCTCCAGGACCTGGGCTTGCAAGGCAGCGGGCGTCCTTGCCGGCGCCAGCGCGGCGCAGCCGAACACCTTGCGGGCCACTCAGAACCGGGGGTTATCGTCATGCGGGGGGAATTGGCGGGCTGGTGACCGACGCCGCACAACCGGTCACGAGCCGCGAGCCGCGAATCGTGCGCCAAAGGACCAACAGCCTGGAAGCCCGACCTCTGCTCCGGCCATGGAAAAACCCGCCGTCGCGAAGACGGCGGGTTTTTTCATGTCGGTGGTTGCGGGGGCAGGATTTGAACCTGCGACCTTCAGGTTATGAGCCTGACGAGCTACCGGACTGCTCCACCCCGCGGCAGGATGTGTTGGTGTTGGTGTTGGTGTGTCGGCCGTTCGCCGGCGGGTTCTGGGACGGGATCATCGGAAGAGGTCGGTGCGGGCCTGTGCGGCGGCCGGGTGTTACGGGGTGCGCTTGGAAGACCTGGCGGCGTTCTACTCTCCCACGCCTTAGGACGCAGTACCATCGACGCTGTGGGGTTTCTCGGCCGAGTTCGGGATGGGATCGGGAGTGGCACCCACGCCATGACCACCAGGTCGTCCAAACACACACCGCACGCGCAAGCGCACGGCAAAAGCCTGTGAAGCGGCCGCTCATGCCTGAGCGGTCAGGATGCTGGGAACGCATGTGTGTTTCGGAGAGCACCGCGCCGCGCTTGCCGCTGCGGGCGGGACTTGAAGCCTATCGAGCGATTAGTACCGGTTAGCTGCACGCATTGCTGCGCGTCCACACCCGGCCTATCGACGTGATGGTCTTTCACGGCTCTCAGGGATGTCTCGTTTTGAGGTGGGTTTCCCGCTTAGATGCTTTCAGCGGTTATCCCGTCCGTACATAGCTACCCAGCGGTGCCGCTGGCGCGACAACTGGTACACCAGAGGTACGTCCATCCCGGTCCTCTCGTACTAGGGACAGATCCTCTCAAACATCCTACACCCACGGCAGATAGGGACCGAACTGTCTCACGACGTTCTAAACCCAGCTCACGTACCACTTTAAACGGCGAACAGCCGTACCCTTGGGACCTGCTCCAGCCCCAGGATGTGATGAGCCGACATCGAGGTGCCAAACACCGCCGTCGATGTGGACTCTTGGGCGGTATCAGCCTGTTATCCCCGGAGTACCTTTTATCCGTTGAGCGATGGCCCTTCCACGCGGGACCACCGGATCACTAGAACCGACTTTCGTCTCTGCTCCATCCGTCGATGTCGCAGTCAGGCGGGCTTCTGCTCTTGCACTCGACGACCGATTTCCGACCGGCCTGAGCCCACCATCGCGCGCCTCCGTTACTCTTTGGGAGGCGACCGCCCCAGTCAAACTACCCACCACGCAGGGTCCCGCACCCGGATCACGGGCGGCGGTTAGACGTCAAGGTCCGAAAGGGTGGTATTTCAAGGACGGCTCCACCGAAGCTAGCGCTTCGGCTTCAAAGCCTCCCACCTATCCTACACATTCGAACCCTGACGCCACTGCGAAGCTATAGTAAAGGTTCACGGGGTCTTTCCGTCTAACCGCGGGAACTCCGCATCTTCACGGAGATTTCAATTTCGCTGAGTTGGTGTTGGAGACAGCGGGGAAGTCGTTACGCCATTCGTGCAGGTCGGAACTTACCCGACAAGGAATTTCGCTACCTTAGGACCGTTATAGTTACGGCCGCCGTTTACCGGGGCTTCGATTCAGAGCGTGAACCCCTCCTCTTAACCTTCCGGCACCGGGCAGGCGTCAGACCCTATACGTCGTCTTGCGACTTCGCAGAGCCCTGTGTTTTTAGTAAACAGTCGCCACCCCCTGGTCTGTGCCCCTCCCCGCCGGTTGCCCGACGGGAAGGCCCCCTTCTCCCGAAGTTACGGGGGCATTTTGCCTAGTTCCTTCAACACCATTCTCTCAAGCGCCTTGGTATACTCTACCAGTCCACCTGTGTCGGTTTCGGGTACGGTCTGTACGTGGGAGTTATTTCCAGGCCCCCCTTCGCTGCACGCCCAATCCGATAAGGGCATACAACTTTTGGGGCGCGTCACTTCCCACAGGCCCAGGACTATTAACCTGGTTCCCATCGACTACGCCTTTCGGCCTCGCCTTAGGGGCCGGCTCACCCTGCGCGGATTAGCCTTGCGCAGGAACCCTTGGACTTTCGGCGACAGGGTTTCTCACCCTGTTTATCGCTACTCATGTCAGCATTCTCACTTCCGATACCTCCAGCAAACCTCACGGTTCACCTTCACAGGCCTACGGAACGCTCCGCTACCACGTGTCAAAGACACGTCCACAGCTTCGGTGCATGGCTTGAGCCCCGGTACATCTTCGGCGCAAGACAGCTAGTTAGACCAGTGAGCTGTTACGCTTTCTTTAAAGGATGGCTGCTTCTAAGCCAACCTCCTGGTTGTTTTGGCCGTCTCACATCCTTTCCCACTTAGCCATGACTTGGGGACCTTAGCTGGTGGTCTGGGCTGTTTCCCTTTTGACCCCGGACCTTAGCACCCGGAGTCTGTCTGCCGCGCTGTACTCTGCGGTATTCGGAGTTTGGTTCGAGTTGGTAAGGCTCGCGCCCCCCGTCCCGATCCAGTGCTCTACCCCCGCAGGTAATCACGCGACGCGCTACCTAAATAGCTTTCGCGGAGAACCAGCTATTTCCGAGTTTGATTGGCCTTTCACCCCTAACCACAGGTCATCCCCGTCTTTTTCAACAGACGTGGGTTCGGTCCTCCAGTGGGTGTTACTCCACCTTCAACCTGCCCATGGCTAGATCACTCGGTTTCGGGTCTAGTCCTGCGAACTGAACGCCCTGTTCAGACTCGCTTTCGCTTCGCCTACACCTAACGGCTTAAGCTCGCTCGCAAAACTAAGTCGCTGACCCATTATACAAAAGGTACGCCGTCAGGGCTCATGGCCCCTCCGACTGCTTGTAGGCATCCGGTTTCAGGTTCTCTTTCACTCCCCTTGTCGGGGTGCTTTTCACCTTTCCCTCACGGTACTGGTGCACTATCGGTCGTCAAGGAGTACTTAGCCTTGGAGGGTGGTCCCCCCATGTTCAGACAGGATTTCACGTGTCCCGCCCTACTCGAGGACTTGTGCGCTTTCTACCCGTACGGGGCTATCACCCGCTCTGGCCGGCCTTTCCATGCCGTTCCGGTTCTTACACACAAGCC